>NZ_JBXPBP010000013.1:0-108594 GCF_056924295.1 Enterococcus sp. LJL128 | reverse complement strand
TACATTTTTGTATGTGACTTTCGCTTCCAGCTGTCCGCCTTTATCCGCTACTGTTACAGTCGCTTCATAGATTGCTTGGTCATAGCTCATTCCGGTTTCCTTCGTATCCGGAATCACTTCACTGATGGTATATGTGTAGATACCGGCGGTATCATACTTTATCTCATCAAACGCTACTAAGCCTGTACCGTCATTCTTTTTCCTCTGGTTCACACTGTCTTCATTACCAGTCAGTCGGAACTCGAACTCATCTGCTTGCAGCGCGCGACCGCTCAGCTCTTTCTTCGCTTCCAGTTTTGCACTTCCTGCCAGTGCCTTATATTCATTTTTGAAGGTTGGTACTTCTCCTGACGCTACATTTTTGTATGTGACTTTCGCTTCCAGCTGTCCGCCTTTATCCGCTACTGTTACAGTCGCTTCATAGATTGCTTGGTCATAGCTCATTCCGGTTTCCTTCGTATCCGGAATCACTTCACTGATGGTATATGTGTAGATACCGGCGGTATCATACTTTATCTCATCAAACGCTACTAAGCCTGTACCGTCATTCTTTTTCCTCTGGTTCACACTGTCTTCATTACCAGTCAGTCGGAACTCGAACTCATCTGCTTGCAGCACACGTCCACTCAGTTCTTTCTTCGCTTCCAGTTTTGCAGTTGTTTCAACAACTTTTTTCTTATTTTCCAAACTAAACGTATATTCAACTTGGTTTTTAGAAATAGTAAAATCATGTTGTGCGGCATCTTTTTCGTAGCCATCTGGTGCCTGACTTTCTATGATGGCGTAATCTCCATAACGAAGATTTGAGATAGAGTCAATCTCTGTCCCGTTAATAATGATTTTATCTCCTTTAACTTCTATATCCTGCATTAATAATGTCAACACGCCATTACTGTCTCTACGATACAAATCAAAAAATGCTGAATCTGAAGTTATCAAGTTATTGTTTTCATCAATTTTTCTAAATATTAATGATCCATTTTTACCACTAGAAGTTCCTACTCCATCAGTAGATTTAACAGTTACTACTTTTGTCGTTTCCTCTATTTGAATATCTTTTCCAGAAAGCACTGCCTTATTGCTAATAATCTCATTGTTTCGAATTCCTGGGTCAAGAATCGTTTGATACTCTATAATGTAAGGAGAATCAATCATATCTCCTAATTTGATATTCAATGTTTGTGTTCCTGCAGCGGCATCTAATGTCACCACTGGTTTATCTGCCTCATCAAATACAAGGGCAGCACCATCTTTGATAAAGTTACCAGAAGGATCTTTTTTAGCTTTATAAATGCTAACAATTACATCTTTAGAAGCATCATAAACAAAAGACTGTTCACTGATATTTACAGTATCCGTAACTATTGGATTATGAATAGTATGACTATCCTTGTTCATAACAACTGACCAATTGACCAGACGATGATTTCCACCATCTTGACTGCCGTCTTTATCAATCCAGTCATTCTTCTCGCTCTTTTCAGCAAATCCTTCCACCTTTAATTGATTGCCAATCAAAGTATCCATGAATGCTATGTTTTTGTATTTATAGACATCAGCAGACGCATCCGCTGAGACATAGACTGCAAAAGCCTGCGTGCGTTCACTCAGCAGTGTGATGACTGGTACCCCATTGTCCATTGTAATACCATAGTCCGTCCCCAGCTGCCATTCTTTGTCTAGGCTTTTGACCTTAACACCAGTTGCATCCATTGTTACGTCATAGATTTTAATATCTCGAAGCGTCTGTCCCTCGCCCAATTCTTCTCGTATCGTGGTTCCTATCGGAATTTTAGTTTGCCAGGTATTAAGCAAAACAGTCCAATAAACACTGTCTGTTGGTGCGATTGCTTCAAACGGATTTGGTGCAGGTTTTAATGCATTGGCTACATCATCATTCTTAGCTACATAAGTCCCATATTTCACACCATTATAAGAAAGAGCCAAATCTACCCAAATAGTGCTTTCACTTCCATCAGTATAGGTATTGCCGTCTTCCCCTGTATAAGAAATAGTAACGGAATTGGAAAAGCGGTTTACAGGTAAGCCATCCATCCCTATTATTTGCTCATCCATATGATAGTGAGTTCTATATTTAATCGTAATTGTATCTGTCGTTGATGCGTAACTGTTCAACAATTTAATACGGAATCCTTTTTTATAGGTTGGATCACCAGCTAAAGCTTCTAAAACATAATCCTTCGCAGCACCCATTTCCAAAGTCTTTGTTGTCGTTCCATCATCAGCGGTTACTTCCAAAGTAGATGGGATAAGCTGTAAAGCACTTGGATAAGCACCTTCCAAGGTCTCAAACTTGTCAGTAATTACAGCATTGTTCATTTGGATACGGTTTTCATTGATTTTTACTAGCCAGCCAGCACTATGATCGGTTTGAGTTGAACCGGTACTTAACTTTTTAACCCCCAGCTTAGAATCAAGCTTCACCGTCTCACCAGCTGATAATTCTTCTCTATTACTGCCATCAATCACTGTAGCATAATTAGGAATTGTCGTATTTGGTCTTACAGGCAAATCAAAGGCTTTTGTTGTATATTTTATCAAGTAAGTTCCTTTATCAACAAAATTCAAAGTAAAATGAACAAGTTCTCCATTCTTTTCTGCATAGTCTCCATTTGTTTGAGCAAGAGACCATTTGTCACTACCAAGAAGATTTCCTGATTCATCATAAATTTCAAGCGTATTTTTCAGTAAATAGTGCAAAGAAATACTTGGATCACTATTTTTCGCATACAACCAATCTTTGAAGCTTCCGCCTGCCTCTGTATATGTGGCTTTAACCTCCCAATTGAAGGTACCTTTATCTAAATCATAAGCAAGGAGACGTTTGTAATTGCTATTGTCGGCATAAGAAACACTGGCTTCACTAGAATTTCCCAAGAAATTATCCCCAGTTATAGTTGCTTTATTAACAAATTCTGTTTTATTTTTATCGGTAACCCTCATTCTGATTTCAAGCTTTACCGGTTCATCTAAAATTTCATTATTTGGGAATGAAAAAGTGATTGTGTTGGCTCCTGTCTGCAGCAGCTGAGTGAAACCAGCTGGAGCACTCACCCACTCCCCATTGCCATTTTGAACAAAAGCACTAGCGTAATGATAGGTCAGACCTTCTGGTAAATAGTCGGTAATGACCACATTTTTTAACGCCTCACGCTTTTCGTTGATAACTATTGTCCAGACTACAGTGTTATCATTATTGATGACACCTGTTTTAACGATATCGGCTTTTACTACAGGAAACACGATGGTAATTTCTTTTCCATCATTATCAGTAATACCGGTTTCGATTGTAACCACTTCCTTTTCTGATGTGATATTCAGCTCTGTGGTCAAATCAATTGTTCCTTGTCGCTCGCTTAGGTTCTCACCTACACTGTTAAAGGTAACTGTCAACAGGCCATTCAAATCGACAGAAAAATTACCCAAAACTTGGTTAGTTGCGTTCTTCAATTCTCCAGAAACCAAATTATGGATAGAGAAATAGTCCGGAAGTTGATAAGTATAATAATCGCCAGCTTTGATTTCTTCCAAATCATCCAAAACCCAGTCAAAATGAATTTTTATATTTGCATCTTTCAAAGCGGGATTACTTGGAGAGAACTCTTGGCCATTAAAATCTGTAATTTTTACATTAGTAAATAACTTTACCCCTCTACTATTTAGATTGGATTCATGAGCTCTAGCTTCTCTCATCTCTAATTGGTCATTGCTTTTTAGTTCTTCTTGTCCATCTATTGATTCTTCTATTAACAGCGAATTTTCTTTAGGGTCTTCACTTTCCTCAGAAGATTTTATTGTCTCTTCATTTACTTGTTTATAATATAACGGCTTCACAACGTTATTCCCAAAATCAACAAACTCTTCTTGCTGATTTTTATCACTTGTAGAAGCAATCAATTCAACTTCACCTTCATAGAAGACTACACTGGAAAAGTCAGGAATCTGTTCATTTTCCTGTGAAGACACGTAATTTTTATTAAGCAAAAAAGATAAGCGCTGATTGGCCACATAATAACTGCCCATATTGTTTGCCAACATCCCGCTTTGTTCACTGAAATACAGGTTCTCCGGTAAAGCTATTCCAATTGTCTGCCCCTGCTCTATCAGCCCGGACTTATCCAGAGACCACTTCAGTTTGACATTGATCTGATCTCCTGCATTGATTCGCTGCTGTTGATTGATTTCAGCCCTAGAATAATCGGTCAAGCTAGCCTCATTAATCTGTATGCCTACTCCATCCACTGTTTCTGCTATTGCCTGTATCGGTAGAAAGCCGAGCAGTATGCTCAACACCAATGTTACTGACCATATTTTTCTTATTCTAACCATTACTATCATCCCCTTAAAAAATCATATGTTCACGATAATTCTGTTCCTCTGAACGTGTTCCATAAAGAACAGTACCAGACATTCTAGAAAGCATGTGAATTAACTCTCCTTCTTCTTTTTCGACATCTGGCAGCCAAGCTGGCAGTTGATTGATTTTGTGTTCAAGTGCTGCAAAATAGGCGCGTTCTCCACTTCTTTGATTTTCCTGAACCGTATTCGGCAGTGCTTGCTCATCATCAGACTGCTGTGCCCTTTTCTTTTCAACTACTGCTTCTCGATCACTGTCCATCCCTTGTTTAACATCAGCTTCTTTAGAAGGCTCTTCTTCTATCCGCTCATTTGAAACAATCAATGTATTCCCAGATTCTTCCATATCAAAAACAATGACTTTCTCTTTTTCTGCTAGGCAGGCACTGATTACAGCTTCACTGAAAGATGCTGTAATAGTCGTTTGATGGAAAATCATCGTTGGCAGCACAAAAGCCATCAACACATTCTTATTCATAGCTTTCACCTTTAACCTTTAGTAATATTTTGCCAAACTCTGCCCAATCCTCTGGTGTTGGGGGACGTTTCCAAATAATTTGATGGCACGGAAGTTTATCAATCAAAAAATCTGACAAATACATCTGTGTGCGTGTACTCAAACGCTCTTCATACTGGATATGAGCGCTTTGCAACGATCCTAGCATCATCTTGATATAGTCGTTGTAGTGTTTACCATGTGAAAAATCTATGCAAATATAAACAGCCTCCTCCAGTTTTTCCACAGAAATTTTTGTTATCAAAAAGAAAAGATAATCATAATAAAGCTTATTTTTCTCTTGAGCTGATTCAAACAATTGACGTTGTTCTATCTGCTGGATAAATTGTTGAATCATTTTATCCAGTTTGGGATTAATTTCTTGAAAGTAACGTCTTTGAACTTTTGTTACAAAAGTAGATTCCCTAAAATGATAGTTGAGCCACTTGCGATTGATTGCCAATAATCCCTTTGTTAAGTCGTTATCCTGTAATAAGATATCTATCTCAAAAGAAGAATTTTTTGCGATAAACAGCAGCAGCTCTTCAGTGATCTGTCTAGCCTCTATTTCCTGTTTGCTTTCTAAATAAGTAATCGGTTCATCTAATTCTTCATACAATGTTTTAAGGAATAGAAGCAGATAAGTACGTTCTTTTTCCATAATCCCCTCTTCAAGGGAAAAATGCTTGTTTAGCCATTTTGACAAATAATTCACAAGTTCGCTGTCACCAACTGAAATATACGCATCACTTACAAAGTGCCCATGGTTTAGACGAATTAGCCACAGTTCAATCATAAATCTCAGTTTATGTTCTTTAGTTTTTGGCAATACTAGATTTTTGTAATGAACCAAGTGCTGAAACAGCTCTCTACTCAATTGCTTAATTTCTTCAGGAAACGGATCCTTTAGCCCGTTGAACAACTCATAGTAAATACCGAACAAAAAGCTTCGCAAGCCAAATTCTGATCCGACCAATCTGTTTTTCTTTATCTGAATATTTTCTTCTGACAGCTGATTTTTTAGCTTTTGATACAAGCGATAGGTACTGGAGCGGCTAACATGTAATGCCTCAATCTGCTTATCAAGACTGACTTCCTTCGTTACATAACGATGAAATATCTGAAATGACAAGCTTCGTTCAATAAATAATACACGCATTTTTTTCACTGTTTTGTGAGATAAGTCATGGACTACTATCTCACCCGTATCCATTAAGTCGATTATGTCAGTAAATTGAGCATTATTCATTTCTTCTTTAAGCTCATGAATGTATTTTTCTATCTTATATCGGGAGATTTCCAACAAATCGCAGATTTGATCAAGAGAGCAATAAAAGCTTTTGTTTAACTCTAAATATTGAAGTATGTACCACTTATAGCGATCATCCTCCATCAATAAATCATTTAGTATCATTATTTATTCCCTTCCACTAAAATAGCCTTCTCATCAAATTTATTTCATTATAAATGTTGAGATGGATATTTTAATCCTCTAAATAAGTAATTTTGTCCTGTTTTTTTCTCAATAAAAAAAAACAAAGAGATTTTTATAAAAAAACCCTTAATTATGGTAACATATTCGAAAACATTAGATAGGGCTGTATGCAAAATTAAAGCAGTCTATATAAGAGAAAAAAGGCACATAAACCTTATTTTAAAAAGGTTTATGTGCCAAATAAAATTATTTTATCAATATTTGATTATATTTTGAAAAAAATTGATTTGCAAAGTACGACTTTTTTTAAGCAGAAATAATTTTCTCTGCCTCACTTTTCTCCTTGAGTGTAAAAATAATCGTAGCACACAAGCAATTTTCATCCAAATTAAAAATGAAACTCCATCTAAAAATTTTGCGATTAGCAAACTCTGGTTTCATTAATAGCATAATGAAATCGCTTTCCATTAAAATATTCAAATCAAAAATCGCACCTTAACTTTATCTTTTTAATGTTTTAAGAAAACCATTTTTAATCCATTGATTCCAGTCCAGTATACTTTACGTCTACATTTTCCCCTGACTTGCCAGACATCCCAACGCTGAAATTTTAAAGCACACAAAAAATTAAAACTATCATTTAATATTTTTTATTAGTCAAAAAATTAGAATAAATATACTAAAAAAAACAGAAAGATGGAACAGAAACGGTTAACTTCAAGCACCAGGTAGGTACTTTTCAGCATCTGTTCTGCTCAAAGAGCAATCACAGTGATTCTAAGCACCAGGTAGGTACTTTTCAGCATCTGTTCTGCTCAAAGAGCAATCACAGTGATTCTAAGCAATACGGCAGAAATTCCGAAAATGACAGGAAACACGAAGGTAAACTATTCGATGTTGGCTGATTCCTATCTGGTGTTTCACAAATGTTTGCTGAATGCCGGCGTATTTCCGAAGAAGTTTCTCCTGCGATTACTCGTCGCAGTTAAGTGTCTGTATGTGTTACTGCCGCACCCTTTATTTGGTTTTAAGCATACTAAAAGAGGTCGAGACAAAAGTGTTTAGCTTCGAGAACCAAGTAGGTACTGTTCAACATCAGCTCATCCCTCGCTGTGTTTCACAGCAATAAGACGAATTATCCGAAAATTGTCAAGAAACACTACAAGGGAACCGAGTAGATGTTGATTGATACCTACCTGGAGCTTTTCATATTTTTGAGATAGTTCGGCTTATTTCCGAGAACTTCAACTCTTAGTGCTTTTAGCACTTAGAAGTTGATGCTATCGGAACAAAGTGTAGTGAGCTACTTTTGGAACGCCGTTTATTCGGATTTTAGACAAAGAAGAGTTCGGGCATTTACTTATGTCCCAAACTCTCCTAGCTTTTTCTTTGGGATTAAGTAGCTTCATCCCAATACTATTTGTTATAAATTTTTAGTTTCGAATCATGTAATCAAACGCACCTAAAGCAGCTGTTGCTCCTGAACCCATTGAAATAATGATTTGCTTATAGGCACTGTCTGTACAGTCGCCAGCTGCAAACACACCAGGGACATTGGTTGCACCATGTTTATCTACAATGATTTCACCCATTCGTGTACGCTCCAGAGTGTCACCCAACCAGTCAGTATTCGGCACTAAACCAATTAAAATGAAGACTCCTTGAACATCCAGATGAACTTCTTCACCAGTTTCACGGTCAGCATAGCTAATACCGTTTACTTTATCTGTGCCTGTGATTTCCTTCGTTTGAACATTCGTCAGTACAGTGACATTTGGAAGAGAATGCAGACGCTCTTGAAGCACCTTATCTGCTTTTAGCTCTGTCATAAACTCTAATACAGTTACATGTTTCACAAGACCGGCAAGATCAATCGCTGCCTCAATCCCGGAATTTCCGCCGCCGATAACCGCGACATCTTTTCCTTCAAATAATGGACCATCACAGTGCGGGCAGTAAGCCACCCCTTTGTTCTTGAATTCCTGCTCACCAGGAACGCCAACATTCCGCCAGCGGGCACCAGTCGCTAATATCGCTGTTTTACTCTTCAGAACTGCACCATTTTCAAGAGTAACTTCAACAAGCTCTTTTTTCTCTAGTTTAGCTGTACGCTGTGATTTCATAATATCCACAGGATATTCCTTCACATGCTCTTCAACCTGAGCCATCAGCTTAGGTCCCTCTGTATATTTCGTTCCAATTACATTTTCAATTCCTAAAGTTTCCAGCACTTGACCGCCAAATGTTTCAGCAACCAGTCCAGTTCTAATTCCCTTACGTGCAGCGTAGATTGCCGCACTCGCACCAGCAGGTCCGCCACCGATTACCAGTACATCGTATGGCTCTTTATCTTCAAATTCAGAAGCATCTGCCGGACCAGCAGCTTTTTCAAGAATTTGTTCGATTGTCATACGTCCGCTGGAGAATTCTTCACCGTTCAGTAAAACAGTTGGTACAGCCATAATTCCTTTGGCATCAACTTCTTCTTTAAACATTCCGCCTTCAATCATAGTATGGGAAATCTTTGGATTCACCACGCTCATAATATTTAGGGCTTGAACGACATCAGGACAATTGTGGCAGGTCAAGCTGACATATGTCTCAAAATGAAGTTCTTTATCAATTGTTTGAATCTGCTTAATAACACTCTCATCAACCTTAGGCGCTCGTCCGCTAACCTGCAGCAGTGCTAAGACTAAAGAAGTGAATTCATGTCCCAATGGCAGTCCAGCGAATACAACACCGCTCGTTCCCTCTACAGAATCTACAGCAAAGCTCGGTGTCTTTTCAAGCTGTACCTGCTCCATTGTAATCTTTGGAGACATCGATGTAATCTCTTCAACCAGCTCCAGAACCTTTTGTGAATTCTCGTCAGTTCCTACGCTCGCCTTTAAGATAATATCATTCTCCAGCAGCTCAAGGTATTGAGCCAGCTGCCCTTTAATTTCTGCATCTAATCCCATACATACGCTCCTTAAATTTTTCCTACAAGGTCAAGACTTGGCTTCAGTGTTTCTTCGCCTTCTTTCCATTTTGCCGGGCAAACTTCACCTGGATTTTTGCGAACATATTGTGCAGCTTTGATTTTATCTACTAAAATACTTGCATCACGGCCGATACCGTCCGCATTGATTTCAATTGTTTGAACAACGCCGTCTGGATCGATGATGAATGTTCCACGTTGTGCCAAACCTTCTTCTTCGTCTAAAACATCAAAAATACGAGAAATGTTGTGGTTTGGATCGCCAATCATGATGTATTCGATTTTACCAATAGCATCCGAATGATCATGCCAAGCTTTATGAGTGAAATGAGTGTCTGTTGATACTGAGTAAACCTCAACATCCAGCCCTTTCAATGTGTCATATTGACCCTGCAAATCTTCTAATTCAGTGGGACAAACAAACGTAAAGTCAGCTGGGTAGAAACAAACAACGCTCCATTTACCTTTTAAATCTTCAGACGAGACATCGATAAACTCACCTTTGTGGTACGCTTTTGCTTGAAACTCTTCTACTTCTTTTCCGATTAATGACATATAAAATTCCTCCTAAAAGTAATTAAAATTTTTCTTAAAATAATATCGTGCAATTTCTTCTTGAGGTTTTCAAAATGAAAGTACAATTAAAATTATCAAGGTTATCTTAAAGAAAGTCAAGGAATAATTATAATTGTTAAAAAATTGTAATGATTCTAATCTAACAAGGCAAATCTATTGGTATAGAGGCTTTGTGAAATATTTCTCGATTTCATTTACTACTTAAAATTCTCAATTACTCTATTTTTTTCTCTTTAGTAATTTCTCATGTAGGAGCTGTCAGAACTTAATTGATGGTTAAAATGATGTCTTCTCCAGCTGTTTCAGGTTCTTTGAGAAGTTTTATTCCAAATTGTTTAGGCATTCGAACAAATTCTACATCCTCTTTAAACCCGTACAGCAACCCAGCTGCCGCAGTCAGTAAGCAAGAACAAGTCCAGGAAAAATCGTCTCGTTCAGCTGATATAATAGTCTCAAAGACGACGGTCCGTTTCTCAATAGAATAAATCAGCTTTGGGGAATGCAGCCGGGTTTTTGAGCTCCAAAATAAAACAGTATTTGAGGAACTTTGCAGCAGGTCATAATAGTGCCTGCTGTCTTCAATTAGCGGCTGGCTATGGATAAACTTTCTGTCTTTCACATAAATATAATGGGGATTTTTGTATAGCTGCTTCTCTAATTCAATAAGCAGGTCTTTGTACTTTCCTCGATTGGGGTATGCAGGAGTCAGCATTGGGTTCCCCTCCTTTTCTACTTCTTAACTGTAACAAATTTTCTATCTAAAAGTACATTGTTTATTCAAAAATCTTGAAAAGGATGTGGTAAACCTCTCTGCCTTTTCTTCAAGAAATTGTTTTTCATTTTCATTCATGAAACATGAAAAATCGCTGAAACAGCGATTGACTGTTTTTAAACCTTGAAAGTCCGCAGTTTGACTAGTTTTAGTTCTTCAAATATTTTTCTGTCGAGTCAAATTTATAGCGTTCTAGCCTGCTTCATGCCAAAAAAAGCTTCCGAAAAATGATGATTCGGAAACTCTAAAGGAGTGATTTTCTATCAATCAGTTAGACAGCTAAGCAGCATTGTATTTTTTCAGTTTGTTATCTAGGATAGTTACTGCCTTCTGGCGATTTTCCCACATCGAGTCTGTATAGGTATCTAAGGTCAGTTTAATTGATGTATGACCTAAAAGCTTGCTAAGAGTGGCAATATCAACACCTGCCTCTACACAACGGGTCGCGAAGGTATGTCTTAGTACATGAAAATTAACTGACTCCAGACCAGCTTTTTTCAACAGCCGCTTAAATCTGTAATTAATTACCCGAGGTTCAGCAAAGCTGTCTTTACAAGAAACAACATAGATTGATAACGATTGCTTTTTTTTATTCAATAGATAGCGTTTCAAATTTTTTGCCAAAGGAATAGCTCTTATGGAGCTGCCTGTTTTCGGCTGACTAATAATGACCTTGGTTTTGCTTGTCTCACCATCGGAAATCATTATTCTCTGCAGCGTTCGCTTCACTGAAATTATATTATTGTCAAAATCAATATCTTCCCAGCGGAGTGCACTGATTTCACCAATCCGCATCCCTGTCGCTAAAGAGAGAAGAACTGCGGAGCATTCTGCCTCTTTCCACGCTGCTTCCTCAAGCTGACTTTGCTGCTTGCTGGTCAAAGCAGAAACAGCTTTCTTTTGTGTTCTCGGTAAAATAATCCCTAAGCAGGGATCTTTCCTTAGGTAGCCGTCAACGAAGGCTTTGTGGAGGGCTGATTTCAATATATTAACGATAGAATGAATCGTTTTTGCTGAAAGTTTTAATGAAATTAAATAATGAATGAATGCTTCTATCGTTGAGGTATTTAGCTCCACTAGCTTGATTTCCCCCATAAAGGGGAATATATGCTTATCCAGCTTGTTACGGTAGTTTGAATACGTAGAGGGTTTGATTTTTTTTGCAGTTAGATAATCCAGCCAATAGTTCAGCCATTCTTTCATAGTCCCTTTATAAAGAATTATATCTTCATCTATATAAGTGTATTCTGCTTTTTTTATCGACAGTTTTTTTCTCAACTCGCCGTATTTTTTTGCATATACATAACCAAAAGTAATTTTCCCCTGATGATCTCTGGCTTTGATATATCGTCCTTCCCAGCGTCCATCCTTACGTTTATATATATTTTCTCCTCTTCTCGCCACAATATACACTCCTCATACAATATTTACCAATTCAATTAACTTCCTATTGATTACTCCTTTTTACCATATTAAGTGTTTCTGCTTCCCACGATACTGAAACTTTTTGATCTTGTCTTTGAAAAAACAAATTTATTATAAAAATATACGTTTTTTATACTGTTTCTCTATAGACAAAACTCAGGTTTTAAGTCGTTCCACACAAGACATTTTTATTTAAACATACCACTTAATCCTCCCATCGTATACGCTTTACTCCTTTATATAATTTATCCTATCTCATTATTATAATTATTTTTTAAAATAAAAAAAACAAGAACTAGTCAAGTTATTTTTTTGAAAAAAATAGCAGGCCGCTTCACTCCAAGAGAATGACACGGTCTGCCGTCAAGCAAATAACTATTCTATTATATTTTTGCTGAGTAAGAGACTGATTCCTAAGAAGATGACACCTGTCAAAAATAGAACCACCACTTCAATCCAGGTTCCTTCTGCAAATGAGAATAAACGGAATATTCCCAGTAGTTCTGCTTTCCCCATCAAATTATAGAGATAATATAAAAACGCCACCATTAAACCAGCGATAGGCTGACGTGTTATTCCATAAACCAATGCGGATAATCCGCCAAGAAAAAGCATTACTGCTAGTCCCCTTACTAGAAAATAAGTAAAAGGAAACGTACTGCTGCCGGCCTTCATAATAAGCAGCAGGGAAACCAGCAACAATAAGCCGTACATGATTTCAACGAAAAGTCGAATCAGTACAATCCAGCTGTAGGAGGTTCTTTTGGACCGAATGACGCTTAAAGCCGCATAATCAGTATCTGGAATGTATAAGGGAAGCATCATTAGCATACCGATAAGAGAGAAGCAATATTCAACAACCTTTGCACTGCGGTACACATCCAAATTTTCCATTCCTGCAGCCATAGGTAAAAACAAGAGACTAACAGCCCCGCCAATCATATAGGGAAAATAATGGCAGCGGACAAATACTACAGCTGTTTTAAATGCTTTTTCCAAGGATTCGTCCTCCCTTGCGTTTATAATCAAAAACAAGAATGGTTACTCCGAGAAAAATGATTCCTAATCCGGCATAGAATAAACGATTCCAGATAAGCTCTTGAACAATCTGTTCAAAAACTTCCGGCAGTCCTACCGTATTAAAACGAGGGATTAGCTTCCAGCCTACACTACCGTTCAGTGTATCTGTGCTGGAAAATAGAGCGAAAAACCAAAAAATGATTTGAACAGCGATTGCCGTAATACCGCCAAATAGCTCAGTCATTAAAAAGCCAAGTCCTGTCACAAAAAGAATCGTCGGCAAGGTCCAGCCAATAATATATTGGTAAAACAGCAGCAAACTGCCGGTAGCATTCAATTTATCTGCAATCACTAAGGATTGTACTGCCGGCATCAGACTAATTAGCAGTACAGGAATCAGCAAAAGCAATACCGTACTACTATACCGACAGCCGACAAGCCGGATTGAAGAAACTAATCTAGAGTAAATAATTGGAGCAGCCTTTGCCCGTCTATCTCTCAATGCTACAGTTGCTGCCAAAAATACCGGAACAATTGCTAAAATAATGCCCAGATAATCACAGACCATCCGTGCATAGGCACCGGTTACCTTGTCCTTTTCTACAATTTTCCGGTACTGCTTACGCGCTTGTTCATAAGTCATCGGTTCTTCTGCATCATTCATATAGCTATTCTTTTCATAAGCAGAACCCTTTCCGATAAACCCACTAACTTCTTGCATATCCTCCTCAAACTGGGAAAAAGCATGACCTTTGACTAACGGAAAGGTGTAAGAGCTGTTTTCCATGACTGCCTCCCCCGGATTACTTTGTGCTGCGGCCTCTATTTGGGCTGTATAGTCTGCGGCTAGCTCTTCGATTGTTTTTCCAGCTGCTTTTTCAAGTATCGTTCTGATAGTCTGTTCTTCTTTACTATCAAGCTTTACTTCTTTATAGAAGCCGAAAGGATAGGCTTGATAGCTCTCTGCCTGATATTCCAGAAATAGAGCTCTGTATGCCTGCTGCTGAATAAGCTCTTTGTTTTCTGTACGAATCATCCCATAAGAACCGTCTTCTCCCGGCTTTGGTTCTTGAATTACCCGCAAGCTCATCCCTATTTGGGTCATAATGAAACCAAAAATCACACCTATAACCAGCCAATAGGTCAGGCTTTTGGCTGTCAGCTTAAGCTCTTTTCCTAATAACTTAATACTCATGGCTGAACACCTGCCCTCTGCTGCAAAATATAAAGATAGGCATCTTCCAGCGTAGGCGGAACTGCTAGCAGCAAGGGATGCGCCATAATCTTCTCCCGCTCATTTCCAATAAAACGAACTTCAATATTGGCCCCTTCCTGATAAAGATTGATAACCTGAACCTGCTGCTTAATTGCATTAAGCTCTGTTCTTGGAATCCGAACAGTAAAAATATGATTTTCGGCCGTTTCCAACAATTCTGATACAGTACCGGTATAAGTTACCTTCCCTTGATCAATAATAGCCAAATTTTCTGCTACAGCTTCAATATCACTGGCGATATGTGTGGAGAGGATAACAATTCGTTCCGCTGCAATTTCAGCTAATAAATTTCTAAAACGAATCCTTTCTTCCGGATCTAAGCCAGCTGTTGGTTCATCTACTACCAGTATTTGCGGATCATTCAGCAGCGCCTGAGCAATCCCCAGTCTGCGTTTCATCCCGCCGGACATGGCTTTGACCTTTAGCCTGCGATGAACAGTCAGGTTTACCTGTTCAAGTACAGCCTCTATTCTTTTTTTTCGGACAGGAGTAGCCATATCTGATAAAACGCCTAAATAATCCAGGGCCTCATACGCAGTCAGATTTTGATACATGGAAAAATCCTGCGGCAAATAACCAATTATCGATCGAATTTCTTTTTGCCTTTCAATCGGTATTTCATTCATCGTTATGCTGCCGGATTTGCAGGGAAGCAGTGTTACCAGTGTTTTCATCAGCGTTGACTTACCAGCTCCATTTCTTCCCAGCAAGCCAAACATGCCATTTTCAATCGTTAGATTCACCGAATGAAGAATTTGCTTCTTTCCATAATATTGATTAAGTCCTTCAATTTTAATACTCATAATTTATCTAAGCTCCTTTATTTTCTATTGTTAATAATAGAAAATAAATATCTATAAATTCACTACATGGTATTAAATGCAGCAGATATGACTGCACCGCCGTTAACGCCATTTGACAAGCGAAGAATGCCTCCGTGTTTTTTAGTCAGCGTCTTACAGATAGTCAGCCCCATCCCAAAATGTTCCTGCTTATCTTTTGAATAGTAGGGGGTTGCAGCGTGCTGGATATCTTCTTTTGAAAACCCTGCTCCATCATCCTGTACAAACAGGTATAAAAAGTCTGCATCAAACTGTATTGTTAGACTTACTATATTTTTTGCAAACCGGTCGGCGTTTGTCAGCAGATTCTCAACAACCTGCATAATCAAGGGAAGATCACAATTAATTTTTTTAGGGAATTGGCTGGAAACTATTAAGCGAAATTCTTTTGTTACTATAGCATTACCAGTTTCCTGAATCGTTTGAATCATTGTTTGTGTATGCTGCTGCCGCTTATTCAAATCTATTTCATCCAGCTTTTGAATCTCCTGCATGGTAAAGGTAAAGTCATTAAGACGCTGGACATTACGCCCAATCTTATCCAAAGAGTCATTCAATGCTTGCTCCGTCAATGTTCCAAGCGGATGGAATTTACGAATCAGCTCCACATTGCTCTGAATAACTGCCAAAGGTGTTCGAACATCATGAGCGAATATTGAATTAAGCTGGCGCTGCTCCTCGTGTGTTCGTATAATCTGCTGCTGGTCCTGAATCAGCTGTACTCTCATCTGATCCAGGCCTGAACAAATCCTTTCAAACTCATCGCCGCTTTTATAGTAGCAGGCGATCGACAAATCTTTACGGCTGATTCCCTCAATCGTTTCATTCATAATAATTAACGGCTGTAGAATTTTGTCCTTGTAAAACTTTCTGCTAATCCAGACAATCGCCAATACAGCATACAGAATAACTGAAAAATGACGAATCAGCTGCAAAATAGTGACTGGCACTACCAGCTGCTGAGGAATCCCGGCATTATGAGAATAAAAAATCATGTCAATATAGCTGTCCATAGAATCTGCTTCATCCAGCAGCAGTTTTTCCCACCCCACACAAATACTAACTGTAACCATATAGGCAAAAACAGCCAGAATAATTCCTGTGAAAATATAAAGGCTCAAGCTGGCTGTCAGTTTTTTATTTGTCAGACGGATTCTCTGAAGCTGCTCATCTAACCAATCCATTTATAGCCCAGCCCCCAAACCGTTTCTATTATTTCTTCCGGATACACCTTTCCTATTTTTGCCCGAATCCGCCGAATATGCTCTGTTATAATGCCGCTGTCGCCTTCTTTATCAAAGCCCCATAAATGTTCATAAATTTGTTCTTTGCTGAATACCTTGCCTTTTCGAAGAGACAGGTACGCAGCGATTTCAAATTCTGTTCTAGTTAAAGGAATTATTTGATTCCGGCAGCGAATCTCTTTTCGCTGATACAGAACAGCTAATTGTCCAAAATAAGCAACCGATTCCTCTCTGCCTCCTCGTGCTTCCCGCCGCAAATGAGCTTGTATTCTTAGTCCTAGCTCCTCCATACTAAACGGCTTCAGCAGATAATCATCCCCTCCGGCAACCAATCCTTCCATCCGACTGGTTTGGTCTACTCTGGCTGAAAGGAAGATAATCGGAACATGGATAACCTCCCGGACAGCTCTGCAAAAATCCAACCCATCCATTTCCGGCATATTGACATCAAGGAGAATTAAATCTGGTTTCTTATTAAGAAGCTGCAGTCCTTCTGCACCATTGCCAGCTGTGTAAATCAGATAACCAGACAACTCAAAATAACGCTTCAAGGTTTCTACTAAATCTATTTCATCATCGATGATTAGAAGCTTTTGCTTCATACGCCCACCTCTTTTTCTTATTGCTGCACATATCACCTATTATACTGGTCTTTTCCCTATACTTTCACTATAAACATGAAAGAAAAGTAAAATTACTGATAGCTAACTTTAGGTATTTCTTTGTCAGCCGCTTTAGCAAATGCTTACAATCCCTTAATGGATATGATAGACTGAAATTATTCAACAAAGAAGAGCGAAACGGTGGATACGCTATGACTGGCAGTTCACAGTATCCATTTCATATAAGAATAAATTTATGATAAATGAGGTGTACAATCCTTGAAACGACAAGAGTTACAAGCTATTTATCCAAACGCCAGCTGGCACACACATCCCGCTGACAATCAAAAATATCTTTCTTTTCCAGATAAAGACGGTTTTCTTTGGATTGAAAAAGAAAAACTAACTGAAAATGAACAAGCCCTATTGAAGCTTTTAACAGCTGAAGCATCTATTGATTTAAATACAGAAAGTCTCTGGTATCAGTTTCTCTTTCAAAAAAAAGATTACAGCAAAACCGGACGTTTTCGGATTATTCAAATTCAAATCCAGTCTCCTGAGGAATTTCAGGCTGATATCTGGAAGGAACATATTGAAGGAATTTTTTCTAACACTGAAGACTTTTTCTTTTTAACGCCTAATCAGGCCATATTAGTAGAAAAACAAACAAAATACGCGCTTTCAAAAGAAGAACTTGAAGGAATTTTTCTTACCTTAGATGATGACTTCAGCACGCTCAGCCGTTTATTTATTGGACAATTTCACGAGAGCTCAAAAGAATTTCCAAAGCTTTTTGAAGAAGAGCAGGAGATATTTAGAGAAGAGGTTCGGCTAGTTAAACGGAAAAAGGTTTTTGGAATTTCAGATGTTGCCCTTCACTATTTTACAAAAGAGGCATTGGCCAAAAGTGCTCTGACTCAATCGATGAAGGAAGAATGGCATATTGACGAAGAGATGAAGGAGATTATTCAGGCTCTCTGGACAAATCAGGGGAATCTCAGTTCAACAGCCAAAGAATTGTTTATGCACCGTAACACCCTTCAATATCGTCTGGAGAAATTCCAGGAACAAACTGGGATGAATTTAAAAAATACGGATGAGTTAATTCTCTGCTTCCTGCTGCTAAACGACTAGCGCAGATCAGAGGGTTAAGAGCAGACCTGAATGCCGTTAATTCGGTTTTAGAATAGAGAGAGACTGGACTTTAGTAGGTTCCCGTCTCTCTTTTATTTTTCGTCCATGAGGAATATTCCAGCAGTTTATATCCCTTTATTCCCTTCGTTTTTTGCGCCAAACTATTGTCCTGAAAAACGCTTTCGGCAATATGCCGAAATTTCAGATTGTTTCTTGGGCAAAATACCATTGTTGCAAGACACCGCTTTCATATATACTGAACTCATCAAAATAAGAGAAAAGAGGAACTGTAATGGTAGAAATCGCTTTAAAACACGTTCATAAAAAATATGACAATGCTGAAAAATATTCAGTAACGGACTTTAATTTAGATATCGCTGACCGCGAATTTATTGTATTTGTTGGTCCTTCCGGCTGTGGAAAATCAACAACTCTTCGTATGATTGCCGGACTGGAAGATATTACTGAAGGCGACTTGGTTATTGGCGATAAGGTAATGAATGATGTTGCACCAAAAGACCGTGACATTGCCATGGTTTTCCAGAACTATGCCTTATATCCCCATATGACTGTTTTTGATAATATGGCTTTTGGTTTGAAGCTGCGTAAATATGATAAGGAAGAAATCAGAAAGCGTGTGGAAAATGCTGCAGACATTTTAGGTTTGACAGAATATTTGAAACGTAAACCAGCTGCCTTATCTGGTGGTCAGCGTCAGCGTGTGGCATTGGGACGTGCCATCGTTCGTGATGCAAAAGTCTTCCTGATGGATGAACCACTATCAAACTTAGATGCAAAATTACGTGTTGCCATGCGTGCAGAAATCGCTAAGCTTCACCGCCGTTTAGAAACTACAACTATCTATGTGACCCATGACCAAACCGAAGCGATGACGATGGCAGATAGAATTGTCATTATGAAAGATGGCTTTGTACAGCAAATTGGTTCTCCTAAAGAGGTTTATGACACACCGAATAATGTCTTTGTCGCTGGATTTATCGGTTCTCCAGCTATGAACTTCTTCAACGTAACACTAAATAATGGTGTTATCAGTGATGGTAAAGACTTTAATTTGACACTTCCAGAAGGTCAAAATAAAATGCTGGTTCAAAAAGGCTACGAAGGAAAAGAAGTTGTCTTTGGGATTCGTCCGGAAGATATCCACAGCGAACCAATTGCTTTGGAGGCTGCTCCTGAAACTGTTGTCCGCTCAGAAATCGTTGTATCCGAGCTTCTAGGTGCAGAAACAATGCTGTATACAAAAGTTGGTAATCATGAATTTGTATCCAAAGTTGATGCGCGTGAACTGCACACCCCAGGTGAAATGATTAATCTGGCATTCAACCTTAATAAGAGCCATTTCTTTGATAAATCAACAGAAGAAGTGATTAAATTACCATAGTAAAATTAAAAAAGGGTGTGATATTTGTCAATTTGACAGTGTCACACCCTTTTATGATTGATAGATTCTACAAGAATTTGGCGTCCATCTAATAGAAAAGCCTTTATGTCATCCACCATTGAAATTTCAGCATGACAATACCCATGGAAGTATAAAACTATTCTCAGCTGCATTTCTAGACTGGTGCTAATTTATAACAGTAATTTTCTTCAGCAGCTTTTCTATTCGCTTTTTTTGTGCAGTGGTAAGCTCCGGCTTCCTTTTTTCTAAAACGTCAATAAATAGATGCTTATTATGGCTAGATATACAGAGAGCTACTCTCTCACTATGCTGTGCCACTTCTTTCGGACGACAGGTCGATAAATGAGTGAGCAGCAAAGGAAACAGCTCTTTCTCATATTCTTTGTTCACCTTACACAGCTTAGCAAAAACGGATATGCTGTTATCAACAGTAATTACACTGCCATTTTCATAGGCATACAGGACTTTATCAATTTGTTGGTGGATAGCCTCTGCCTTCTCCTCGGCTATAGTAGCAAGTGCGGTCATAGCTCCCCAAACCAAACGATTATTTTTGCTAGCCAAGCAATCTAATAACTCAGATACGTAGGCTGTAATTAACGATGGATTTTGCTCACCGACTTCATACAAAACCTTGATACAATCATTTGCAATGGCCTTTTTCTGCTTCAATCCCTGAACGATTTCAAAAATTCCCTTATCATCCTGATTCTGCACTAATAGCTTTGCTATCTCTACATTTTGAGTTTCGGTCTGTTGATTCAAATTCGATGCTAATTTTTCTATATACATAGTAACCGCCTTTCTACTATTTAATGTATTCTAAGTCAGTAAATTATTGGAAATAGATAAGATAAATAACATTAAATTAATGATTTTTCTATCTCATACGTTCAATGCAGATGCTCTAATCACATCAGGGTGCTCAGCTCTTCTATTGCACTTTGCGTTCCAAAAGGACGTACTGTGACTTATCCTCAATAAATTCACCCCAGTAGCGTTCAGTCACTTTGCCGCTTTGAATAAAAGCACCTACACTTGCGGCTCCTCGACGATAGAGCTCTTCCATGATTTCATGAGCAATCCCCAGGCCAACACCTAAATGACTATTTAACACGCCCAAATATGAGAGAATATAACGCTTCGCTTTTTTCTTTGTCCGCAGAAAGCGAAAGAGCTTGACTGGCGTCATTCTGCCATACAAGGAATTACCATAATCAGGGATACCGATAAAGAATGCCACCGGCTGTCCTTTATAATAAGCCATTTTTACCATCGATAAATCTAAAATGATTTTGTACCTCGCAAAATAGGTCTGAAAATCTTCTTGAGAAATCTCCTTGAACACTGGAAAATCAGCATACAGCTCAATCAGCAGCTGATAGACCTCGCCAATTACCTGCTCCCACTCCTGTTTTCTCGGCGAAACAATCTGATACCCCTGCTTTATCAGCCGTTGATGGACACGCAGGTAAGAGCTGGGCTGCTGATCTTTCATCATAGCAGGATAGCTATTTGAAACATACGTCTCCGTAATTTCAAATTGATTCTCCAAAAAGTAATCCAGATAATACGCATGATGGTAAGGTTCTGTGATGTAGGGGGCCCGTTCAAAGTGGCTTGTTTTTAACCGGTAGCGAACCCAAAAGGAGCAGTCGACAGGTCCGACAAGCTTTTTTAAGCCTTCTGCTGCAGCTGTTTCAGCTGCCCAATCGAATAGCAGCCGGCTGCAGCTCTTATCCTCTGTTGTTTCAAAAAAACCTAAGTATCCAGTGTGGTCATTGGGGTAGATAGTCAAGACACAACGACCGCAGACATTTCCTTGTTTGTCATAAACTAGAAGCTTCCGCAACCGGAAATAGCTGCTTAAAAGATGTGTGCCGCTTAGTAAAGCCTGTTCTTCCTCCATGTCCTGCGTCAGCTGAGCTGATGTGTAGATTTTCTTAGGCAAAGATAGAAAGTCAGTAATTTTTTCTGCTTCAGAATCAAACTCAATTAGCTGATACATTTTCTTTTCCTCCCACTAGAATCTCCCCAGTATTTCCATTCAAGGTGACTAAATCGCCAGTTTTCAGCTGACTGACTGCGTTCTTTACACCAACAACTGACGGAATCTTTAATTCTCTTGAAATAATGGCTGTATGAGAAAGAAGCGAGCCTTTTTCTGCAATAACTCCAGCTGCTTTAGCTAATAAGAAAACCCAGCCAGGATCTGTCATCTTCGTCACTAGAATTTTTCCTTCGCTGTTTGAAACCTCATGAGGGTTTTCTATAACAAGAACCTCAGCAGTTATAATCCCCTCCGAACAGGGGATTCCCCTCAAATCATCTGTTCCATCATCAATCCTTACAGAATTAATCGTCTGTGGATACTTATTAAATTCCTGTTTAGCGTATATTAATCGTGTATATGCAGGCAGCTGCTTAAACTGCTGATACTCCCGTTTCCGCTTCTCAATCCGCTCAAGAAAATTAATTTTCGGTGCTTCTTCTCTGTTTACTTCTTCAAGTTCTTCAATTGTCAGATAGAAAATATCTTCCGGCTGTTTTAAGAGACCTGTATCACTCAAGTTATGGCCCATAACTGTAAATAAGCTGCGCACCATGCCGTATAAACGGCTTCGATTTAGACGGGATATTTCCCGATTTTTTATTCCCAGCATTGCTTTGCTGCTCAGCCGTTCCAGCTTTTTTTGCTGTCGCTGACTAGTCTTCTTTTCTGCTAACAGCCGCACTGCTGTTGCTTCCGATTCTGTCAGTTTTCCCAGTAGCTTTTCTAGTATTTCAGGATTGGCTGCATAGCTCTGCAGCTCCTGAAACAGCTTGAGCGGCTTGGCTCTAAATGTGCCTGTTTCCAGCTTCAGCTCCTCCGGCGAGCGGTCGCCATATAGCTGAATGTATTCTTTAACTGCCAGAAACATTGATGTTTGAGGATTTTTCAAACCAGTTTCAGCCTGCTCAGCTGTTTGTATTGAAAATAGCTCTTCGGTTTGTCCACTGTCCACAAGCTTTTGAGCAAGATGCAGAAGCGCCAGCACCGGCTTCATACTTTCCAAATCTGTAATACCGGAAATAAACTCGTTCGTCTGCTGTTCATAATTCTCACTGTTCAGCTTTTTCAACTGACGCTTAAGCAGACCTGTATAAACAAACGCATATAAATCATTCAACAATGTAATATCCCAATCTGCAAGCACCTGATCCTTGATTTCCTGATACAGTACAAAAATTTCCTGATTCGTTAGCTTTGTATGAAATCTGTTCTGAAATAATTCTTCAATTTCAATAAAGGAGCGATTCAATGCAGCCATCCCTTTGGGGATTTTTACTGCTTCACGTACAACCTGGAAATAGGTTCTCAGCCGTTTGTGCAGCGGCATAGCCACCAATCCTTGTGACGGCGCCTCCTCCGTAATTCCCAGCATTTCCTCCCATACCGGAATAATTCTACGGGACATAGGTAAGAAGCTAAGCAGCGTATACCAATTATTGAGCCTGTAATAGACACGGCCATTTACATTTGCCAACATTTCTTCAAAGATATTTTCATAGGCAGCCACAAAACGCCGGTCTGGAACACAGCGCAAAGCCAATCCGCGAAACACACCGAAATAAGCCTGTTTAATAAAAGAAAAGGTTAACGGCAATGTGATTCCCGGATAACTCTCGACAATATTGCTGTTGTCTAATACTATTGGGAAGTCTTTTCCCAGTGTTGTAATCGGACGAAGCTGCAGCAGATAAAATTGTTGATTAGAGCAAGTAAATTCTATATCCAGCTCCTGCCCCATTGTTTTTTTGAGTTCCTGCCCAAGCATAATTAATTCTTGAACAGCTGCTTCCTCCAGAAGGGGACCTTCTGCCTGCTGTTCATAATAATACAGCTGATCTGTCGTTTGATAGTAATAGCTAGTTGTATCCACACGATCTTCGACCACTAGATTTCCGGTCCCTTTTCCTACAACGAGTACTGATTCATTCAGCAACCCCTGCGGATTTGCCGTAAATAAAATACCAGAATATTCTCCCGGCACCATCACCTGAATGATGACATTTACTGAAAAAATCATTGCTTCCAGCTGATAGGCTCTCTCCCTCATATAGCTGAGTACATTTGGCTGAAACTGAGAAACAATACATTGAACGACTGACTCCGGAATCTCCTGTTCAGCAAGTGAAAGGAAGGAAGCAAACTGACCGGCAAAGGAATCCTCTGTTCCATCTTCTATCATGCCCGATGAACGAACTGCAAATAGAGACTCGCCTGGAAAGCGTTTAGAAATCAATTTCGGTAGGTCATCTAGAATAGCAGTTTCTGACAGCGCTTCTCGAACAATATCCTGAAGCTTTCTACTCGTCTCATGTAGTGAAGCTGCCGATTCATAATCAATAGAGCTAGTCAGTCTGCGAATTTTTTCAAATGTTTTTTCCGTGATGCTCTTTTGAAACAGTTCAGCTGAAAGACAACATAAATCGGGTACTCTGTAGCCCATCTTCTGGAGCTGAAAAAGACGTGCAGCTTTTCCGCCAACCTGATGCTCCTGATAGTTTTGATAATCAATTAACATACTCATAAGCGGCCCAGTAGAAGATATCCGATTACTACAAGTATCATCATCGTTTCCAGAATATACGTATAACGCTCTACCTTATCCACAATTTTAAATTGCGTCGGATCAGCAGAGAATTTCCGGCATTGAAGAGTAAACCATAATAAGTTGCCCAGAATCAACAAAACAGCAAAACGGTTTAAGCGATAGGTCAGCAGAATATTCGTTACCACATCTACTGCTGTCAAAATCAGTACAAAACGTGTCGCCTTTTTATAGCCAAAGATTCTTGAATACGTGACATACTCCGTCTCATCCTTTGGCGCACGAATCTTTCTGGAGATTTCCCAAATAAGTGCTGGAAAATATAAAGTAAGCAAAACTAGAAAACTCGTCCAGGAAACCAAAGGCAAGTCATATTTGTAGCAGGTAAAAGAAATAATGTATGCATTCATCACCAGCTGGACAGGATTGTGAGTGACAAGAGCCAGCAGTAAATTTGGCTGAATCTTGCTCTTTTGAAAGAACCAGAGCGACATCAGGGTGCCGTAAATAAACAAGAACGCAAAAAACGGCAGATTGTTCATCCAGATGATGTTGCTGACAACCGCAATAACAATCACTACTACAGCAACCTTGATTAAATCCTGTTTATATACCCTTCCCGACGGCAGCGCCCGATGAGGGAACAGCCGCTGATCAGTTTCATAATCCTTGAAGTCATCAGCAATTCTTAAAATCATTAGAAAAATAAAAATTGTTAGACTGCCGACAATTTCGCCCATGCCAATGGACAACTGTTCGACCTTTACACCATAGTTCAGCAGCAATAAAAAATAAATCTCGAAAAACATGATAACCCCGACAAATAATCTGGGAATCAGCGGGAACATTTCTTTATAATACGTATTTAATCTAGATAACATCTTTCCCAACTCCAATCTTTTCACCTAATTTTACGGTACATTCTACTCCTCTTTGTGTCCATTGCCATAGCTCCGAATCAACCGTTATCTGTCCTTCTTTGAACAAAAGAATAATTGTTGAGCCGCCATAGCTGAAATAACCTTTTTCTTCCCCGCGGGAAAAGTTTTTTTGCGAATGATTCGTTATGCGCCCAACCAAAAGGGCACCAACCTCTACTTGAACAACCTCGCCAAAATTCTCTGTCGCCAGTACTGTCCATACCCGACTGTTCTCAGCGTATACTTCATGAGCAGCTAAGGAGATGGGACTAACTGTGTGCAGCCGCCCTTTGACCTTTTGACTTTCCTTCGTCCGTCCTTCATCGATATAGCAGTAGCGGTGATAATCAGTTACTGTCAGACGAAAAACCAGACAACAGCCCTTGCGGTATTTTTCAGCCAGCTGGTCATTTTTCAGCAACGACTGTACCGAATACTGACTATTTTTTACTGTAAATGTCAAATCATCAGTAATAGGATACGCCATTAATCGGGCATCTGCCGGCGCACAAAGCTCTGCTGGCTGTGGGCTGAAGCCTCTAGCTTCCGGTTTGATCCGCCGTGTAAAAAAAGCATCGAAATTTGGATAGTCTTCTTCCTGAAACTCACTCATATCAATTTGGTAGCGTTCAATAAATGGCAGAATTTTCTTTTTTGAACGACGGCTTTTTACCGAAAACGCATAGAATCTTGAGAACAATGGTGTCGAGATAAACAGCTTTAGCAGAATTCGACCGGCAAGTGTCCCGTATAAAAACTTTAGCAGCCCCGCCTGATATTGTCTTTCCTCACGAAGCTGTTTATGCTGTCGGTCATAAATTTGGATTTTATCGCCAGCATTCATGATACAGCGCCTCTAAAGGTTAGAATAAAATACGAAACAAGCACCGCCAACACAGCAAAAAATATATACGCTGCTCCTCGCGGCTTTGGAATTTTCACGTCCAAGACAAATAGAACACCAACACACAAGAACGCCAGAGAACACAGCATATCTCGCAAATCAGGCATAAGCCAACTGCTGATTAACCAAACAAGTGGAAAAATCAGTGCACTGTACGTAACAGGCAGTCCTTGAAAGAAGCTAGGTCTTTCAGTCTCAGAGGCACTCTTTGCCATTACGTTAAAATGCGCCAGCCGGGTAATTGCTGCTAATGAATAGAAACCAAAAAGAGGAATATGCCACCAAGCATTCAGCCCTGCCATATAAAATAAAACGATAGGAAAGGCCGCAAAATTAATCATATCCCCCAACGAATCAATTTCAACACCAAAGCTTTTTTCATACTCATTTCTTTTAAAGATTGCTGCAAAGCGCCCGTCAAACAAATCACAGATTCCCGCAGCAATCAGGCAAATCAAACTATACTGAATCGCTCCCTTGATTGCCTGAACCATACCAACGATAGATAAAATAATTCCAATATAAGTAATTAACACCGTCTTATTATAACTTCCAATCAACATTGTGTGATACTCCTTTTTAATTATCAAGTATGCGAATTTCTCCTGTTCCTCCATTGATTTCCAGAAGCATACCTGTTTCTATTTTTTGCGTTGCTTCTTTGGCACATACGATACAGGGTACGCCATATTCACGAGCACAAATTGCTGCATGGCACAGGACACCGCCTGTTTCTGTCACAATTCCTTTCAGAATAGCAAATTTACTGGTCCAGCCTGTATCTGTAAACCGGGTAACCAAAATCTCGCCAATCTGCAGCTGATTCATAGATGCAGTATCTTTGATGACACGAGCCCTGCCAGTGACGATTCCCTGATTACAGCCCACTCCTGCAAGTCCATCTCTATCCAGCTGTTTCTCTTCATGAGCTTCTTTCTGATAAACGGAACCGATGTCTCCTGCTGGCTGAAACTGTCGAAAAGAAAGATAGTACGAGCGACCTATTTCCAGATAGTCCTGCAGCTCTTCTTCGCTAATCTTTCCATCAAGAAAGCGAATGATTTCTTCTGTCCTTAAATACCAAATATCCTCCGGCTGTTGAAGTATTCCTTTAACCGTCAAGCTTTCTGCCAGCTTCAGTGTGTATTGGCGAATCAATGCATAATAACGAGTAGAAAAATCCTTGAACTCTTCCCGCCACCACAACAGTGTCCGAATTTGTGTTATTTTTTTGGTCAGCCTTTTCATTTTTCCTGCAGATACTTTTTGAGTCAGTTTTTCTTTTATTGACAGATACGCTTGATATTGCTGCTGATTCGTTGTCTTTGGCGAAAAAGCTTCATCCAGCTGCAACAGGTTTTGAATCTGCTGAACGACAGGCAGCGGCTGCTCCTCATAGGAGGGATAGGCAATATTCAATTCCCGCTCTGAATGATAGCCAAAGGTCAACAAATATTCTGTTACTCGATTTTTTCCCGGAAAATCGCCATCCTTCTGCAAATCGGCAGCGATTTCTTCAGCCGATTCCTGCTGCCAGTATTCCAGAATCGCAGCATCTGCCAGTATTTCTCTGCTGATTGTCCACATGCTCTGATAAGGAAGTGTGTGGGAAATTTCTGAAAGCCCCCCAAGCAGCAGCAAGTATTCCTGATAGTTTAAATATTTCAACATCTGATCCTTGAATAGCGTCTGCTGTACAGTGTTTAAGTACACCTGCTGAAAATAAGTGACTTCGCTAAATATATAGGTTTCTTCTACTAATTTTTTCCACGTATTGAACAGCTCAGCCTCGTCTTGTATTTCCAGCTTTTCCCGAAAGTCATTGTAAGCCTTCAACAGCTGCTTCCGTTTCTTTGGGGCCTCTTTTAGACAACGGCTAACTTTTCCTTTTTGAGCAATAGCCATACGGATAATCGGCCACAGCAACCCCAGCTGTAAACCAGTCTTCTGACCCGCTCCTGAATAACTTATTTTTATCCCCAACTCATTGTCGAAATCCTTTTCAACATACCCGGGAAATTTTGCCATCGCCTGTTTGACTACACCTACATTCCAATAAGGGCGTCCATAGCTAAACCGCAGTAGATTCGAAAAATCTTCCTGCTTGAATATTTTACCTGTAACTAAAAAATCTCCCAGCGCCAAATCCCAGACAGAATGATATAGACTCCACATAAAAGGAGTGCAAACCTCAGAAGAAACACCGCCGTCCTGAAAATTGGCGGTTGTCCACTGTCCATGAATTCCTTCAAAGGAATACGAAGTAATCGGTCGAACCTGTAAAAAATGCAGCTGTCCTTCTTTAAGTGCGAATTCAATGTCGCAAGGGTAGCCAAGCCAGCGCTGAACAGCTAGAAAACGGGTGATACACGCCTCCAGCTGCATACGTTCCGTTGGTTCTTCCGGACCAGTCAGCCACTCCTTCATCTTCCAGTCATACCGATAAGCAGTTGCGGTGACAAAGCCCCCCACCAGCTGGTCTCCTCTGCCAGCAGCAATCTCCAACACCAATGTTTGATCATTTCCAGTTACCGGATCAAGGGTGAAAGCAACGCCACTGTAGTCAGCAGCGATATATTCCTGAATAATCACAGCCATCGACAGCTCAGAAGCTGCCATTTCCCGATTCAGCAGGTAGCTGAGATTTTCCACACTGAACATCGACTGGTAACACGCCTTGATGCTTGCTAAGACAGCCTCAACACCTTGGATTTCAAGAAAGCTTTCATATTGTCCTGCAAAGCTGGCTGCTTCCAAGTCCTCTTTAATCCCGCTGCTTCTTACAGCATAAGCTGTTTGCTCATCAAGAAATTGCTCTAACTCATCGATGAATGACGTGGAAAAATGAATCAATTGAAGCTGCTGCTGAATAGTCCTACTAATCTCTTCGATGTTGGCAGCAGACAACTGCTCAAGCTGCTGTCGAAGCTGTTGATCAATCCCGTTTTCTTTTATTGTTTTCTCGTATACTGACTGCTCCACAATGATACCTTTAGGAACAGAAAATCCCTGTCGGGTCAGCTGGCTCAGCATCGCCCCTTTGGCGCCAGCCTTTTTCTTGTCTACGTTTTGCTCTATCTTTTTTATCATATCGGTCGTCCTCAAAAAATATTCTTTCTTAGATGTAATTTGTAAAGAATCACATTGATTCCTATGTGTGTCAACCCGCCCAAAATGACAAACAAGCTATAAAAAGCCGCGCTCATCGGATACACAAGGGTTAACACCCAAACACAGCCTAAAAGGGAATCTATTTGGTCTAATAGAAAGAACAACAGCTGAACTTGCCCTTTTGCCGGTTTACCAGGACGAATTCCTGCTCTTCTCTTTAAAAAGCTGTTGGGCAGCTCACAGATTGCATAGGCTGCGCCAAAAGCCAGACCCATTAACAGATTATACGGTACTTGATTTGCATGATACGTATATAAAAAATTATGGGCTTCTAAATAGGGAAGCAGCTGATTAAACCAACCCCAGACAAGACCACTGACACTTCCCCAAAGCAGATAACCGCCAAAGCCTTTCCAGGTTTTATTCTCTCCGAACAACCGCTGCCCATCCTTTAGTACTTTGCCCTGATCGATTGGTACAGCAGCGTTTTTAAGAATGCTGCTTTTGCACCAGACCATATTTAAAATGCCGGCAAGAATAACCGGCATCAGGGTTATATACATTTGTAAAACAACAACCATGTTTTTCTCCTTTTTTTTGTGATGGCTCAATTTTATCATATCTTAGAGTACTCCACCAAATGTCCGGAAATCTGTGATTACTGCTGAAAACAGCTATTATTTTTTAAATTGGTCAAACTGACGAAAATCAGCGCTTCTTCTTGTGCACTCTACCATTGCCCCTAGACAACGCTTTCATATATACTAAATTCAGTTAGTAATTACGTGTTATCTTGGCTTTAATAACTTTGGGTCCCCTAGACCCTTTCGCTTCGGCGGAGGGTCTGTTTTTAAGTAAATGACGGCAGGCAGCTCATCTTTTCGGTTGAAAAGATGAGCTGCTTGTTTTTTCTTATCATCAGCAAGAGAAGAAAAAGAGTGATGAGCGCTACATGATTTGCAGTAACCAGCTTTTTCCATAGATATAAAAATCTTGAACGCATTCCTAACTCTATCCCTATACCATAACCTAGAGAAATGTCTTCATCATTTTTAGTTGGAACAAAAAAAAAGGGTTTGGGACAACGAACTGTCTCCAAACCCTAAAATCGAATAAACGGTGTTCCAGTCGTCTATGCTTCAATGTTATCAACGTAGTGATAACCTTAGATAAGCGGGTAGGAACTTAACACTTTACTAAAGCACTCAGCATTGAAGCCCTCGGAAATAAATCGAACCATTTCTAGCTGTTTCTCAAGTTAGAACACTTCTGTCACGCCTTCTCTTTGCCGCCATTTTTCATTAATCCTGGAACAGGCAGTCTTTAGCTACAGTCTACTATAGCCTTGTTTCTCTGACTATAATTCCTCTCCATTTGTTTCAATTACTTTTTTATACCAATAGTAGCTGTCTTTTTTATAACGTGTCAATGAGCCGTCCTGCGTTTCATCCTGATCCACATAAACAAACCCGTAGCGTTTTTGATAGCCATTCAGCCAGCTCAACAAATCAGTATAAGACCATGTGCAATAACCAAGAACGGTCGCTCCATCTGTGATGGCTTCCTGAATGGCACTTACGTGCTGTTTCAGATAGTCAATACGGTATTCATCATGAATAGCCTTATCTTCAGTCAGCTGGTCATATTCACCTAAACCATTCTCAGTAATCAGAATTGGCATCCGGTAACGGCTGGTTAATCGTCTCAAACCAATACGCAATCCTTGAGGATCAATTTCCCAATCCCAGTTTGTTCGTTCAACGAATGGATTTTCTACCCGCTTAAACACGCCAGGTGTGCCAGATTCTTCTGTAGAGCCTTTCTTGCCGGTAGTGTTCATTTTACCCATACCTACACCATCCAGCGGATTAAAGGCTACTGTACTCGTTTGATAATAATTGATGCCGATAAAATCTGGTTTTCCTGCTTTCAGCAGCTCAATATCCCCAGCTTCAATCTCAGGAGCTACGCCCTGTTCTGCCAAATATTTCAAAGCAGCAATTGGATATTCACCAAACACATAGACATCCAGCCAAAGATGAGCATTTAAATCCTCGGCGTCCTCTGAAGCCAGCACATTTTTAGGATCGCTGTTTATCGAATAGCTTGGACCATAAGCAAAGCTCGGTCCAATCATACCCGGCATTTTCAGCTCATGGAATTTACTGATAACTGCTGCATTTGCCAAATTTGCATAGTGGTTCGCCTGATACATCCGTTTAGGATCTTGAACTGCCGGCGGATGACTTGCCATTAGATAACCATGTGTGATAAAAATATTCTGTTCATTCAAACTAACCCAATACTTCACCTTGCCTCTGAAGGCTTCAAATAGAACAGCAGCGTAAGCAGTAAAATCCTCTACAATTTTGCGGGATTCCCAACCCATATATTCATCCTGCAGTGCTTTCGGCAAGTCCCAATGATACAACGTCAATACAGGTTCAATCTCATTTTCCAGCAGCTCATCTACTAAATCAATATAAAACTGCAGACCTGCCTGATTGACTTCTCCCCGACCTTCAGGAAAAATCCGTGTCCATGCTACTGAAAAGCGGTAGGCCTTTAGCCCCTGCTCCTTCATTAAGGCAACATCTTCTTTATAACGGTTGTAATGATCAACAGCCACATCTCCATTTGTGCCTTTAAATGTTTTCCCGGGAATTCGGACAAATTCATCCCAGACAGAAACCCCTTTACCATCGGCTTCCCATGCGCCTTCTACCTGATAGGCAGCTGAAGCTGAGCCCCATAAAAAATCTGTTGGAAATTGATCGAGTTGTTTGTGTTCCACTTACTTGTCCTCCAGTCAGTTGTTTACTCTTTATTCAAATCGAAGGTCAGTTCAGTATTCGTCAGTTCCCCTTGTAAGATTCGTTCTCCTTCATGGATATACACTGTATTATTACCAGATAAGCCTGTGGTCCGAACAACAACAGCTGCTCCTGCTCTGTTTACTTCAATGCTGCCGGCAGCTGCTCCGCTACTGTCCACAAGCTCTTGACTGTGTGTTCCCTCAGATAATTGATAACAATGGATAGCTACTGAATCTGTATAGTCATAAACAACACTCTTCTGATCCTTGCGACCTGTTACCAAAATTGTATCTTCTTTCACCCAGACTGGCAAATGTAAATAGTCATAAGTTTCATTTCGCCACTGACCATTTTCTGATACAACACACAGCTCATTCGTTAACAGCTGCGTCCAACGTCCTTCCGGCAGATAATAATCCACTTCACCTGTTTCAGTAAACACTGGCGCCACAAGCAGTGAATCCCCAAGAAAATATTGTTTGTCTACAAAATAAGCATTTCTATCCTGTGTATACTCCATGAATAACGGACGCATCATCGGCACGCCGCTTTGAGCAGTATAAACCGCCTGCTGATAGAGATAAGGCATTAAGCTTAATTTTAGTTTAGTAAACGTTCTAGTGACCTCAACTGCTTCTTCATCGTACAGCCAAGGAACTCTGTATTGAATATTGCCATGATAGCGGCTATGAGTAGATAAAAGTCCAAACTGTGTCCATCGTTTGTAAATATCCGCTGAAGCATTTTCTTCAAATCCGCCAATATCATGACTCCAAAAACCAAAGCCAGACAACAGGAACGACAACCCGCCTCTCAGTGTTTCTGTCATTGAGACATATTCTGAAAGGTTATCACCACCCCAATGTACAGGGAATTTTTGGGAGCCGACAGTTCCAGAACGAGCAAAAAGGACGGCTTCATTTTTCCCGCGCTGCTCCTCTAATAAAGAAAAGACGGCTTCATTATATAGATAGCTATAGTAATTATGTGCTTTTTTAGGATCCGATCCGTCAAAATAGACGGCATCTGTCGGAATTCGTTCACCAAAGTCTGTCTTAAAGGAGTCCACTCCCAGCTCCAACAGCTCTGACAAATAGCCTTGATACCACTTCACCGCTTCTGGATTCGTAAAGTCTACGATGCCTTGACCGGCCTGCCACATATCCCATTGCCAAACATTTCCATCTGCTTGCTTCAAAAAGTAGCCATTTTTCCTGCCTTCTTCAAAAAGTGGCGATTTTTGTCCGATATACGGATTAATCCAGACACAAACCTTGATTCCTTTTTCATGAATACGCTGAATCATCCCCTTTGGATCTGGAAACAGCTCATCATCCCATTTGAAATTGCACCACTCAAAGGCCTTCATCCAAAAACAGTCAAAGTGAAAGACTTCCAGCGGAATCCCGCGTTCCAGCATCCCGTCAATAAATGACATGACAGTTTTTTCACTGTAGTCTGTTGTGAAGGATGTAGACAGCCACAAGCCAAAGGACCAAGCCGGCGGCAATGATGGCTTCCCAGTTAGACTGGTATATTTTTCAAGAATGTCTTTTGGTGTAGGTCCGTAAATAATTATATATTCCAAGCTTTGCCCTTCTACACTGAACTGCGCCCGTGAAACATTTTCTGAAGCTATTTCAAAAGAAACCTGCTCAGGATGATTGACAAAAATTCCGTAGCCGTTGCTGCTCATATAAAAAGGAATATTCTTATACGCCTGTTCGCTGCCTGTTCCGCCGTCTTCATTCCAAATATCAATGGTCTGTCCATTTTTAATAAATGGCGTAAAGCGCTCACCTAAACCATAAATCAGCTCATCAATTCCCAAAGAGAGCTGTTCTCTCATATAATGAGTGCCGTCTTTATAAGTGATTTCTCCTTGTGCACCGAATTTCGACTCAGTCAACAGCCTCTCTTCTCCCAAAAAGCGTAACTGAAACTTATCTGATAAGACAGCTTCTGCTTTGATAGAACCCGATTTAAAGCTAATCTTTCCATCTGTTTTTTCAATTACCGGCTGAACATCAGCTGTCTCTAATGTAAATTCCGGACCTGGATTGTTCTGCTCATGATGGACAATTTTTACAGAAATCATATCTTCGCGCGGACTCGTGAGCGTAATCGTGCTCATTCCCATATTCAAAGTATCGCCACGCTGCTCGATTTTTTTATATGGAGCGTACAAAATCAATTGCTTTTCTTTTTCCTGATAGGTAAAAATTTCCTTTGGTGATTGAATTGTATACCCCTCTTTTGTCATCCAATAGCCATTTGTAAATTTCATGGTTGCCCTCCTATTTTACGGCACCGTCCGAAATGCCTTTAATAATATATTTTTGTAGAAACACATAGAGAATAATGATTGGAATAATCGCAATAAATAGGGCTGCCAGCGCCAAATGCCACTGCTTAGAATATTGACCAAAGAAATAGAACATTTTCAGTGGAATCGTGTACATACCTTCTTTATTAATAACTAGAGACGGCAATAGATAGTCATTCCAGAACCAGATTGAGTTCAGTACAATAACAGTTACAGTTGTCGGTTTCAGTAATGGCAGAATAATATGCCAGTAAATCTGAAAACGCGAAGCACCATCAATAGTCGCTGCTTCATCCAATGATTGAGGAATTCCTCTTAGGGCGCCAAAGTAAAGAAAGATTGCCATACTGCTCGCCAAGCCTAGATACATAATAACCAGTCCTGGCCGATTTAACATATTGGCTTTTCCAAAAAATGAAACCAATGGAATCATAATCGCCTGGAATGGGATTAACAAGCCAATCGCAATCACAAAATATAAGCCGTTGCTAAGCTTACTTTTATTTCTTGAAAGGGCATAGGCTGCCATTGACGTACAAATGACAATTACAAAAAGCGACACTGCTGTAATTATTACTGAATTAAGCGCACTTTGAAAGAAATCCAGCTTCTCAAAAGCAATTGGATAGTTTTCTGTTGTAAACTGTTCCGGAACATTCAAAGTGTTTTTGAATATCTCAGATTTTGTCTTAAATGAGTTCACTACAATCAGATAAAAAGGGTACAGCCAGGCAAGCATCAAACAGATCCCTAGAATCTTAATCAACAATGCTTTTCTCTTTTTCTGTTTGATCATAGGTCTACCTCCCGTTTTCTAGTGATACTGATTTGAACAATAGAGATTATAGTAATAATAATCAGGAATATCACAGCCTTTGCTTGTGCATACCCCATATTTCGAACTGCAAATGCTTCGTTGACAATATTCATTGCTACCATCTGTGTAGAATCAAACGGTCCTCCCGCGGTCAATGCTAGATTCTGATCGTAAATTTTAAATGCATTGGATAGTGTCAGAAATAAGCTAACGGTAAATGCCGGGGCAAGCATCGGAAACTTAATCTTCCAGAAAGTTTGCCACGATGTAGCGCCGTCAATTTCTGCCGCTTCAATCATTTCATCTGGAATGTTATTAATAAATGAAATGTAGATAATCATAATGTAGCCGCTCATTTGCCAGACAAAGAGGATAACTAAACCCCAAAAGCCTGTATTAGTCGTGGAGAGCCAGCCTTTAAAAAACTCTATCCCTGTTGCATCTCCAATTGCCGCAAACGCTTTAATAAAAATGAATTGCCAAATAAAACCTAGTATAATCCCACCGATTAGATTCGGCATAAAAAACACTGTACGGAAAACATTATTCAGCTTATCTGCTTTTTGAGTCACCAGTAGTGCCAGTCCCAGTCCAATAATATTTACAAGGACAATCGCGACTACAGAAAATTTGGTTGTAAACCAAATGCTATTTAGAAAACGTTCGTCCTGAAATGCCCTTATATAGTTCTCGATGCCTAAAAATTGGTCAATTTTGATGCCATTCCAATCAGTCATTGAATAGTAAACACCTGTTAATAGCGGTATAAACAACACTACAGCTATCCCCAACAGACTAGGCGCTAGAAATAGCCAGAAGCTTTTTGATCGATTACTCATTATGCAAATCCTCCTCCCGATGCCTATCAATTATTTTTAGTAAGCTGAGCTGTAAAAAACAATGTTCTTTCACAACAGCCCAGCTTACTTAAAATACTAGGCAAACAATTTTACCGAAAAATCAGTTCTTTTCTCTTATTCTCTAGCTAAGCAATCGCTTTTATTATTTACGATCCTCTGCCCAGGCTTCCTTGCCTTTGGTCATCAAATCATCCCATGAGAGATCGCCATTTAGATATTTCTGAAATTCTGGATAAAACTGAGTTTGAGAGTAACCATCTGGGTATTGATTGTGAACCCACGGAACCGTTTTACCCTCAGATACATAGTTGAAAATATCCCGAGATGTTGCATCCTTCAAACTGTCTGAAGAGAAGTTAGTATAAGCAGGAATAAATTCCATTTCATCGGTAATGACTTTCATCGCCGCTTCATCTGTATACATCCACTCCAAAAATTCTTTACTTGCTTCTACAACCTTTTCATCTTTATTTTTATTTACGCCCCAATACCAAGGCGCTCCTGCAGCTATCTTTCCATCTGACTCATCCTTCACATAAAGCGGTAAAATTCCCAATTTATTTTCTACAATTTCTGGGTCTAAACTGTTTAAGGTAGGAATAATCCAATTTCCCTGATGAACGATAGCGACTTGGTCGTTGGCAAAATCTTCTTCTACCGATGTGCTGTAATCTAAAGATAAAATGGGCTGAACATTATATTTGTTAATTAAATCTGTATATTGTTTGAACTGATCACTGTATGAAAAATCAATTGCTTTCGCTTCATACACCTTTTGTACATCATCGTCAAACTCAGGTGCTGTAAAATGAGAACTGTATTGACTGACCACCCAGAATTCTTTTGCACTAAATCCAAAAACAGCTTTCATATCTAAATCGTCTTTTTTGCTGTCAAGCTTTTTCACTGCCGCTTCAAAATCACTGTATGATTTGATTGCATCCACATCAACGCCGGCTTTTTTAAATAGCTCCTTGTTGATTAGAAAGCCATAGCCCTCGATATTCATCGGCAGACCATATACTTTCCCATCTCTTGTCGCACCATCCAAAGTTCCTTCAATAGCTGTATCCGCCAGCTTCGTATCTGTTAAATCGGCTAGACTATCTCCCCATTTATCAACATCTGCTAAACCGCCTAGAAGGAAAACACTTGGCTCATCACCGGAAGAAAATTTAGATTGTAAGGCTGCATTCGCATCTTGTCCGCCGCCTACAGTCGTAACATTGATTTTTACTCCTTCATGACTTTCTTCATATTTCTTTGCCAGCTCGTCTAACTGATCCTTTGTCTCCACTTTAATATTGAAGACATCAATGGTCGTTGTATCTCCGCTGGAACTAGATCCGCCATTCCCACAAGCACCTAATAGCAAACCCGCAGCAGCTAACACAATAGTAGAAAAAATCTTTCTTCGTTTCATTTCGTCTCTCTCCTCTTTGTTATACTAGATAATCATTGAAACGGGACTTAACATACTCCAAATGACTGGACAGCATTTCAATCTCATCATGTTCCAGAGCATAGGAAGTAAGGGTTTCCAAATCTTCGTTGTCAGCAACAATCCTTGCGCCTACTCCTTCTGTATAAGACGCATAACGTTCCTCTTTCAATTTATCGAAGAAACGGTCTTCTTTTAATTTTGCAGCGGCTTTCAACCCGCGAGCAAATGTATCCATACCAGCAATATGAGCTAGAAGCAAATCCTCCATCGCAAAAGACGAGCGGCGAACTTTTGAATCAAAGTTAATTCCCCCTGGCGCTATTCCTCCATTTTCCAAAATTTCATACATCGCAAGCGTAGTATCATAAATATTTGTTGGAAACTCATCTGTATCCCAGCCTAAAAGCATATCTCCCTGATTGGCATCAATAGATCCTAGAGCATCATAACAACGGGCAACAGTCAGCTCATGCTCAAAGGTGTGACCTGCCAAAGTCGCATGATTGGCTTCTAAATTTAGTTTAAAATCATTTTCTAAATCATACTTTTGAATGAATGCCATCGTTGTTGCAGCATCAAAATCATATTGATGTTTTGTTGGTTCTTTTGGCTTTGGCTCAATCAGAAATTGAACCTTATGACCAATTTTTTCTGCATAAGAAACAGCCATTTTAAATAAGCGGGCAATATTATCCTGTTCAAACTTCATATTTGTATTTAACAAAGATTCATATCCCTCACGACCACCCCAAAAGACATAATTCTCGCCACCTAGCTTTTTGCTAATATCCAATCCTTTTTTCACCTGAGCTGCTGAATAGGCAAAGACTTCAGCATTATTAGATGAAGCCGCCCCGTTGACAAAGCGAGGATGAGAAAACATATTTGCGGTATTCCACAACAACTTAATCCCTGTCTGATCCATCTTTTCCTTAATCAAATCAGTAATTTCATCTATATTGCGGAAGAACTCTTCTAATGAGTCGCCCTCCGGCGCAATATCCACATCGTGAAAACAGAAATACTCCACATCCAATTTAGTCAAAAGTTCAAAAAATGCTGCTACTCTGTTTTTAGCCGTCTCCATTGCTGTTTCAGCCGTCCAATCCCGTTGATTGACTGGTTTTCCGAATGGGTCAGAGCCATCTTGAGTCATCGTATGCCAGTAGGCAATCGCAAAGCGCAGCTGTTCTTTCATCGTTTTGCCTAATACCTTTTCCTCTGGATTATAGTGACGGAAAGCAAACATATTTTCTGTTGTTGGTCCTTCGTAACCTACTTTGTCTACCTGTGGAAAGTAACTCATTAACAGATTCCTCCTAAAAATAGCTTGATTTTAGTTAGTTAGCAAGTTAAACTAACTTACATAAAAAATATTAAATCATTGAAAATAAGTTGTCAAGCGCTTTCAAAAATTTTAATATTAACTAAACGAGGTGAACCCATATGATATCTAACAAATATAAGATACGCGAACAAAATGAATCTTTGATTTTAAAAGGAATAATCGATCATAAAAATATTTCCCGTGCTGAGCTGTCTTCTTTAACCGGATTAAATAAAGCTTCTGTCTCATCTATCACCAAAGGACTTTTGGATGATGGTTTAATTTTCGAGACAGGTATCGGCTCTGCTGGTACTCAAGGAGGACGAAAACCGATTATGCTGCAGTTTAACCCCAAAGTAGCGACAGCTCTTTCTTTTGATATCGGAATTGATTATTTAAAAGGAACACTTGCTTATTTAAACGGTGAAGAAATTACGTTTATTGAAAAAAAACGATTGAACGTTTCAGCAAAAACAGTCATTGCTCTTTTAAAAGAGACCATTACTGCTATTCAAAAAGAAAATCCTAAGGTCTGCTCAGCAATTATTGGGATGACCATAGGGATTCATGGGGTGGTTCATAATCATCAAGTCATTTTCACTCCTTACTACGATTTGGATACAATTGATTTACACAAACAGCTTTCCAAAAGCTTTGATTTTCCAATTTTCATCGAAAACGAAGCAAACTTAGCAGCGCTTGGAGAATATGCATTTTCTGATAGTTCTGAGAGTCTGGTAAGCTTAAGCATTCACAGCGGAGTCGGCGGTGGTGTCGTGAACTCCGGGCTCGTTCAAAAAGGACATCATGGTACAGCTGGAGAAATCGGACACTCTATACTCTTTCCAGATGGAAAAGCCTGCCCGTGCGGTAACAACGGCTGTCTGGAGCAGTATGCTTCCAATACGGTACTTTATGAACAAATTGCTGAAAAAAAACAGCTGGATTATGTAGACAGTGCAGTGGTTCAGTCTTTAATAGACGACTCAGAAATCCAAACCAGGCTGGAACAAAATGCGTTTTGGCTGGCAGTCGGTATTAACAATACTGTAGCACTCTATGACCCTGAGGTTGTTATCATTAACAGCTCAATCTATCGGAAAATTCCATCTTTGTTGACAAAGGTTCGAGATCACTTAACTAGTCGCTTTACGAAGGATATTCGCGTTGAAAATAGTACCTTGGGTAGTCAAGCTCCTTTGTACGGCGGTATCGCACTCTGCTGTCAAAATTTTTTAAACATCCAGCGATTGAAGCTCAAGCATGTTTAAATCGATTTAGCCTCAAAAAGACAATTAGTTTGATCAACTACGCCTATTTTTTTACTAGCACATGTCTGAAAAATAGAGTGGTTTCCGAATGTTTCAGACATGCTTATGGAATTAAGAAAGAAGACACCGCCTATGTGAGACATAAGTGCGTTTTTCTGCCGACAGGTTCCGTAACAATCTCAGAAATATTTACCGCTAGCGTTTTCAGACAGGCTCTAAAAAAATTGATTACGCCATACTTCCTCCTTGGAGAGTCAAGTTAGAACATTACAAAAGTTGTTGTCATTACTTTCAACAGTTCGTGATTCTCTGCTATCTCAAAGCATGAAGTGTGCCCTAAAAGTTGTACGTAGATTACACAGCTATTTAGGAACAGTCCCCATGCTCTCATAGCTACTCAATACTGGATGTGTCCCTGCTCCAACGTTTTTTCGGATTTCATGTGGGTTGAGATAGGTCTCATTGAGTAATGTCCCATTCACCTAAAAGAGCATTTACAAAATAACATTACTTGTTTTTTTAGCAGCGATGACACCCATCCGTCATGGCTCTTTTTTTCTATTTCAAAAATCCGTAAAAGCGACCAAACGTAGGAAATTCAACCTTTCAAGTGTAGAATATATATTTTTTTAATGTTATACTTTTTTTTATTAGCTAAATATGTTTGAGCGCTTTCGCAAGATTTTTTTATGGGGCTAATCAAGGTTCTATCGGAAATGTTTTGTCTTGAAAACCAACTGGGTGCTGTGCAGCATCAGAGGATGGACAGAACTAGATCCCCATACTTTTAGCATGCTTAACTCCGCATAAAGGGTGAGACAGTAACACACACGGGCACTTAACTGCGACGAGTATCGCAGGAGCACTCGCAAAGCACTTGACTGCGACGAGTAATCGCAGGAGCAACTTCTTCGGCAATATGACGGGATATCCGAAAATTGACAAGAAACGCTTGGAGGAATCGAGTAGCTGTTAACTACTACCTACCTAAAGTTTTTAGTGTGATTTGACTTATCACCGAGGCTGCAGCTTTTAAGACATCGTTTGCTCGGGAAGTAGGAAATAAAGCTAACTTGTTATTACATCCATAAACTACATTTCATTTCTGAGCTTCCTTAAATCGCATAGAGCTTTTCAAACAAAATCGCAAAAAGGAGAAAATAATTATGGCAAAGATAAACAGCAACACACAGGTCGCCCAACAGTTGGCTTCTGAATTATTGAGTGCTCTAGATGTATTAAACACATCAACTTCAATCAATCAGGATGGGCAAACGACGGTCGCTGGGAATGACAGTGCAAAAGAGGCTATTCACGCTGCACAGCAGGCAGTTACTCAGGTCAGCTCAGCCATTGGCAATGCGGCTGCCAATCTGCAAAGCGTAGCCGCAGAATTTGATGCCAAAGATCGGGCAATAAAAAATACCGTTTTCGGCTCCCTTCCCAAACCAGAATCTAGACCAGCATCAGGAGGAATTAAGCTTGATTTCTAAGCAGGAACAGTTAGAACGTGAAGAACGAATCTTATATGAAAAACAGGATGAGCTAGATGCTGCTGGACGGCAGCTGGAAGAGCTGCAAGAAGATTATCTGGAGCAATTCCATTCCTCCAGCCGGCTTTTCGAAGAGCTGAGGGAAAGCTTTCATCAAAATGATTTTGCTTTACTCTTTGAAGACCTTCATACTGATTTTAGACAAGAGCAGCACCATATTCTTGAGGATTTGGAGGATGGTCAGGAAGCCTTGAAGCAGGAACAGACCCAAGCCCAAGAACGATTAGATAAACTCTACTATGAAAAAAGAAAAGTAGAAATGGACACGGAGGACGAAAACGAATGAGTATTGATATGTATCTAGGACCTGCCCGTACACAGTCAGCAGATGTTCAAGCCATGGGTACTGCCCACCAGCAGGGCTATGAAGCAGTGCAAAAAGCGGCTGCCAGCTTTGCGGCAGACCAGATTTTAGAAGCAGCTGCCTATACCTCAGCAAAAGACATGTTTCAAGCGGTAATTCTACCACTGCTTCAAGGAGGACGTCTATTGTCCGAGGCTGTCGCAGAAGCCTGCAAATCCTTCCCAAACAAATATCTTAGTGTGGACAGCGGTGACTTGAAATCCTCAGAGCTGGAAGAAAAAATCCAGCGCCTGAATAATGAAATAAATGCGTATAATGCCATTCGAATTTCTATTGAATCCAAGGACATTGGGGATAATATGAAGCTGAGGCAATTAAATGCTAATCAGAAAGTCATTAATGGTCTGGAAGATGCCAAAACTGAATTGGAGAATAAATTGGAAAAGCTGTTGGAATTCCACGCCAGCTCTCCAGCCCTCTTCGCTGAAATCAGCGAGCTAACCAGCGCTGTCAATCAAGGAGCGGCTGCTTCAAACAGCTCTTGGAATGCTGCAACAGGAACCTTCCAAAAACCCTCCGGATCAAGTATGGATTGGGTCAAGAAAGTCCATAAAATGCAGCAGGTTCGACAGTTGAAAAAGGAACGTTCTGATTTAATCGATAAAATTAATGAGGTTCTTTTATACGATATGGAGCATCCTGAACACGCTCAAAAAACCGATAAATTTTTATCTCCTGTCGATTTTCTAGCACAGGTAGAAATCAAGCATATGATGTATACCGCCGAAGAACCTTATCGGACATTGTGTTTGCGGTATTTAGATCGATTTAACATAGAAAATACTAAATACAAATCCCAAGCAGGTTTTTTTGATGGATTAGAAGGGAGTCTCTCCTTTGATTTAGCTGGAGATCGCTCTGGGGCAAAAGGTCGTGGTAAATACTTCATTCTATTTCATGAATTGGGACATGCAGTTGATTACTACTTAGGTCTAGACAACGGCTATGAAGGCTTTTATTCTTATTACTATGAAAAAAATGGACTAAATCTAAATGGGTATAATCAATCTGATGTATATAAAAAATTAGAAGAGAGTATAGACAAATTTTTGAATAGTGAAAATTACTCTGATAGTAACAAAATTAAACAACATCTTTTAGATACGTTATACGATCCAATAAAAAAAGGAGATGAACTAACTGGATTAACTAAAGAAGTCTATAACAAACTAAAAAATGAATATTTATATCAACATTTCAGTAATATACACTCTTTCGGCTCCACAGATGTTTATTCTGGGATAACAAATTTTGATATTAGCGGACAATTCCCAGGACATGGTTCCGACTACTTCTTTGATGAAAATGGAACACCCTTATACAGCACCGGTTCCGAGTGCTTCGGAACTTATTTCAGTTACAACGTGATTAATCCTAATGGTTCTGAAATGGAAAACATGGTAACTTTTTTGCCTGATTCTACTTCATACATGGATTCTATCGTCAAGAAAAAAGAATAGAGGTACTCACATGGCGAAAACCACTTTAAAATTATTTGCTACATTTTCTTTAATATTATTATTTATAGGATGTGAAAAAAAACAAGTGAAAACTTCTCAAACAACTTTTTCAGAAAAAACAATACAATATACAGAAGCTAGTACTAACACTGTTATTCCAAGTGTCACTCTAAAAGAGAAAAAAACTAAAAGCTATGAAGATTTAAAAAAATTACCATATTCAACCGAAAAGCAAGATTTATCAAACCTTTCTATGGTCATTTTATTTCAATCAAACGGATTTAAAACAAGAGAATCAAATGACGATTTTGTTGCTGATATAAAAAATAAGAATTTTTATTTATATCCTTGGGAGATAGAGAAAACTAAACCGGACTGGGATTTATCAACTGATGATATTGAAGAAATAAAAACTATTTTAGAAGACTGTAATGTTCAAGAATGGAAAGAAAAATATGGAGAAGAAAAAAATCCTACTGCTACTGCTGATAGAGGTATCTGGAATCTATTACTTGTATTCGAAAATAGTACTATTGAAAGTCACAGTGGCTACTCTCCCGATACTGACGAGCCAGCAGAATTAGACACTCTCCATGAGAAACTAATGGATTTTAGAGATCAAAAAAGACAAGAATGGCAAAAAGAAAATGCAAATTAAGACACCACATCTAATTAAGATTAGAAACAGTTTTCTTATCCTATTTTTTCTATGCTTTTGTGTAGGTTGTGAAAAGGAAAATGCGAACTCCCGATTAACTACGACTACAAGCTCTATAGTTGTTAAAAAACAGCCAGTGAGTTCAACAAGTCAACTTTTTCCTAAACCGATATACAGAAATGATAATTCTGGAGACAACATAGAAGATTTAGAAAAGCTTCCAATGTCTGAAAAAAAACAAACTATTGAAAATATCCGAATGATTATATGTAAAAAAAGCAATTCTTTGTGGACTTTGCGGGAAAATGAGGATTTTATTGCTGATTTAGAAAATAAAGAAATGTTTCTTTATCCTGATATTTTTTCAATGGCTATGTATAAACCTGATTGGAAGCTCACTAACTCTGACGTTAAAACTCTTCAACAGCTCCTTAAAGATTATCAGATACAAGAGTGGGAATCAGAATATATCGGGACTACAGAAAATTCGCCAAGCAACGACTCCATAACAACTGCCGATGGTGGCACCTTCCCATGGACTGTACTACTAGTTTTTGAAGACAACACCATTGAAAAGCATACAGGTTCCAGAACCATGGTTCCTGACAATTTCCATAAGTTTTATGAAGAACTCCTCACCTTTCGTGAAGAAAAGCGTGAGGAATGGCGAAAATCTACTGAATCTGATTAAACCTAAGGAGATGTATGAATAAGAAGTATTTTTTTATCATTGTTCTCTTATTACAACTTGTCGGATGTGAACAAAATACAATGAAAACAATACCTACAGACTCTATAAATATTACGAATGCTTCTCTTGATACCTCAACAAGAGAATCAATACAGGAAATTTTTCCCGAAAGAAAAATAGCTGAAAATGAAGAGAGGTATTCTGAATTACTTACGCTTCCAGAAGCACAAGTAAAAAAAGAAATTTCTGAAATCAGAAAATTAATTATGATTCATAGTGGTTATAAATCTCTCTACGATAATCAAGATTTTGCAGCAAATTTAACCCAACAAACGATGTACTTATACCCATGGCTGATTGGTACGACTGAACCTGACTGGGAGTTAACAGAAAAAGATGTGTCAAAAATACAAAATATTATTGAAGATAACAATGTCCAAAATTGGAATAGAATCTATGGCGTGAAGCCCGATCCTGAACGGACTAGTAATAGTGAAGCTGCTTGGACATTAATTCTGGTCTTTAATGATGATACTGTCGAAATTCATGAAAAATATTATGGTGAAGATTCCCCAAAGGAATATGAAAATTTTAAGAAGGAACTCCTCGCCTTTCGTGAAGAAAAGCGTGAGGAATGGCGAAAATCTACTGAATCTGATTAAACCTAAGGAGATGTATGAATAAAAAGTATTTTTTAATCGTTGTTCTCTTATTACAACTTGTCGGGTGTAAACAGGAGAACATAAAACCAGCCTCGTTGGTTGAGATTACAAATGAATCTAGTTCTCAAACCTTTATTACAGAATCATCTTCATATCTATCAAATCGTGAAAAAATACCCGAAAGAAAAAGAATGAGTGGTGGAGAAACTTATGACAAGCTCTTTTATCTTCCGGAAACACAAACAAAAAAAACTGTTACTGATATAAGAAAGATTGTTTATAGCGAAAGTGGCTTTATAGATATGTACGAAAATCAGGAATTTTTTGCAGATTTAGAGAATAAAAATATGAACTTATATCCTTATAGGAATGTAGGCGACATAGAACCCGATTGGAATCTAACAGAAAAAGATGTGACAAAAATACACAATATTATTGAAGACAATAATATATTGGACTGGAAAAAAATTTATGGTACTGAGCCTGATCCTGAGCGTACTAGCAATAGTGAAGCCTTTTGGACGTTACTTTTAGTCTTCAACGATGACACCAATCAAATTCATAAAAAGTATTATGGCGACGATTCTCCAATGGAGTATGAAAACTTTATAAAAGAACTCCTCGCCTTCCGTGAAGAAAAGCGTGAGGAATGGCGAAAATCGATTGAATCCGATTAAACATAAGGAGATATATGAATAAAAAGTATTTTTTAATCGTTGTTCTCTTATTGCAACTTGTCGGATGTGAACAAGGAAATACAAAAACAGCCTCATCAGTTGAGATTGCAACTACCTCTAGCTTCCAGACATTTACTACCCGTTCTTCTAGCAGCTCTCAACTAGATGAGACATTGCCAGAAGAACACAGCTTAAGAAATGGTGAAACATATGATAAATTATTGTCCCTTCCAGAGTCCCAAACAAAGAAAACTGTCACTGATATAAGAAAAATTATTTACAAGGAAAGTGGTTTGTATGATATATACACAACTCAAGAATTTTTTGCAGATTTAAAAAATAAAAATATGAACTTATATCCCTTTAGAAACACTGGCGATATAGAACCCGATTGGAATCTAACAGAAAAAGATGTGACAAAAATACACAATATTATTGAAGATAATAATGTATTAGACTGGAAAAAAAGTTATGGTACTGAGCCTGATCCTGAGCGTACTAGCAATAGTGAAGCATTTTGGACGTTACTTTTAGTCTTCAACGATGACACCAATCAAATCCATAAAAAATATTATGGCGACGATTCTCCAATGGAGTATGAAAACTTTATAAAAGAACTCCTCGCCTTTCGCGAAGAAAAGCGTGAGGAATGGCGAAAATCTACTGAATCCGATTAAATACAAGGAGATGTATGAAAAAGAAAAATTTCTTGATTATTGCTCCCTTATTCTTCCTCATAGGATGTGAGAACAACGGAACGGAACTAAAATCATTAGAATCTACGACAAATAACAGCGCAAAAATTCTTACTACCGAAACTTCATCATCTTTTCCAACGGAAGAGCAACTACCAGAAGAACAGATTCGTTCTGCAAGTGACGGAAATAGCATCAGAGTATTGAGTAATTTACCAGTTTCCGAATTCAAACAAAGCTTAGAATCTGTTAAAAAAATTATCTGTACAAAGACGCTATCTCTTTGGACTAGAGAACAAAATGAGGATTTTGTTGCTGATTTAAAAAATAAAGAGATGTATCTATATCCCGGAGCAATTGACCGAACAGAACCTGATTGGAAACTTACCGACTCCGATGTTAAAACTCTTCTACAGCTGCTTGAAAACTATCAGATACAAGACTGGGAAACAGAGTACATCGGAACTGCAAAAAATTCGCCAAATAACGACTCCATAACAACTGCCGATGGTGGAACCTTTCCTTGGACTGTTTTACTAGTTTTTGAAGACAATACCATTGAAAAGCATACGGGTTCCAGAACCATGGTTCCTGACAATTTTCATGAGTTTTATGAAGAACTCCTCGCCTTTCGTGAAGAAAAGCGTGAGGAATGGCGAAAAACATTGGATTAACCAAAAAGCTGTCCGATTCCTATTTGGGGAATCGGACAGCTTCTTTATTCTGCTAATAATTTCTTTACTGCTTCAAAGGAATACTCTGCTGTCCGTATACCGCTTTGTTTTTGGATGTCTGTTCCAAAGTACAAATGATGGTTCTGCTCCTTCAACATTGGCTGGTCCATATCCGTATCCCCTAGGGCTTTAAAGGATAAGCCTTCAGGCAGCTCTGCTTTTAGCTTGGCTGCGGCTCCTTCCTTTGACAGCTTTGCAGGAAGGAAATACAGCTTCTTATGCTGAAAGTAGCTGGTCCAGCCATAACTGGACAACTCTTCATTTACCTGCTGAATCAGATTTGGCTCCCAAGTCCTTGCGACAACCAGAACACAATAGTAGAGATTATCAATTTCCTTGACCTTCCGAATACTGTCTTGGGGAAGATACCGTTCAATGATCCTTAAAATCTCCCCGTTACTCTCCAGCTCAGGTTTAAGCTCAGCTTTAATCTGTTGGTTCCAATTTAAATCCAACTGCCCGCTTCGATAAAGATTTCCGCCATTGCTGGTTAAAGCAAAGGCGGGTGCCAGTTCCTTAAGCAGAGGTGACAAACGCTCATACTGCTCTGTAGAACGGGTAGTCACAGGAATGAACAAGTGCTTTTCTGACCATTGCTTCAGATAGTCAACTAGCTGTCTCTCCATATAGCCATGACCGCCGTTTGCATAGGTTTCAGCTTCCAAGCATTGGTCTACTGTCAATGATTTCGGCAGTGAATTTTTTGAAAAAAGAAGGGTACCGTCTAAATCACTGAAAACTACTATACTCATATTTCCTTTTCTCCAACCTTTTGGCGAATTAATCCACAACAGGAGTAAGGCATGTTGGTATACTCCTCAATCGGTACATGAAGCTCTTTTGCCAGCATCAGAATATGACGCAAGTCATTGGTTTTTTCCGGATTAATCAACAGCTTTTCAGGGACACGCCGCAGCAAAACTCGAGTCGTTTCGCCAACTCCCGGCTTGATGAAATGGATACTGTCATAGTTGAAATCCGCTTTGATTTGTTCAATCGCTGCCATCCCTGCCCAGCTTGGTACTTCTGCCGGATTCCAAGCAGCTAGTGCTGCTTTTATTTCCTGATCAAGCTGCTCTCTGTTCTCTACGTAAGCTGTCATAATCGTTTCAATATACACATTCGATAGATCCTGTTCTTCAAACTCTTGATAGTATTTCGCCCCATGGACTTCTCCCGGTTTAATATAGCGCTCGTTCAGCACGGTTCTGCTGACTAGACCGGATACTGTAGAGTTCAGGCAAGCACTTGGAATCAAAAAATCTTCTCGTGTTCCGTAAAGTGTCGTACAGTAGCCCGTATCTGCTAAAACGGCTAAGCTGGGAGACAGAGGAAATTGCCGAGAATGCGTTTCATTATACTGCTCACAGGCTTCCGTCAGCTCCTTAGTGATTGCTCCCTTACCTGTCCAGCCGTCAATAAACTGGATATCTGCTGTTTCAGATTGCTGGTAAATATAATCCAGCGCAACTTCATCGATCCCCCGGCCGCGGATAATCGAAATAGAATAATGAGGAACATCAACCTGATAGACTAGCTTTAAATAGCGTTTAATTAAAACCCCTATAGGCGTACCTGCTCTTGCCAAGCTCACCAACACCAAATCAGCTAATGTGCTTTGTAAATCACCCTGATGATTTTTCTTTTTTTCGCTGACAATCTGTTCAGCAACAATTCCTACTGACAGAGCAATTCGACTAGCTGATTCTTTCAAGGTTTCTTTAAATAAAGCTACGTATTCTGCGGTTGGCTGATATTCTACCGGCAGCATCTCTGAATAATGAGTACCGCTCTGAATTAATACTTCTCTTTCTGGTGTAGCAATCTCATCCACATACTGACTAATATCCTGAAGTAGAAAAATCACATCATCGTCTGAATAACTTCCTTTTATAAATGGTTTCATCTTTTTAAAACGCTCCCTATAACAGATTGATAGAGACTGCGGGAAACAAGGTCCACAAAATAAAGCTTCGTGCCTCTCACAGTACCTAATATACGATTTAGTTCATTCAAATGCTCTCGACTAACTACCCGCTCAAAAAACACAAAGATGTCCTGATACTGCTTTTCCTCTGCAACGCCATAGACATAGTTCGTGGCTCCAGGCTGCTCAGGACTTGGAAACTGCCGTTTCTGCGAAATAGGATAGCCTTGCTCATTCCGGCTTAAAATAGGACTGCGGGTGGTGGTATGAAATACCACATTGCTGCCCATATAACTGGCAATTTTCATTGGCAAATACATAAATTCACCCGTGCCTAAAACCAGACATTTTCCAGCGCCTGCACGAACAGCCTGCAGCTGCTGACCAATCACTGCCAATGCTTCGTTTTGATTCTGTTCACTAGTTAATCCAAAGCGACCGGTTGCTTTTAAATAGGGGGGCTGCTCAGTCTTAGACGAATCAAACACCTGCTCCATTGAAAATTTCGGCAGCTTCTTCTGCAATGGCTTCTGCAACAATAGACTACTGGAATTACTTTCCGTAAGCAGGGATTCATCTGTTAATCCGATTGGTTGACCAAGCTCTTCCACTTGTCCCTTTAAAAGAGAAACTTCCCGAATCACAATTCCCAGCTCCTGTTCCAAATCCCTAAAAGCTTGCTGATTCGCTTCATTTCGCCAGTCTAAAATTGAAACAATTGTGAATTGCTTTTTGTGAGGAAAAGCCCGTAGAATATCTCGAATAATATTTAAATTTGTCTTCCCGGTGGTTACTTCATCATCAACTAGAATTACCTCGGAATCATCAGCAAAAAACTGGGAGTCATCCCCATATACCCGATGAGCCGTTGCATGGCTGTGCTCTTCTTCAAATGCCAGCAATACCTGCTTTCCAGCTATTTCTTCTCTCGTCGTGTGAATATAACGAGCTGAAGAAGCAAAGCTGTCGAAAAACGCATGACCTAACGCTGTCGCAGTTTCACAAAAACCAATAATAGTGACTGGCCGCTTAAGACTTATCTGAGGCAGTGCCGCTGCTTCAAAGGAAAATTCAGATTGCCTTGCTCGGTCGTTCAGCACTTCTTGAATCAGCGATTGATACTTGTCTATTTGACTACTGTAAACTAGAGCCAGTGCTCGGCCAATCAGTAGTGAGACAGAAGGATTAACCGGCAGGTGCTTCCCTAAAACTGGACTGACAAAAAGAAAACTTCGTTTTTTATTAATCCGTGCCGCCATTTGAAACAATGCTTCCGGCTTTAGCTGAAAAGGGTTTTTATCAACTGTAATTTTTACTTTTAGACCTTCAGTTACTGGATACTCCCTTATTTCCATCATGTAGATTCCTCGCTTAAATATTCAGCGATCAATAGATCGACAAATTCTTTTTTATCGTTAAACACACCGTAAATCTGTGCACGAAGTAGTACCTGTTTAGCCCAAAGCAAATGTGGTTTTACCTCATTCATCTTGTTTCCCTGATCACTTTTAAATACACCAACCTGACCGTTCTTGCTTTCACAAATATGCTTGGCATCAAAATACTCTTCCTTCGGTACAACCAGCTGGCTATTAATTGGCACAATATGGGTTGGATGAATACAGGTCTTACCGTTAATACCGTTAACCTTGTCCAGCATCACTTCTCTGATTAGCCCATCATTGGCATCTGTAATTAGCTCTTTTCTGATTTGCTGCCCATCTTCCCCCAGCTTAACCTTAAAGGGTGTTTCTCTAAGCAACGGCTTCATCATCCGTGGTCGCTTAGTAAAAAACTCCCAAACACAGCCGCTGACAACAAAGCGCCGGTCTAAGGCAAAATAATTCAACACATCCGTCATAAAATCCTTCATCACAGATACATCATAGATTGTCGAATCGATTGTTCTTCTAAGCCCAAAAAGACCACACATATCAGTCGCACCTAAACGGATATTAAGAATTCGCTCTTCAAATTCCGGCTTAGTCAAGACTTCAAACACCTTGTTCAGCTCTTCTTCACGACTTCTTTTACTCATTAACTCTCTAGATTCCAAAATCGGCATCGCCCAGAGCCAAGTCTGGTTCTCCTCTGAAACCTGGATAAGATTTTCTAAATAGGCAGCCATATTCCGGTTATCTGCTTTAGGTAAAGCAAAGCCATCAATGACCTTTATCAAGCTGCTCATTTTTTTACTAAATGATGATAAATGTTCCGGTGTTCTTACTCGAACAAATAGCATCGGAAAGCTGCTTTGCTCCTCTTCAGACAGCTGTGCAATGAATAGCTCCAGCTGCTGCAGCTGCTCAATCAGATTCTGCTCCGCTAACTCAACACTAACATCGCCAATGCTGTCTTCCAAGCATAATACATAGGCCGCAGCTGAATAGCGGGCACTAATAATGTTCTTAGCGATATCTTCTCTGGTTCCCGGCATATATAAAGCAGCCCCCAAAGAATGACCGATTAGCTGCCGTTCTGCTTCCGTATACTGATGATAATCGTTTCTGTGTTTTGTTTTGATGATTTGAGGAGCTTGAAAAAAAATTGCCTCCTCCTGTTTTTTCGACAAAAAATTAAAATGCCGCATAGTTATTCCTCTTTTCTTTCCTTTTATTAAAAACCAACAATGACTGCCCGGCTCTTCTCTCCCGTGAAGATGTAACAACTTCCAGACAATCAATACCTTTTTACTGTTTGAAAACAAGAAGGTATGTATAAAAAACAGGAGGCAGAGCCTCCTGAATCAATCGTTTAAAAGACGAATCAATTACATGTTATGTTTTTTCGCTTCATAATCCTGTTGAAGCTCAAGCAGACGTTTCTTACCTGCTTCTCTTTCTGCCATGTTTTGTGCTTCAATTTGTTTTGTTTCTTCCAGACCATGCATAATTGTACTCCAAGTCTGTTCCATTGTCTCAATCTTAATACTTGGAGATCCAGATAACTTCGCAATTTCAATACTGTTTTGAGAAATATTCTGTGCATTTTTCATCAGCATTTCATTGGTTCTGTTATCCAGTTCGCTCATTGCTTCTGCTGTCATTTTCTGCTGTTTCGCAGCGACTGCTTGAATCAGTGCACTCTTGAATACTGGAATCGTAATCACGAAGGCTGAATTAATTTTACCAATCAAACGGACATTCCCTTTTTGCAGCATATCAATTTGCGGTCCAGTCTGCAGCGATACCTGCTTCGCCATTTCCAGATCATAAACACGCTGCTCAACCATTTCCAAAGCAGCAGTCATTTTGCTCAGCTCAATTCCCGCCATTTGGTCGCCGTTGTTTACACGCTCCTGCAGCTGAGGAATTTTATTGTTTCTAAGATCGTCGGCAATCACTTCACCGGCTGCAATGTATTTTTCCAGCTCAAAGTAGTAGCGGATATTTTCATCTGCCAGCTGATTCAGCATCGTTACATTATTTTTCATCTTTGTTTCATATTTTTTGATTTCTGTGTAGACAACTTCAATTTCGCCGCCCATAGTCTGGTACTTCGCCATAATTTGGCTCATTAAATCTTTGCCTTTACCAAAAATTTTATTGAACAGGCCTTTGCGTTCTTCAGCAAAATCTTCCGGCTCAAATTTATCCATAATTTTGCCTAGCTTGTCCAGCATAACCGTAGACTTTTGTGTTTCTGCTACACTCATATTATTCAAAATCCGGGAAGAAAACTGCGAAATTCCTTCTGCCGGTTCTTTACCAAATTCTAAAATTGAAATCTGATCTCTGATATCAATATTCTTACTGATGTTGATAACCTCCGGCTCAGTCTTCAGCTGTGCCTTCTGCAGCTCTACCTGTGATAAACGCTGCTCAACATTAATTACCTGAACTTCCTCTAAACCTGTTTCATTTTGATTTTCCATTTTATCCGACTCCTTCTACTTTTTAAATTTATTGAAAATAGATTTAAGGGCACTATTTCCTTTTGCAGCCATCCCGCTTGTCTGGAAGGTTTCTTCAAAGTTCACTTCCTCCAGCCAGTGACTGTCAAATCTTCCATTATCAATATAGAGCTCAATATCATTCTGACCGGTTGGATTATAGACCGCAATATCAAAACCTATTTCGTTCAGCAGCAATAATAATGCCGCATCAGAACGCGTCAATGTTCCGCTCATACCGTTATTATAAATCATAATCTTAGGAATATCCTGCGCGTAGTCATACTGCTGCAGCAGCTTCATAATAAACGGCGGCACATTCATTGCCTGAGAGAACAGATACATCTGAACATCTTCTTTTGTTTCTTTACCGTGAGGCAGAAAATGGGCTTTTTTTACATAGCGGCTGATTGCGCTGGCCAACGCCAGCTGCATCCCGTTGGATACTTGACGGTGCTGCCACCAGTTGGCTTCCATCAGTTTTTCAGGATTCAGCGTACCGTCTTTTTTCGCCGCAAACTGATAATGAAACTGCTGATTGCCTTTAATTTCCTGTTTAATCGGAAATTCCTTAATTACCTCAACTAATTCGGTGCTTCGTCTAACTTCATAAAAATCATCCCAATACTTTTTCCTGTCCGTTGACACACCTAGAACCTTGGCGAAAATTACAGGAACTTTAACTACCCCTTTTTCTACCTGAAAATTGGGACGGATGAAGGCTTTTTCTTTGCCAATAATTCGAATCTCATCGTAGGTTGTCTGCAGTGTGATGCTTTCCGGCAGATACTCCCTGAGCTGAAACGGCTTCAGCAGCAGCGAGCCGTCAGAATTCATAATATTGTTCAGCTCCATCGCTGCTTTTCTGGCAGTTGTAGACTTGCGCATTGGTTTTTCTTTAGGAAACGGTTCCATGTCCATCTCATTCGGGTATTCAAAAACTGATAGATTAACACCCTTCACATCTGCAAAGGCATTTTCCTTTTCACTATTGAAAATCAATAAATCAAAGCCTAACAGGTACAGCAGAATTAGGAAATACTGTTCACTTTTCGTCATCTCCCCATACCAGATAACTTTAGGCACTTCCTTGCTCAAATCTGTTTCTCTCAGCCATTTATCGATATAGTTAAAGCCCCATTTGATACAGTCAACAACTACCCGGCGAAAATCAGGATGCATTAAGCCTCCATGGTTCTCGGAAAAGATATTTATTAAATCGATAAATTTCAAGGTCAGATAGCGGTAATACTCCGGATGCTCCCGCAAAGGCAACAGATTGTTCCCCTGCATAAAAGCTACAAACCGGTTTGGCGATAACCCCTTCTGCTCGTTATGTGTATTGAACAGCTTTTGAATTCCCTGAAAAATCTGATTATCTATCTGTTTTTCAAGATTTCCATCTAGAAGATGGATTTTATATTCATCATTATATACCACGTCATAGAGCCACTCTCCATAGCTGAACTCATCCAGCGGAACACCTAAAACGATTCCGGCAACCTGAGGGTATGTTAAGGTCTCTTCAGTTTTTTGAAAGCCTGATCTCAGTGATATAGGCGTGATAAATTCTGACTGCCAGTCAATCTCGTTGAGATTCTGCGGAATCGGATGTAATTCCAACACACCATTCACTCCATTTCTATTTTTACATTTTATCTCATTTTTTGTTATAAAAAACTACAACCTAAGCATGATTTTTTGATGTTTTTTTATCAAATAACCCCACTGAAAGTCTTATGTGATATAATCAAAGTATATCCAATCCATACCAACTAATCAACACTTACTTAGGATATTTACGGGTAGATTTTGATTGAGAAATGGGTTGTTTTTTGACAATACTTTAAGGAAAAAGGAGATAAAAAACCAATGGCAATTAACCTATCAAAAGGTCAGAAAATTGATTTGACCAAAACCAACCCGTCATTGAACAATATCACTGTTGGGCTTGGCTGGGATGAAGCTCAGGCTTCCGGCGGCCTCCTTGGCGGCTTGTTTGGTTCTAAACCAGCATCTATTGACTGCGATGCCTCTGTCATTCTACTGCAAGACGACCGCTTCGTAGACAAAAAGGATGTTGTTTATTTTGGTCATTTAAAGAGCACAGATGGTTCAATCGTTCACCAGGGAGATAACCTGACTGGTGCCGGCGACGGAGATGACGAAGTAATCAAGGTTTCACTAAGCAGAGTGAGTCCTAAATACAACAAGATGGTTTTTGTTGTAAACATTTATCAAGCACATAAGCGTAAACAGGATTTCGGAATGATTAAAAATGCCTTCATCCGCATCATGGATGATTCAGGTATGGAAATTGCCCGCTACAACCTGACAGATAACTATCAGGGCATGACTGGACTGGTGGCTGGTGAGCTTTACCGCCACGACAACGAATGGAAGTTTGCGGCAGTCGGCAGCGGGATGAATGTGGCAAATCTATCTGAAATGCTGCAGCGTTATAAATAAATATAAATCTGGAGGTTTTCTAACATGGCAGTTTCATTAGCAAAAGGTCAAAAAGTTGAATTAACAAAAACAAATCCCGGATTAACAAAGGTTCGTGTTGGTTTGGGTTGGGATACAAATAAGTATGACGGACAGAGCGATTTCGATTTAGACGCAGAAGTCTTTTTACTTGGCAGCAATGAGAAAGTAACTAGCGACGCTGATTTCATTTTCTACAATCAGCCGACAAGTACAGACGGAGCTGTTAAGCATATGGGCGATAACCGTACAGGTGAGGGCGAAGGCGATGACGAATCAATCGAAATCGTACTTGGCAACGTGAGTCCATCCATTGAAAAAATTCGTTTTACCGTTACCATTGACAGTGCTGAAGAACGCAACCAAAACTTTGGTCAGGTTTCAAACGCTTTTATCAGAATCCTGAATGCGGATTCTGAAGAAGAACTGATTCGTTATGACTTAGGCGAAGATTTCTCTATTGAAACAGCTATTGTTGTCGGCGAATTATACCGTCACAACGGCGAATGGAAGTTCACAGCAATCGGCAGCGGCTACCAAGGCGGCTTAGCGGCTTTAGGTAGAGATTTTGGTGTAAATATCGGCTAAAAATTCAGCCGCAAAAGAGAGGGAGAATATGATCTATGGCAATTAACTTATCAAAAGGTCAGAAAGTCGACCTGACAAAAACAAACCCTGGTTTAACTAAGACTATTGTTGGTCTAGGCTGGGATATCAATCAGTATGATGGAGGTACAGCTTTTGACTTGGACGCTTCTGCCTTCCTTTTAGACAGCAACGGGAAATGTCTGAACGAAAACAGCTTTATCTTCTATAATAATCTTCAATCAGAAGACGGTTCTGTACTCCACACTGGTGACAACCGTACAGGTGAAGGGGATGGCGATGATGAACAAATCAAAATCGACCTTTCCAAAATTTCTCCAGCTGTTGACCGCATTGCAATCACAGTAACGATTGACGATGCCACAGCGAGGAACCAGAACTTTGGTCAGGTTTCAAATGCCTTCGTTCATATTCTAAATGAAGAAACGAACGAGGAAATTCTGAATTTCGACTTAGGCGAAGACTTCTCTGTAGAAACAGCTGTTGTGTTCTGCGAGCTTTATCGTCATAATGGCGAATGGAAGTTTAACGCAATCGGCAGCGGCTACCAAGGCGGCTTAGCGGCATTGGTGCGAGCTTATGGATTGGACGTTCAATAGCATTCGTTTTATACTAAAAGACAAGAGTTAAGATGGAGGTTGTGACAGAGGTGTTCTGCCTCGAGAAATAAAGCGAACCATACGAAAATTGTCAAGAGACACTGGGAAGGAAACACCCAGCTGTTGATTGACACCTAGCGGAGTATCTCCTATTTTCAGTATCGTTTGACTTGTTTTTCGAAAGGCTAGCTCCTAAAACATCGTTTATTCGGTTTTAGGGACTATGAACACACGACTGTCACACCCTCATTCTTTATCTAAATAAGTGCACCCTGTTATTTTTTTGCTTAGCAGTCTAAGAATAATGTTGGGTCACCAGCGGAAAAAGCCCAAACAGTCATCTGATTTGGGTCTTTCAAAAAATCAAAGGAGAGTAATAAGTGAACAAGACATTTACTGGTTTAACATCAGAACAGGTCGAGCAGTCCAAGCGTGAGCATGGGACCAATGCTCTGACCGAGAAACAAGCAGAATCATTTTTTGACAAGCTGAAGGGAAATTTTGATGATCCGATTATCAAAATCCTGATTGTCGCATTAGTTTTAAACTTAGTCTTCGCTTTTCTAGGCTATGCAGAATGGTATGAAGCACTAGGAATTGCCATTGCTGTTTTACTGGCAACATTGATTGGTACTTGGAGTGAATACTCAAATGAGAGTGCCTTCCAAAAATTACAGGAAGATGCCTCAAAAATCGTTGTCAAAGTTTATCGTGATGGACACGTTGTAGAAATCAAAATCGACGACATCGTTCAAGGCGACGAGATTATCCTGCAGACTGGTGATAAAATCCCAGCTGACGGAATCTTGCTGGAGGGTGATCTAAAAGTGGATCAGGCTTCTCTAAATGGAGAATCTGATGAAGCCAAGAAAACACCACTGCCTCAAGGCGGAACCTATGAAGACGGCGATACCTTTGACCAGCACGCATTGTTCCGCGGCGCAGTAATCACCTCAGGTGAAGCTGTTATGAAGGTAACAAAAGTCGGAGATGCTTCTTTCTTTGGTCAAATGGCCTCTGAATTGACTATTGACGAACGTGAATCACCACTAAAATTGAAGTTGGCTGACCTTGCCGACAAGATTTCAAAAGCCGGCTATACTGGCGGTATTTTAATTTTCATCGCCTTTATGATTAACCGTGTACTGGTGCAAAATAACTTTGACGGCGCCTTGATTTCAGAATATTTCTCTCATCTTGGAACAGTCGGAAATGACGTTGTAGAAGCCTTTATTTTAGCTGTAATTATTATTGTTGTTGCTGTTCCAGAAGGCTTGCCAATGATGATTGCCATGGTGCTTTCTCAAAACATGAAAAAAATGCTCCGCAGCAACATTCTTGTCCGTAAATTGGAAGGGATTGAAACAAGCGGAAGCTTGAACATGCTGTTCTCTGATAAAACCGGAACAATTACTAAAGGTAAACTAGATGTTGTATCTTACATTAATGGGGCTAATGATAGCTTTGAAACACTGGGCGATGTTCCTGGTAAACTTCAAAAAATCGTAGGATCAGCCATCGTTAACAACACAAACGCAGTTATTTCAGAAGATAGTAATGGCAATGTATTGATTATCGGTGGGAATCCAACAGAAAAAGCGGTCCTTGCTTTTGCACAGAAAAATGAAAATCTTCATGGAACACTGGAACACGTTTCAGTAATTCCTTTCTCTTCTGCTAGAAAGTTTTCAGCAACTCAGGTAGCCGGTGAATGGAACACAACTCTTATCAAAGGGGCACCGGAAAAAATCCTGCCGAACTGTTCAACTTACTATGATGCAGAAGGCAACAAGCAGCCATTTACCAAGCTGGCTGAATTAGATAATGAAATCAATGAATTGGCTAAACGGTCTATTCGTGTCTTGATCTTAGCAACTACAGAAGAAACAGTTACTGAAGAAGTGCTACCATCTGATTATACGTTAATTGGTATTTTAGCCATTCGTGACGATGTTCGTCCAGAAGCAATCGAAGCGATTGCTGATGTGCATAGTGCCGGAGTTCAGGTGGTTATGATTACTGGTGACCGTAAAGAAACAGCGATTGCGATTGCGAAAGATGCAAAAATTCTGACTGCGGATGATGATGTCGTTCTTACTTCTCAAGAGCTGAATGAAATGCCGGATGAAGAAGTAAAATCTATTTTGCCGAATATTCGCGTTATCGCCCGTGCATTACCAACGGACAAATCTCGTCTAGTACGCTTGTCTCAAGAAATCGGTTTGGTTGTAGGGATGACTGGTGACGGTGTAAACGATAGTCCTGCGTTGAAACGTGCAGATGTCGGCTTTGCAATGGGTAGTGGTACAGAAGTTGCGAAGGAAGCAGGGGATATTGTTATCCTTGATGACAACTTCAAATCTATTGCACAGTCTATCTTATTCGGACGGACAATTTACCGTTCAATCCAGAAGTTCATTGTCTTCCAGCTTACTTTAAACGTAGGTGCATTGCTAATCAGCTTTATCGCACCGTTTATCGGTATTGATCATCCATTGACAATCACTCAAATGCTGTGGGTAAACCTGGTTATGGATACACTGGCAGCACTGGCATTCGGTGCTGAACCAACCTTGAAACGCTACATGAGAGAAAAACCAAAACGCCGTGATGAAAATATCGTTACCCGTTCTATGTTCTCTGCGTTTGCTTTTGAAGGTGTTGTTATTACCTTAATTGGTCTGTGGATGCTGAAAGGCACCTTCTTATCTCAATACTTTACTAGCGGCAGCGGTGACATCGCTCTGTACACAGGATTCTTCTCATTCTTTATCCTGTATGCTGTATTTAACGGCTTCAATGTGAGAACTGAGAAGCTGAACATCTTCGATAATCTAAGTAGAAACAAAATGTTTATCCGTATCATGCTGCTGATTGTCGTTGTACAGATTCTGATGACTTTTGTCGGAGGAGCTATCTTAAGAACAACTCCGTTAAGCATCACTGAATGGGCAATCGTTCTCGGACTATCTGTAGCAGCTATTCCAATTGATATGCTTCGTAAAGTCGTATCAAAAGCGTTGAACAAATAATTATAGATTTGAAAATAAAAAATGCCTGGTGCTGCTAAAAGCACCGGCATTTTTTTCTTTACCGTGAATATGTTTATTACTGATAGCGAATAGATGACTTTTTCACAGATTTAATGTTGCTGGTTCTTTTGATGAACGGCATCCACATATTCGGATGCTCAACCTTGCTGCCAAGAACAACTTTTGAATAGTTTACATTCTCAATTTCCAGATACAATTTAGGAATCTCTCCATTCATATCAACCTTAACCCTATCCCCGTTTAAATCATGGCTGACCAACAACCGATACTCTTTTTCATAAGAATAGAAATCAGATTTAAAAAGAAAGCGAACTTCATCAAACAAGGCGAACAACACATTCAAGACATTTTGCTTATGCTCAGAGCTCAGGTCTGCTGTTTGCAGGTTGATACTTGTTAATATTTCTTTCCAAGCTTCGATAGTTGAGCTGACAGTTTCTTCATTGCTTAAATCTTTATCTAAATAATATGTCTTATAAAGTATTCGGCTTTTCTTCTCAAAATCATCAATTGCATTTTCTTTTATTTCTACAAAGCTCTCCGCTGCTTTTTTATCAAGAAAAACAGATTTTTCAAGAATCAGACAGACCCCTTCCCCATCATTTCCATACATGCTCCACATAGGTAAACGATCGATTTCCTCTGTGAAGCAGGTAATAAAGGTGTTGCTGCAGGTCAGCTCATCTGAATTGGCGTACATTGTTTCCAATTCACTGATAACTGTCTCGGTTTCTCCACCATTAAGCAGACTAAACAGGTAGAGCCCTTCCTCCGGATCATTCATGTACTCTGTATTATATAATCGAATTTTTTTGCTCTGATTTTCTGAATCTTCTTCAGTCTTTTCTTTCTGTTTCTCTTCTTTTAATGGTTTATTTTCTAAGATATTGCGCAATGTTCCCAATGAAGTATAGTGAGCAATCTCTTTGCCATTGCAGTCCTCCACTGCATCTCTCAAGAAAATCTGAATTGATTTGTACAACTCTAAAATAGCCAATATAAGCTTATCATCTGCAAAATCTAGGTTTTCAAAAATAAATTTAAACGGAGGCTTCATCAATAACTCTTTATATGGCTCCAAAGAGCTATTTTTATTTAAAATTTCAATCAGGCAGATGCAAACAAATTCTACCATTTTCTTTGTATCAATATCTACATTTAAAAAATTTTTTAATGCTTCTTCATATTTTTTTATATACAAGTAGCTAATACCAAGATTACTGAAAAAAACAGGCTCGTTCGAATTAAGCTGGATGGCTTGTTTATAATTCTTTATAGCCTCAGTAGTATTATTCTCCATAGAATAAGAAGTCGCTAGGCTATTAAAATAACTTGCTTCTGTACTTTTCAGCTGAATAGCCTGCTTATACAAATCTATTGCTTGTTTATAATCACCTATTTCAAACCAGCAATCGCCTAAATTATATAAGTAAGTAGGATTTTCAGAATCCAACTCTAGTGCTTGTAGATACTGCTTTTTCGCTTCATTATGATTTCCTAATGCATCATAAGAAATCCCTAGACTATTAAAATAATCTGCATCTGTATTCTTCAATTCTATTGCTTGTTTAAACATTTTTATTGCTTGTTCATAATTCCTCAAGGAGTTCAAGCAATCGCCTAAATTATATAAGTAAACAGACTTTTCAGAATCCAACTCTAGTGCTTGTAGATACTGCTTTTTCGCTTCATTATGATTTCCTAATGCATCATAAGAAATCCCTAGACTATTAAAATAATCTGCATCTGTATTCTTCAATTCTATTGCTTGTTCAAACATTTTTATCGCTTGTTCATAATTTCCTAAAGAGTTCAAGCAATCGCCTAAATTATACAAGTAAATAGGATTTTCAGAATCCAACTCTAGTGCTTGTAGATACTGCTTTTTTGCTTCATTATAATTTCCTAGTGCATCATAAGAAATCCCTAGATCATTAAAATAATCAGCTTCTGTATTGTTCAACTTTATTGCTTGTTTAAACATTGTTATCGCCTGCTCATAATCTTCTATTTCATGCAAATAATTGCCTAAATCATGAAAATATTTAGATTGCTTGGAATCAAACTTAATAGCTATTAATACGTCATCTATAGCTTCTTGAAACAAGTTCATCTTGTTATACAAGGTACTTCGTACATATCTATATTCAGGATTATTCAAATCTAGTTCAATCAGCTTGTCATATACTTCAATCGCTTTATCATATTCTTTCTCTTCTTCAAATTTTCTCGCCTGCTCCAGATATTCATTTATACTCTCCTCACTCATGAATTCCGCCCCTTTTACTAGATATAAGTTCATTTATTCCAATTATATCATACATATTATTCATCAGTTGATACAGCTTTGTTTTTTTATCTCTCACCCTTCACTTGTCAAGCAGTATTGTTCAGTAGTATAACTAAGAGACAACTATTGAAAAGTCAGGAGAAATAGCAATGAAATTAGCAACATTTAAAGAGCTGCGAAAGCATTTTGATACTGATGAAAAGAGATTCATTAAAGATGGCTACTATCGGCTCAGAGCAGCGGATGAAAGAGTATATGAGCTGGCTTATCTAGAAGCCGGTCCCTGCGGCGACACAACCGTACATCCACAGATTACATTGGAGATAACCAATGATGCGGTTGTCCCTCTTAAGCTGCTGGATCTGAGCGCCGCCCCTGTTATTCGCTTTAGCAGAGAAGAAAGTCTTGAAGAATTGGAACAGGCCTTAGATTTGCTGGAAGCTCGCTTTCTTCAAGTGTTGTCTCATTAATGTTAATTTGATATAAGTTAAAGAGAAAAACACCCATCTGAAAATTAGATGGGGGTTTTTCTCTAATACCGCTTTATTGATAAGCGGATAATATTCTTTGATATTCTGCCTGTGCATCATTATCTTGAGAAACCTGAAAGACCTGATTAGGAACAATTGAATGCTGTCCATCAAAACTACCGTCATCCGCAGCTAACCCAAATCCGGAAGAAAAGGCTATCAGGCTTTGACCAACTCCCTTTAACTCATAGACAATCCCATTATCCGCTAATAGATATTTTGATATCTGACCATTAGAATCAGCGGCCTCACTGTATCCAGATGCCGTCGCACTCATATCCGGCACATGACTAATTCCGACTGCTCCATCTAAAGGAATGAAGAAGGCTACACCGCCCACTGCATGAATTTCATAAGCATTATAGCCTGGATTTCCCACTTCCTGTACTTGAATTTTACCGTCTACTGATTCTGCATACCAGTCACCCATTCCTGAAGCACCATGATCGAAATATCTATCGGTTACAGCCATACCGCCTTCTTTGGCCCGTTCCCCAGCCCAGTTCAGAAATTCTTCTGTGATTTTTTGTTTTGTATCTTCTGTCAGCTGAGTAACTTTATATTTTCCCACTACAGCTGTGCTTTCACTCGAATGCTCAGATGCACTTGGGTTTTCTGCACTACCTTCTGATGAAACAGTTTCTTCTGAAGTCGAAGAACTCACCGCAACACTGGATTTACTTGTTGCTTCTGTCGTTGATTCAGAAGACTTTGTATCCTTATTTTGTGTGCCACAAGCGCTCATAACTATTAGCAAACCACCGATTAATATAATGCTCCATTTCTTCTTCATTTCAGTCATCCTTTCTTCATATGCAACGAAATCGTAACACAAAAGAAATTAAATCGCAATAATAAAGAAATATTTGTCACTCTACTCACTTCTATCTCTTCATTCTTAAACACGAATATTATCAAACCGAAATTTATTATCATTACTAATTTCCACGTAATATTTAAAAAAAATGTTTAAAACATTAAAATTAAACTGGAATTCCCTACCTACTACTCTTAATTTCTTATTGCTTCCCCATAAAACTTTGTGATACACTTATCAATAAAAAATGAATGAGGTGTATGAAAAGGGATGGGCGATTTTTTAAGTACTATTAATGATTATGTCTGGGGAATTCCTATGATCGTACTGATTATGGGTGTTGGGATTTTCCTGACAATAGGTTTAAAAGGGATTCAAATGAGAAAGCTGCCGCTGGCATTGAAATATATGTTCAGCAATGAAGAAGACGGCGAGGGAGATATTTCCAGTTTTGCTGCTCTCTGTACAGCACTGTCCGCAACCATTGGTACTGGGAATATCGTTGGTGTTGCTACTGCAATTGTAGCAGGTGGTCCTGGTGCCTTATTCTGGATGGAGATTGCGGCGTTATTAGGGATGGCTACTAAATATGCCGAAGGGCTGCTTGCTTTAAGATACAGAATATTTGATAAAAACGGCAGTGCTTTAGGCGGTCCATTTTATTACATAGAAAATGGCATGGGCTCAAAATGGCGTTGGTTAGGAAAGCTCTTTGCTCTGTTTGGCTTACTTGCCGGTTTGCTGGGGATTGGTACCTTTACCCAAATCAATGGAATAACCAGTGCAGCACAATCGTTCTTTGATCCGGCCAATCAAAACACCGTTAGCCTTTTTGGGCAAAACTACTCTTGGGCGGTTATTATTGCAGGTGCTATTGTTACACTTGCTACAGCAGTGGTTCTGATTGGCGGAGTAAAGCGGATTGCTCAAGTTGCAGAAGTCATCGTACCAGCAATGATTGTTGTCTATGTAGGTCTTTGTCTATTAATGGTTGTCCTGAATTTTTCAAAATTGCCGATGGCCTTCTCTCAGGTCATTGAAGGAGCCTTCGGTCTGCGGGCTGTGAGCGGCGGAGCTTTAGGTGCAATGATTGTTGCTCTTCAAAAAGGTGTCGCCCGCGGTATCTTTTCAAATGAATCCGGTTTGGGAAGTGCCCCTATTGCAGCGGCAGCGGCCAAAACGAATGAACCGGTTCGACAAGGACTAGTCTCTATGACTGGAACCTTTATTGATACAATTCTCGTTTGTACGATGACTGGTCTGGCAATCATTCTAACTGGAGCCTGGGAGACAGGATTAGACGGAGCAGCGGTGACGATTTATGCCTTTTCAGCTGCGCTGCCGTTCTCTGACGCTGTCTGTTCCTTTTTATTGATGATGTGTCTTTCCTTCTTTGCCTTTACCACAATCATTGGCTGGAACTACTACTCTGAACGCTGTCTGAGCTACTTAACAAACGGCAGTCAGACTGGGGCAAAGATTTTTAGAGTCGTTCATATTTTGGCAATTTTCGCTGGTCCATACATGACGATTTCTGCCGTTTGGACATTAGCTGATATTTTTAACGGATTGATGGCTTTTCCAAACCTAATCGCTCTAATTGTTTTAAGTCCTATCGTTTTCAGAGAAACACGGAGCTTTTTCACCCGTCTTCAAACGGATGGTTCTGTCCTTCCAGTAGAAGAAGCAATCGACGAAGTGGATATAGTTCTTCCAACAGAGCTGGGATTAGAAGAGTAAATAACAAGTTAAAAATGACTGGAGCATTCGTCAAGTAGACGATGTTCCAGTCATTTTATTTCATTGGCTAGGCTAGACGATCTGGCATCATCATCTGTAAGACCCCCCAAACGCCGTTTTGAATTATTAGTTCATCCCGATCTTCTGCCGGTAATACTGTTCGAATGGTATTTTCTTTTCCTTCCAGCACTTTCTTCGTCCAGTGAGGATCAATCAGCAGTGCTCTGCCGACAGCTGCTGCTTCTGCATTTTGAAGAAGCTCTTCTGCCTGTTCACCGGTTCTCACATCTCCAACACCAATCAGCGGCAAACGCCCATTGATTTTCTCATGAACATAATTCAAAATTGATTTTGCCTGAAAGTCTGCTGAAACAGATACTCTCTTATAATCATTTAATGAAAGATGCAGATAATCCAGCGGTTTTTCTGCTAATAAATCAACTAGATACATCGTGTCCTCCAGCTTAATGCCAGGTTCTTCATATTCTTCTGGAGAAAAGCGGTAGCCAACAATAAAGCCGCCGTCTGAAACCTCGTCGACAGCAGCGGTTACTGTGTCCACTAACAGATTGATAAAATGGGTACGTTTCTCAACTGACCCGCCCCACTCATCTGAGCGACGGTTTGAATGAGGAGAAAAGAACTGCTGAATCAAATAGGTATTTGCGCCATGAAGCTCTATTCCGTCAAATCCTGCTTTTATCGCCCGTAATGCAGCTAGTTTAAAATCTTCAATTATTTGAAGAATCTCTGCATTTTCCAATGCCCTAGGTGTTTCTGCCCCTTCACGTTCAGCAGCAACAGCACTTGGCGCTACCGGCTGTTCTCCGCGAAGAATCTTAGAGTCGGTCATTCTGCCTCCGTGGAAAATCTGCAAAATTGCTTTCGTCCCATTCTGCTTAATAGCTGCAGATAATCTGCTTAGACTAGGAATCATTTCATCTGAAGCAACACTCAGTTCTCCTTCCCAGCCTTTTCCGCCATCCTGTACATTTGCTGCAGCAGTAATAACGGCACCTACTTCACCAGAACGCAAGCGGTAATAATTCAATTCATCCTGCGTCACTACGCCATCATAAAAACTCATTTTAGTGGTCATAGGCGCCATCACAATAGAATTCTTTAAAGTGACGCCCCGCTTAAATGTAAGCTGTTTTGTTAAATTAGTCATTTACTTCTCCTTATTCTCTGGTTTATTTGATTGTCTGCAGAGCTTCTTTTATCGGCTGTTCTCCGCTATGCATCAAAATTACTTTTCCAATAGTCTGCACTTCAGTCACTATCTCTGCCAGAACTTCTGCGACATCTTCGATAGAATTTTCTCCTGCTTCAGAAACATCTACGGCTATTTTACCTGTACCCGGTATTTCTCTTAATGTTCCCGGCTGTAAAATTGTATAATCCAAAGCAGTGTTGTTAAGCAACCATGAATCTGAGTAATATTTAGCGATTGTATAATCTAAAATGCTGGCTATCCCTGGTTCTTGCCAGCGTTCAGGAGCTAAGGCAAACATCGAGCTAAGCTGAATATAGCGTTTGACTCCCTTGCTTTCAGCTGCCTTCATTAGTTTAACCGCTCCATCTAAATCTGTTTGAAGCAAGTCTTTCCCTCGAGAACCAGCAACAAAGATTACTGCCTCGGCATCTTTTAGATTTTCAGCTAAGTCCTCAACCGTTTCATGGAGATCTAAAAACACAGCTTGAATATTCTCTGTTTCTTTAATCTGTTCAGTCTTTCTGGCACCAGCATAAACATAGTGACCTTTACTTTCAAGGACCGAAATCAGCTCTTGTCCGACTCTTCCTGTTGCCCCAGCTACAAATATCTTCATGAATCTACTCTCCTCCCGAATATGTATGCACATACATATAATAGCGAATAATAATAACTTCTGCAAAGAAAACGGCCTATCTTTCAATTTGCAGAAGCTAATTGAGCTATTAGAGCAGCTAACGGCTTCTTCTTAATTTCTACAGCCAGCAGCTGATTGACTGTCTGCTCAGCCTTTCCAGCTTTTTCTTCTCCTAGCGGAGTGATACTGATATAGATGCCCCGTTTATCATCTGAACAGATGTGCCGGTTAATCACACCCTGCTCCTTCTCCTCCATTCGACTAACTAGCCGTGAAAGTGCACTTTGGCTCAGCCCCACCTTCTCTTGCAGATCCTGAAGACGCATTTTTTTAGACGGATGTGCAGCTAAAAAATGAAGAACATAGAATTCTTTCAAGGTTAGATTATTTCTATTTTTTAAGCTTGTTTCAAGTGCTCCATCAATAGCTGTCAGTACTTGAGAAAAAAGCAGCCAGTCAGCCAGCAGCTTATTTTCATGCTTTGTCAATGTTCTCTCTCCTTTCATCGTTCAGCTATCTATAAGCCTGCTACATAGATTACAGTTGTTTAAGTACCTCATTATAATCAGTTTTTTCGACTTTTTCAACATCCTGCCTTGTTTAGCTGTGAATAAATCATTAGAGCTGCTTGTTTTTTATTGTTTAAAAATCTCTGTGATTTCTTGCACTGCTTTCCAGTTATCTATACAATTAACTATAGTAATTGCATGACAGCTTCGCTGGATAAAAATGACTGTGTCACCTATATGAAGACATCCAGCAGTAGGATAGCTGAAAGCGGAGCTTATTGAGCCTGCTGCTGTGCATTTATTTGCTATATAACATTTATCTGGTATCTGTACAAATTCACCACTCTGTGTTAAACGCTGCCAGGCTCTCTACTTGAACCAACTGACCAAAAGCAGCTTTTTTAGCCGCTCTACAGAAACAGAATCCAGCACCATCCCCATGTCCTTTACGGGATTTTCTATAGATAAAAGGAGGAAAAATTAGTATGTTGAACACTACCCAGTCAAAAATTAGTCTGCTAATTGATGAAATGGAAAAGGTAATCTTAGGAAAACGAGAGGTTCTCCAATTGACCGTTGCCGCTTTTTTAGCTGGCGGACATGTTCTCTTTGAAGACATCCCCGGTGTTGGAAAGACCATGCTGGTCAAAACTTTGGCAAAAGCCATCCATGGTAAATTTAGTCGGATTCAATTCACACCAGACTTACTACCAAGTGATATTTTAGGTATCACTGTTTACAATACTGCGTCTCAAGCATTCGAATTTCATCCAGGACCAATTTTTACTACGGTTCTTTTAGCTGATGAAATTAATCGGACTACGCCAAGAACCCAGGCTGCGTTATTAGAAGCAATGTCCGAAAGGCATGTGACCATCGATAATCACACCTATACACTGGATGAACATTTCTTTGTTTTAGCTACGCAGAATCCAGTTGATTATGAAGGAACCTATCCTTTACCGGAGGCCCAGCTTGACCGGTTCCTATTCCGCCTTCACATTGGCTATCCTGAGTTTGCAGATGAATTAGAGCTTCTTTTGAACAGACAGTCAGATCAGCTGGTTTCAATCCGGCAGGTCCTTAATGCAGCTGAAGTTACTCAATTGAAAGCATTAGTCGATGAGGTTTATGTAGACCCGCAGATTGCCCGTTATGCACTGCAGCTGGTTCAAGCAACCAGAGAACATGACAGTATTGCGTTAGGTATCAGCCCTAGAGGTTCTTTAGCATTTATCAAAGCTGCCCGGGCATTTGCTTTGACAGAGGGCAGAACCTTCGTTACGCCGGATGATCTTCAGCGAATCCTGCCGGCTGTTTTTGGTCATCGACTTCTGCTAAAAAACAATCACACAGCTAATGAGGCTCAGATTCAAGAAATTATGGAACAAATACTTAGACGTGTTCCGGTTCCCATTAGGAAACAGCTATGAACGTATACAAGCTAAAAAACAGTTTGCAGCTGCTGATTGTCTGTTTGATTTATGGGCTTCTATTTCTTTACGCAGCTGTTTTCAATAACTCAACTGGCTGGATAGTATTCTTTTTTATGACAGGTTTAGTAATCGCTGATTTTCTCAGTCTAACTTCTACACTTAAAAATATTCGAATGGAAGCAACTGGTGCCATGAATTTTACCGTTAATTATTCTGGAGAGCTGCAGTTGGAAATGTTTGGTTATCGCCCAATCCTGTTTCCTTTGGTATTACTGACTGCTGGGTTGATTCCCCTAGAGAAAAATGAAAACTATTCGTTTCCATTTTATTCTGGCAAACCTAAAAAACTGCATTTTGTTTGGCAGCCTGAAAAAAGAGGTGTTTTTCAGAGCCTACCGCTTTTGCTAAGCAGTACAGATTTTCTGATGCTCTTTTCAAAGCAGAGAGAACTATCGGTAGAAGGACCTTTCTTTGTTCTTCCAAAACAACAGAAGGCAGCTGCCGAACAGCTGCTGCAGGAAATTTTGACGCTGCAGCCTCATTTCCGTTCTCCTTTTGGCGACCGGACCTTTGTTATACGCAGCCTACGTCCCCATCATTCCGGCGATCCGCTGGGAATGATTGACTGGAAACAATCCGGCAAACGAAACGAGCTAATAGTAAAAGAGTATGAGACACAGGCAGAGCAAGAGCCGCAGCTGCTTTTTTATGGCGCTCCTTCTCCTTTATTCGAAGAGTTGCTGTCTATCTACTATTCCTTTACAGGGTTATTAGATAAGCAATTAACTAGGACACAAATTCTCTTAGCAGATTATCCTGCTGAAACCTCTTCAGACAAGCTCTTTGCAGTTATCAAGCCGCTTCAAACTGAACAACCCCTGCCGCGGCTTACAAATAAAAAGCTGGTAATTTTTGCTCCTGAATATTCTGAAGAGTTAAATGCTCAGTTGGAAAAGCTCCAGCGAACAAATGAGCTGTTTCTGGTTACATTTAAAGAAGGGCGACTTTGCCTTCAATGGAAAAATGAGGACCGCTTTATTGATACAGAGGAGGTCAGACTATGAAGGAACGGCTAAAGCAAAACTGGTACTCTCCATTGTTAAGCTTTATCATTTTAGCCGCGGCCAGCTTTCCCTTTCTGGATGTTTATCAGCTGGGGCATGGAAGTTTTTTTCTAACGATACTTGCCGCAATCTGTCTTATTACTTTTTTATTCAGACAGTTTGTCATTACTGTTCCGCTGTATCTTTGCTGCTATTTTATCAGCCTGTATATCTATTTTCCTTTGGGACAATCACTCATCCCTGACTGGCCAACAGCTTTTTATCAGGAAATGCTAGTGTCTCACCAGCAAATTCTTGCCGGCGAGCTGAACTATATGCCAAAAACAATAGCTCTTGTCATCATCCTTTTCTTTTTGATTGCTCTTGCTGTACTGCTCATTCACTATGAGCGGATTTGGCTGTCCTGGCTTTTAATTATCGGCTATCATTTATTGTTAACTGTTGTTAATCAAATTCAGTTGGGGATTTCATTACTTATAATTACCTGTGCTTCAATCCTGTTCCATCAGTTGAAGCAGCAGACAGTTGCTTTTTCACGTAATAAAATATTCTTATACAGTAGTATTTTACTTTTATTTATAAGCGGGAGTGCCTATTCCATGTATAAATTTTTCCCGCAAGCACAAAGCTTTCTATTCTATCAAACAGCTGCTGTTCGAAATTATGCAAATAGTAAAGGTCTCTACGAACAAATCAATCGGTACGGAACCTCCAGTGCTTCACGCAGTGGATTTGGTGAGGATGACCGGCAGTTAGGCGGTCCTTTAACAGATGATCCTACTATCCTTTTTACAGCTATTCAAAGTAAGCCGCATTACTGGCGTGTGGAAACTAAAAACTACTATACGGGTACTGGCTGGCAAACCTTTACTGAATCCATTGATACTGAAACAGACCCCTCAGCACTTTTAGTGACTGACCCTGAATATCAAGGAATGTTTGCTTCAGAGACGCCCATAACAATGAATATTGATTCTGGTATATCTTACCTGCCGCAGCCCTATGGGAGCTTTCAGCTCTTTTTATCTTCGGGTCAGACAATAGAACGGATTCCGGAAAAAAATCGGATTAATTTTACGTCTCCAGCTACAGAACTATCTTTCGTCTGGCAAGAACCCGCTTATCAGGAAAGCGATCTCCAGCAGGCGAACGAAGGAGTCGCAGACCTACAAAATACCATGCTGCCAACTGCGCTCCCGCGTGTTTATGAGCTAGCGCTTTCCCTTACTCAGAATGAAGAATCGATTTATGACAAGGTTAAGGCAATCGAACAGTATCTAAAAACAGATGAAACCTTTCAATATTCTAAAACGGACACACCTTTTCTTCCAGAAGGACGAGATTATGTAGACTATTTTCTTTTTGACTCTAAAGTAGGGTACTGTGACAACTTTTCCTCCGCAATGATTGTCATGCTGCGTTCTTTGGGGATTCCCAGCCGCTGGGCTAAAGGCTTTGCCTCCGGCGAAATCACCAGAGAATATCAGGACGGCCGAAAACAGTTTTCTATCCGCAACGGTCATGCCCATTCATGGCCGGAGGTCTATTTCAAGGGCTACGGCTGGATACCTTTTGAACCTACGCCCAGCTTCAGCAATCCAGAATCGGAAGAAAATACAGCAGCCTCTGAGTCCTCAGAGAGCCCGTCGTCAACCAGCAATTCTTCCTCAACTGAGACCGAAAATACCACGTCCAACAGCACACAACAGGCTGCTGAAGCAGAGAAGGACTCAGCCATTTCTTTTGATGAAATTTGGCGTTCCATTCGACCTTATGCTTTTGGTTTACTTGGACTCTTCCTAGTCATTGGTATTTTCTTGTTAAGAAAGAATTTCTTCCTGCTTCGCTTTAAACTTTATCGAAAAATGAGACCAGCCGATTTCATTGGTGCTTATCAGCATCTGTTAAAACAAGCAGAGAAAAAGCTGGTGCGTAAAGCTGAGGAACCTCTGGCTCCTTATGGACAGCGGCTGGAGCTGACTTATCCATCGCTAGGACACAGCTTCAGTGAGCTAACCGCACTCTATGAACAGACTCTTTACGGAAACAGCGTAGTCAATGCTGGACAATATGATGAGCTGTTGAAGAAAACAGCTCAAATACTGGCTTCGCTAACTTAACTATAGCTTTAAATCTATAAATAGAAGGGTGCCCATTATGTTAAAACAAAAATCAGCCGAAAAAAATGATTATCCCGCTTTAATAGCTCTTTGGGAACGTTCCGTCATTGCCACTCATCATTTTTTATCGGAAGCTGACAGAAATAAGTTGAAAAAGGAAATTCCTTCCTACTTCCCTTTCGTTAAACTTCTTCTATGGTTTAATGAAGAAGAGCTGGTTGGTTTTTCTGGAACTAACGACAACCATTTAGAAATGCTCTTTATTGATCCCAATCATTTTCGTCAAGGATATGGCGGGCAAATTCTACAATACCTAACAATGAAACAATCAGTTGATTCAGTAGACGTTAATAAAGACAATCCGCAGGCAACAGCCTTTTATTTAAAAAATGGCTTTTCCATAATCAGCGAGAGTCCTACTGACGGACAAAACAGAGCTTATCCGATTCTCCACCTGAAAAAAACTAAATAAATAATGAAGAGAGGTTAGGTGCATATGATTCTGCCCTAACCTCTCTCTTTTATTTCTATAATAAAAATTACTTCTTTTCGTTTGCTGTATTAGCGATTGCCCAACTATGAGATTTACAAATTATTTTCCTTGCATTCACGCAGAACATACTCTTCAAAACTAGTTGGCTTTCTTCCTAATAACCAGGTTAGCACATGACTATTGCCGGCAATGCCGTATTCACTATACGTCTTTGCAAGCTGTTCAAATGTTTTTACGAAGTAGCTGTCATATTTTGCCGTTTCAAAATAGTTGATAATCTGCTGCACTGGAACCTGGTCACAAACTGCCTCTTTTCCAGTAATCCGGTTAAACACTTCTACCATATCTACCGGTGAAAGAAAATCATCCCCGACTAGCTCATAGGTCGCATTTTGATGGTCGGCTTCTGTTAATATCTTAGCTGCTACCGCTCCCACATCAGCAGCATCTACATAGCTAAGCTTCGTTGTTTTTGTGTAAAAACACTGATAAGCATCTGTCTCCCAGACTACGGGAACCAGAAAATTGTGCATATAATGCATAGGCTGAAGGATTGTATAATTCAATCCAGCGGATAATCCCTTATATACCAAATATTCTTCTGCTTTCAACTTCTGAGTATGCTGAGGAAGAGTGGACATAAGCGGGTGTGTAACGGTCATCATCACAAACTGACTAATTTCTGCCCGAACAGCCTCGTCAATAAAATGCATGGCGATTTCCGCTTCATCATAGACAAACATCGGCGGAATATAAAGCACTTGCTCGCAGCCTGCCAGAGCTTTAACGATATCTTCGGCTGAACGTGCATCCCCGACCATCGTTTCAGAAACACCAAGCGCTTTTAATTCTTCTACTTTGGGATTAATATCAAATGCCTTGATTGAAAGTCCTCTATTGACTAATTCAGTGATTATTCTTCTGCCGACATTTCCGGCTGCACCAGTTACAAGTATCATTGCTCTTCCTCCTGTTTTCTTCATATTAATTGACCACTATCCATTTACAAAACAAGCGTTTTGTTATAACAATTTTACCTCAAAAAATAATATCAATACAGTAATAGCTACAGAATGTACTATAAAAAGAGAGAAATTTAATTATTCTCACACGATTTATCCCTCAGCTGAAAATACGTAAAGAGCTATCCGCTCATAGTAACTGGAAAAAGCCTGTCAGATAGACAGAACGCCCTTCTAAAACAAGTATGGGCGTTTATTTTGTGTCGATTTTTTATCTATGTTACGCTTTTTATAGAAAGACAAGGAGGAGAAACTATGGTACGAAATGAATTACCGAACGTTGAAACTCGTCTCTATATCAATGGACAATGGCTAGATGGCTCTGAAGAAGCAAAGTCCGTAATCAATCCTGCTACTGGTGAAACGTTGACAGCTGTTCAGCAAGGCGGCCGAAATGAAACTTTACGTGCAGTCGAAGCTGCTGCCTCTGCTTTTTCTAAATGGTCTAAAACATCGCCAGCTGAACGGGCTGACTTGATGAATAAAGCGGCAGATTTGATTTCTGACGATCAAGAACGTCTGGCAACCATCATGACGATGGAGCAGGGGAAGCCACTACAGCAAGCCACAGCAGAAATTCAAACCAATATTGAAAATCTACGTTGGAACGCCAGCGAAGCTCAACGAATCTACGGGGATATTATTCCTTCTCCCGACGATAAGCAATGGCTTGCTGAAAAGCAGCCGATAGGTGTTGTTGCAGCTATTACGCCTTGGAACTTTCCATCTAATATGATTATCCGCAAAATCGCCCCGGCAATCGCAGCAGGCTGTACAGTAATTTTGAAGCCTTCTTCTGAAACACCACTTTCAGCGCTAGCATTGATGGAGCTTTTCGATAAAGCAGGCTTTCCTGATGGTGTGGTCAATGTTGTTCTGGGAAAATCCAAAATAGTTGGAGAAATTCTTGCTACGTCCGAAGAGATTCAAAAACTAACCTTTACTGGTTCGACTGAGGTAGGAAAGTTATTAAATGAGCAAGCTGCTTCTACACTGAAAAAGGTTTCTATGGAGTTAGGAGGACATGCCCCCTTCATCATTTTTCCTGATGCTGATTTAGACTTGGCAGCGGACAGTCTGATTGCTGCAAAATTTAGAAACAACGGGCAGGTCTGCACCTCGCCAAATCGGATTTTTATTCACGAAGAGATTAAATCTGAAGCAACAAAACTTATTCTTGAAAAAATAAAAGAAGTGACTGTTGGAAATGGATTGGATAACCCCACAACAGGTCCATTAATTAATCAGGGTGGCTTGGATAAAGTCAAAAAGCAGCTGCAGGACGCAGCTGACAAAGGTGCTGACATTCTCTATGGGGGGAGTCAGTTAACAAGTGGTGCCTATGCAGACGGCTTCTTTTTTGAACCTACCATAGTGGATGGAGTTACTACAGACATGGACATCTATTATAAAGAAACCTTTGGTCCGGTCATTCCGCTGATTACTTTTTCCGATGAGGAAGAAGTGATTAAAGCTGCCAATGATACACCTTTTGGTTTAGCTTCTTACTTCTTTGCCGATAACATCCATACCATCACAAATGTCAGTCGAAAACTAGCCTATGGCATGGTTGGCGTAAATGATGTGGACATCTCTAATTCAGCTACCCCCTTCGGCGGTGTGAAGCATTCCGGCTTTGGTAGAGAAAACGGTGCTTACGGTATTGAAGAATATGTTGTTATAAAATTCATTACAATCAAAGCATAATAATGGAGCGCAACAAAACGAACGATTCATTTTGTTGCGCTCTTTAATTTAAAAAATACTTTTTGGTTCAGCTTACTTCAGATTAGTCATCCTACATTCTGATAGTGAAAAACCACTAGTTCATCATTCGTTTCAAGTAAAGATTGCCGGCTGCCACGTTTACTACTTATTCCACTAATCGCTCTAGTCCCACTCGTTTCTTCCTACAGCTCTGTTTCAAAGGTATATAACCGTTCAATATCAAACCCTAATTTTTGAAACTGAACAAATCGACCTTCGCGGATAAATTCTTTGCCGTCAATAAAAAGCAGCAGCGTTGGTGCTGAAAAAATCTGATATTCAGCAGATACAGCTTTCACCTCTTCACCATCTACTTCCCCCAATTGGATGTCTGGGTATTGTGCCAGCAGCTGTTTCAATTTGGGTAGGACAGAATGACAGACAGAACAATTTTGCTGAGAAACATAAAGGAATGCCCATTTATTCTCTGCAACAAATGAACGAATTTCTTCTATACTATGTAAATTAGCCATATCCATCACTCCTTCAAAGAAATCTTTGACCAATTTTAACCAAATATATCATAATAAGGTAGGAAAAGACTAGCATTGTGCTTTGGAATTTTTTATTCGTACTACAATCATATAAAATTCGATAGAGTATCTGCTAGATTTGCTGGATAGCAGCTCTAAACTTTCTTCATTTCTGAATAAGGAGGTTGATAAACTCCCTTGTCTTTCCAGCCATTCTATAGTAGAATGATTTTTATTTTCCAGTCATTGCGTTATACTAGACGATATATCTAAGCAATCTAACAGCCTCTTTGCAGGCTGCATTATAAACTAATTCTTATTAAGGGGGGTGATGCTATGATATACGCTACTATATCTTCTTTAACAGCCCAGGATTTTACTCACTAACAAAATACTTTGTTGGAATAATCATTGCCTTTCATCAAGGTATTTTGACCATAGAAATTATTTGAAAGGAACAAACAAATGAACCCAACAATTCAACCATATGAATATAATTACGTGAAAAATCAGGCAGAAACGCTGATAAATACCTATACCTCAGTCAATGATTCTGGGACAGTGAAAACGATTCAGGCATTGGCAATTGGAAAAATCAATGAGCTTTTTCCAGAAGGACAGCCTGAGGTAGATGCTTTTATGGAAAAAATGATGAATATCCGAATAACCCGCAGTCGAATGGAGCGCTATCTTGCTACGCTTAAAGAGCAGGTTATTCCTTTTGATCCGCCTTCTAATCCTCAGCTGACTAAATTGTTTCGAAAAACAAAAAAACTAAAAATTCCAGAATGGTCTGAGCTGGATTTAAGAGATCACACCTATGTAGGCTGGAACGATCCTGGAACACAAAGAAAGTTTATTATCACTCATCAAGGGGATAAGCTAGTTGGTGTTTCCGGCGTCCTTTCTCCTGAAATCATTAAGGGTGCCTGTGCAATTTGTAAAACGATTTCTAATGTCTCACTGTTTTTGGCAACAACCAAAACAGCCAGCGATGGTACGTATACAAAGAAGGGCAACTATATCTGTCACGATAGTGATCAATGCAACCATCAACTGCTGGAAACAGAAGAACTTTCTGCCTTTATTAAAAATGTTCAGGCAGCAAAATAACTAAATCTGTGCATACATTTGCTATTTTCAGCTTTTTAGGCGCATTGTATTCGTCTTAAGGAAAGATACCATAAGCAACGTTTGCCTTCCACAAGCATATAAAAAAACCGGAACGGCCTCAAATACCGTTCCGGTTTTCATTTTTTATTTTGCACGTTTCAGGTAAGTACCTTCTTGTGTATTGATTTCCAGCTTTTCACCTGCTTCAACAAAGTCAGGAACATTCACTACTAAGCCAGTTTCCATTGTTGCTGGTTTACCAGAGCCTGTAACTGTAGCCCCTTTGATTGAAGGCTGTGTTTCAGCTACAGTCAAAATAACTGTAGTCGGCAAAGTAATACCTATTACTTCTGAACCGTAGAACTGAATCTTAACTTCCATATTTTCTAAAAGATATTTTAGCTCTTCATCAATTGCTTCAGTTGGAATTTCATATTGCTCATATGTTTCCATATCCATGAAAATTGCTGTATCATCCTGGCTGTATAAGTATTGCGCAGGCTTTGTATCGATATGAGCCTTTTTCACCTTATCATCTGGACGCATTGTTGTTTCAGTGGTAGAACCTGAACGCACATCCTTCAGCTTCATACGCATAACTGTATTTCCTTTACCAGGCTTGTGGTGGCTTGCCTCTAATACTTTGATTAATTTACCATCTTGTTCAAATGTCATTCCTGATTTAAGATCACTGATTGCAATCATGGGATGATCCTCCTCTTTCCTAAAAAAATAATCTCCAAATCATTGTAGCAAATTCCCTAACGTTAAGCTAGGAAATAACGGAACAGATCATCAATTTCTCACTTTTTTCTTTTTGCTGCTTGATCTTTTCATTCTAAATATTCTTGATAATCATAGTATGGAGTATAATCAATGTACTCCTCCCGATTCATCACAGCAAATAAGTTATCTGACAAAGGCTCCTCTTTCGTCACGTTGGACAAGAGAACTGCTGTTGACAAATCTGTAGTGTAGGGGAAATGGAGCGTAAGTGTTATCTCCATTTCACTATCTGCCTCTGTAAAATTAATATATTTGTCTGTTTTCTGATTTACATGATAAGGCAATATACTGCTCTTACCATTTCCATCCTTTATAATTATTTTGTCTTCCAAAAAATCATAAGTTAAATTCTGGTCATTTGTATAGGTTACTTTCCATTCTCCTAAATAGCTTGATTCAGGCAGTATCTCCTTAGTTCGCTCAGAATTATTTTTACAAGAACCTAGAATGATCAACTGAAGAAAACAAAGAACAACCATCCGCTTTTTCATCACTATCCCCCTGTTCTTTTTATACAAATCCTTACCAAATATATGCAGGCTCCTCATTTCGAGTGATTGCTTCAAACAGCTCGTATTCCGGAACTATTTTTTGATTTCCAAAAACTGGGTCTTGAACAAGAGGATAGGGATCATTTATATAATAAAATGCAATTTCTTCACTATTTTTATAAGTGGCATAACCAACTATTAATATCATATGATTCGCTCTAGGTAAATCGGGATATAATTTATTCAAATCCACTGCTGCAAAGCTTGGATAGCCATTATCAATATTTTTTTTTATTCTTTTTTTAAATAAATTCTCTCCCTCTTCCGTTTCATTAGCAGCAACTACTTGTACCCGATAGCCTGATTCACCTTCATCCGCTATTTCCTTATCAAATAAATAAGCATTAATCACTTAAACCATCTCAATATATTCTGTACCTGTAACAGAACTCGTTTTCATTTGTTGTGCCACTATTTCTTGCTCAACATCAAAACCAAAACTCTCCAGCAGCATTTGGACAGTTGCTGGTACACAGTAGTAATTTGTCTCTTGTATTCGCTGTCTAATTGGCAAACTTATTTTCCGTTCAATCTCTACGCCCAGCACAGTTTCATATTCGTGTTTTCTCTCATTTGACGTGTCGCTCATTGTACTCTGCTGCTCACTTGTACTGATTTCTTGGCTGGGAATACGATCTCCGTCATCTTTCTCTATCGAGCTTGACGAGCTGACTGCAGGTCTGCCCTCGTTGATTGACGAGCCAATTGTAGCATCAGTTGATTTTCCTGATTCTTTCTTTAGGATTCTTCCTCCTAAAAAGATTAGGAAAATCATGAGAATAACTGCTCCTCCTAAAAACCAGAATTTTCTGCTCCTCTTTTTCATCATAATCCCTCCGTAGTTGTTCAACCAGCCAAACAACTTGTTTATTTCAGAAAAAAAGTTCTCCTCTGCCTTTCTTAGCTAAACCTTCCCAGTGTTCATTCTTTCTTATTACTTTTAAAGTACCCTGTTCTAGCTATTTAGGCAATAGTCTTTCTGTATTTCTCTATACATTCATTCATTTTTCTATCATTTCTGCTAACTTGACTACAGCCTTATTGGAGATAAGCCTTTACCTTCAACATAATGAGCGTAAAAAATTTGGCAAAGCCTATCATTTTTTTTGATTTTTTATTTTCATTCTACTTACTTTTAAGTATGCAAAAAGCAAACAGTTTTTTATCCACACACGACATCTGATAATCTGCTATAATGATGGGTAAGAACTTTTAGAAGAGGTGTCATTATGCAGTCTGCAGTGATTTTAAAAATCATTTCTCTTGAATCAACCTTTACGACAAGCGAGTATGAAATAAGTCAGTTTGTGATAGAAAATCCTGATTTCGTCATTACAAATACAATTACTACTCTTGCAAGAAAAATCAATACTTCTGAAGCTAGTATTAATCGTTTTTGCAAGAAAATTGGCTATAAGGGATTCAATAAATTTAAAATTGCCTTAGCCCAAAGCAATACACAATTTGACAAGTTTAGCGATGAAGCCGTTGATGAATCCAATCTATTAGAGTACGTCACTCATGATTACCAGAAAATGCTGCTGAATACCTGTGCTTTGCTGGATGAGAAGACAATAGAAGACGCAGCCTCCTCCATTATCCTTTCACGCAAAATATTTATCCTGTCAATTTATACGACATCCTTTATCAGCGATGAATTTGCTTTTAAACTGCGGCAAATTGGTTTGGATGTTACAACCTTGAAGGAATCACTGGAGGCACAACTATCTATTGAAAACATGAACAGTGATTCCCTTTTGATTGCGGTCGTTCCTTCTGTAATCAGCAAGGATGTTATTCCTTTCTTATCGAATATCAAAAAGAAGAATGTTAAAACAATGCTTCTATCGGGAAATGATAATCCTAAAATCAATGATCTTATTGACATAAAGATTATTACACCGGATCATGTCATGGCGAATAATCCGCTAGTTCTCTCAAATTCACCAATGATTTCACTAATTCTTGATATTATCTATGCCACAATTTTGAGAGACAATCGTGGATTGCGGCAGCGTAAGCTAAGCAGCGATACGATTATTAATTCCTTTCAATCTGCGGATTCATCAAAATATGAATGGTAATAAAAAAGGCCGTACTATACGAAAATGGTTGGCACCCATTTTCAATATAGTACGGCTTCTCTTTGAATAAGCAGCTTTCGAATCTTCGCTTATTCGGATTTAGGTAGACTAAGAGTCTGAGAATTTATTATTTCCTATTCTCTTTTTTTATTTTTTCAGTTCGCGCAATGCCAAGGCAAAGTTGCCGATTGTTGCACTGCCATTGCCTGGAATAGCTGGATTTATAATATATGTATCCAAATTGGGAACATCTACATACCCATTATTCAGTTCTTTAAAAATGGCACGAACCTTTTCCATCAAGTGATCCTGCTGCATCACTCCACCGCCGAAAATAATCCGTTCCGGCGCAAAATTCAGACGAGTATTAAAAGCCAACTGAGCGATATAGTACGCTTCAATAGCCCAGACATCATGCTCTTCCCCCACCTTTTCACCTCGAAGACCCGTTCTAGCCTGCAGACTTGGTCCCGAGGCTAGCCCCTCCAGACAGTCTGCGCCATGTGAAGGACAGACTCCTTTAAAATCAGCATCCAGCGGATGACGTTTTACGTAAGCATGCCCCATTTCAGTATGGGTGAAGCCGCCGATAAATTCTCCATTTTGAATTGCGCCACCGCCAATCCCAGTACCTACTGTATAATAAACGCAGGAGTTATCTTCCTGTGCAGCGCCCTTTGTATACTCACCAAAAGCACTTGAATTGACATCTGTTGTCAAAAATACGGGAACATCCAGATGCTTTTTCAGTGCCTTGAGAATGTTAAACCCTCGCCATTCTAATTTAGGAGTAGCTAAAATTTCACCATACTTTTCTGAATTCGGATTCACATCGACAGGGCCAAAAGACCCAATCCCAATTGCAGCAATCTCATAGTTGCTGAAAAACTCAATGGCTTTAGCCATCGTCTCCTCTGGATTTCCTGTTGGAAAAACAGCAGTATCCTGTACCTCAAAGTTCATATTGCCGACTGCACAGACAAACTTCGTTCCTCCAGCTTCAATGCTGCCTAATAACTTACTCATCCTTCTGTCCTCCACTCTCATTTCTAAAGACAAAACGTGTACAAAGTCTATTGAACCTTATACACGATTTCTCTTCTATTCTAATTTAAAAAGCTGCTGTTGTCCTCTATTTCTAGTTACTTTTTTCAACTTTTTCAAAAAGCTTTTTATATTGCTGTTGTTCACTTACAAGCTCAGATTCAGTTATACCTCCTGTTTTAAGCAGATAAATATAGTCATAGCAGCTCGGTAGAAAAGGCAAGTCCAGTGCTTCTTTTGTAAAGCTGTTGGCAGCAATTTCGCTCGTCCGCTGAACCTTCGCCTTCCTTGATAAGCCTAAGAACTGAAAAGATTCGATATTCTCCAACTGATCGGGAACCATTAATCCATGACCATATTCAAGATAATGGAAGAACTCATGCATCAGCACAATATTCTTCATCGCCTCCATCTCCAGTTGGTTAGCTTCAGCTAGTGCTCGGATTGACTGGTCATAGATAAGTACCTGATGATTGCCTTTCCGGTCTGCTTCAAACTGGGCCCTAAAAGTTACCTTAAAAAAACTGCCGTCTCCCTCATCTGTCTTAACAGCAATATTTCTATCAGCTAGTAATTCCTCCGGAGATTTCCCCTTGAACTCTTGCCCTAATTTTCGCCCAATCTCTAGAGCCTCTCGGACATAATAGGGTACTTTTTCATCTGGAATTTTATGGAACAGCAAATCCTGCTTCAACTCTAAATAGCCTAAAAACCCATCAGAAAAATCCATCATATTTTCACCTCTATTTATAAGCGACAGCAATAATTTCCTCATCCGGTTCAAGATTTTCTGTCTCTACATCCATTATAGACGTCAACTGCTCAATTGTCTGCATCCCAGTCAAATCAAGCATTTTTTCTTTATAAAATAGAAATACCTTAGGGATAGTCGCATTGGCGTCTGAATAGATTGTATAGTCATCTACGAAGGACAGGAAATCAGATTCTGTCTGATTTTTCTTGAAAGTCAGATAGTGGGCATTGCTTCGTTTAAAGCGCACTACCCCTTCCCGATCCACTACGCAAACATTATTCTGCTTACTCTTAAACAAGAATTTCTTCTTAACGACTAAAGCATCCATCAAATTCCAGCGTCCAATTTGAGCAATCCTCTGCACTGTATTTCCATCAATACCTAAAGCTTCTGAAGTGATTTGTCTCAGCTCGTCTTCAGTAACATCTGCTGCTCCGAGATTTTTTTGCCTTAGCTCTGTTGCACCCGTCGCCACTGCTCGAACGATGTTTCGCTGAGAATCAATTTCGATATTGACTTCTACTGTTTCTTCATTGGCACCAGACTGAATAATTTTCTCAATGACATCTGCTCTGATTTTTTTGATATCCTGCTCTGTAGGATTATTAACAGACCGTTCAATCTGTTCCCGTACCATAGCCAGCGCCACACCAATCGTAGAAATATAAGGCGCATTCTTAGCCAGCTTCCATTTATAATTGAAATGTTCTGCCAGTGCAGGTACAACGATAGCTCCGCTGCCGCCGCCGCCAACTAAGGTAATAAAGCTGCGGTCCATCTCATATTCGTCAATGAGTTCATCGATAACCGGCTCCAGCTTTTCCATTGCCAAGCGTACAACTTCTTTAGCTGCTGCTTCTGCCGACATGCCAAGATAAGCACCTAACGCCTCCCAGGCTGCCTGATTACTTTCCCGCTTTCCTTCTGCATAGTCTCCTGCCGGAACATAGCCCAATAGGTTAGCCGCTCCAGCTAATGTATAAGAGTAGGTATTTCCGGTACTGCTTTGAACCACTGCGTATTCATTGGGATCTCCTTCACGAGGGGAGACAAATGCAATAACAGGGTCAGCCAAGTTTTCTTTATCTGTGAAGCATTCATATTCGAGTCCGGCAATGTGGGCACTTCGAGGACCTACATCAATGATTTTCCCACCTTTTGCCCGAATCATACTACCGCCTGCAACTGCCAGCGTCCGAACATCCAATGAACGTAGATAGGTTTTGTGTCCGCCGACCTGAGCGTATTTAATCATTACTTTTCCATTTTTGATAACCGAAATATCCACACTTGTACCGCCAACCTCAAAGAAAATGCCATCGCTGACTTTTTCATACATCAGTGCACCAGCTACACCAGCCGCAAGTCCAGACAGCATAGTTAAAATCGGTCGTTGTCTCACTTCGTTAATGCTCATCACACCGCCGTCACAACGCATAATCATCAGATTGGACTGAATATTAGTATTTAGGACCGCATCCTCTGTCATGTTTGCCGTCTGCATCATCTTGGGAATCAGCGAAGCATTAACTACCGCTGTCCGCGTCCGCATTTTCAAACCGTAAAGCTGAGAAATCTCATGACCGCCTGTCGCATAGAGCTGCATTTCCTGTGCCTTTTTGATCACAGTCAGCTCATTTTCCGGATCATCTACCGAGTAGGCTTCACTGGCCACAACTACTTGGCAGTCATTTCCTACTAATGTGCGGATACCCGCTTCTATCGCTTCATTGTTTAATTTGGCTGAGTCAATGAATAAATGCTCAGAGCTTAGATACTTGTTAGGTGCCAGCTCAATATGCTCAATAGCTGTTTCTTTCTTGGCTGTTCGGGCATCCATTCCTGTGCCCATCCCGATAATTCCAACCTTGGCAACATCACCTTCAAGAAGTGCATTTGTTGCCTGTGTTGTCCCATGAGCTATGAACATTACATCTTCCGGCGCAATCTTATTTTCTGTTAAAAGCTTCTGAATAATTGTAACTATCCCCTGAGCTACGCCCTCTTCATGGGTAGTAGGAATTTTCAATTTTGCAATCACATCATAGGTTTCATTATCAATGGCAACTGCATCTGTAAATGTACCGCCTACGTCAATACCGATTCTTACTTTTTTACTCATACTAATCCCTTCCAACCGTCTCTTAATATAGGAAGAATGAAGATACAATCAATCCAATGACTGTGGATACAGTAATCCAGACAATTGTTTTCTTCAAGACTTCGTTGACATCTGTTTTTGTGAAATCTGATACCCAGACATTATGTGAATTTGTCGGATCACAGACAGCTTGAACATTACTATCTAAGCGCAATGCTACCATTGCTGCTATCGGATTCATACCGCCGGCAACCAGTAAAGAAATAATCCCGCTGCCTAGACCCCAAACATTTAATGGACCGCGATAGATAGCTAACGGCGACAGCAAGCCAAAGACTAGAATAAACATCAGTTGATTTTTAGGAATCATCATGGAAATCGCCGGCTGCAGAATTTGTGAAACTTCAACAGACATTACTGCATTTAAAAGCATCCCGATGCCAATCATCAGACCAGCCGCACCAGCTACATCCTGAATCCCTTCAACAAAGGAGCTGCTGACTACATGAATCGGATTTTTTGGTGTACTTAATAGCAGAGCCGCTGCAATACCAATAATAATGGAAGCAACCAACGGAACTTTAAAGGCAAATACTAAAACGACTGGGATAATTGGTGAAATCAGGGCTATGCTTCGAACCTGTCCATTATTTCTTTGCTTTACAGGCATTGCCCATGCCTTCCGGCGTTTCCCTTGAAACTTGATATAGTAAAATACCATTAAGACAGATACGATGATTAGCGGAACGCCGACCAGCCAGGAATAAGAAGTTACTGTTTCCAGCGGTAACCCTAATACATCAATATAAACTGCTAGTGTTGATACGGAGAAAGTCACTCCTATCCCGTTTGCCAGCAAAAGAATAATCCCGCTGACCATTGGCGACAGACCCGCTGAAATCATAATTGGGATAATAATCGTTCCAACCAAAATAACCATTCCCAAGCCGTTGCTGGCAGCAAAAATAACGGAACATACTGCCAGGAAGGACAAAGCTATCGGCAGGGCTTTATCTCCTGCCATCTCCGCTGCCTTCTTAATGATTGTTTCTGTTACGCCAACTTTGCTTAACACCTTACCGAACAGTGACCCAAAAATCAATCCGGAGATAGCTGTTGACATCCGCATCGAACCAGCTTCCAGAACATCCTTTACAATCGTAAACTGCTCCCCGTCATTCGACATAAACTGAATGCCGGCAATAAAAGAAATAGCTATTGCCATAATAGGAAGGGCAAGAATTGTCGGCACCTTCCTCGTCATCATTAAGCCGACCATTACTAAAAACACAAGTAAAATACCAATTAACTGTACTGTTTCCATCTCTTCTCCTCCTATTTTTCGATATAGCTTCCTTGTTTAATTAATGTATCCTGTAATTTCGGAATATCAATGTCCTTTACTGACTGCCCCCATTTAACGGCCTGTGCTGCTGCTGTCCCGGCTGCTTGTCCGATGGCAGTCATTGTCGGCGTCGTGCGGATTGCCGCCTGCGCTTCAAAGGAAGCTGAAACACATCGTCCGGTTACAATCAAATTATCTAACTCATTCGTAATCATGATTTCATAAGGAATTTTATAATAGCTATTGAAGGCATCTCTGTTAAATGCATGATCCTGAAGCTCTTCATTTTGATTACTGTGAACAGATACTGTTCCTTCTCCCTTAGGATTGTGAATATCAATCGGATAACCGGAATGTGCAATTGCTGTTTGAAAATCTTTATTTTCCAGTACATCTTCATTCGTCAGTGTGTAAACTCCTCTGATTTGTCTGGTGCCTCTAACGCCAACGCTTGGTCCAGTGTAGGCTACCTGGGCCTGCTCAAAGCCGGGAATATTTTTTACAAGGAACCGATAAAGCTCCTCACATTGTTCTCTTCCCAACATTTCCGCCCTTGTCAAGCCTGCAGCAGATACACCGCTTTCATTAATGATTCTAGAAGTATTCATAATGAATTCTCCCGGTGTGCCTGTTTCAAAAAAGAGAATATCCTCTCTTGGAATAGAGATTTCACCATTTTCCTTGGCTCTTTTGAATTCTTCATCAAACCCTACAAATGATAGGATTTCCGTATTTTTCATCACATTGAGATCTCTATTCAGGCGTGGAAATTTTTCCGGTTCAGCCAAAACTGCCTGTCTTAAAGCCTTTGTATCCACACCATAGACCTTCATATTCATTGTCATTGGCTGCATGGCGTTATCTGCTTCTCTACCTAGCTGAAAAGGAATACCGGCCTGTGTTGCTAAATCAGCATCTCCTGAAGCATCAATAAAAACTTTTCCATGAATTCTTGAAATGCCGTCCTTGTTAGAGACAACAAGACTTGTCAACTCCTTCTCTTTTAGCTCAACATCTATCAGGTACGTATGGAAAAGCACGTCGCAGCCAGCTTCCGTTACCATCTCATCCAGCACCATTTTTAAACCCTCTGCAGAAAAAGGCGTAACATAGGAAATATAATTCGTTGAATCCAACACATGTCCTGGCGAGTAGCCCCGCTTCACGAGACGTTGAACCATATCTTCCCCTAATCCTTGAATTACCTGTTTTTCGCCTGCAAAAAATGTCATCATTGGTCCAACACCATTCGCAGTCAACGTTCCGCCAAAATAGCCATTTTGATCAATGATTAGTACCTTCGCTCCATTCTTTGCTGCAGCAATTGCAGCAAAGGCACCAGACATCCCTCCTCCTGCAACAATGACATCGTAAGATTCTTTCAAATCCTTTACATGAATCATCTGAAATTCCTCCTTAATAGGTTAGCGCTTACACACATAATACAATATTTTCAAAAAATGTCAACATTTATGAAAAAAATATTCTTAAATATGCTATACTAATTTTGAAAGGGGCTGACAACATGATCCAGGTAAGTAAAGTAAAAGTCACCGAAGACGTTCATTTCATTAGCTTTTCAATAGAAGATGAGTTCTCTGTAACCTTTAGCAATTTAGGGAGTGCTATTTATGGAATAAAATTTTCAGATAAGAACAAAAACTATGAAAATGTGACATTAATACCTGACAATCCGTTGGAATGGATAAAAGAGCGAACCTATTCAGGAGCAATTGTCGCTCCTTTAGCAGGACGATATCATCCTCGTCATACCAGCCTAGAACAAAATAGAGCCCCGCTGCATTTTCACGGGGGAACAGCGGGTTATGATAAGCAGCTATGGCGATATACCATTCACCAAACAGAGGATACTGCTCAGCTTATTTTTTCTTTTTCTGATAGGAAAAATCAGTTGGAGGCTGAAGTTTGTTATTCTCTAACATTATCAAAACAGCTGACTATGGAAATCACCGCTCGTACAGAGCGTACAGCTTTTTTTAATCCAACTAATCATATCTATTTTAACTTGAACGGCAATCTCTTTGACTCTGTCGAAAGCCATTCACTTTACCTAGATAGTACAGCTTACTATTTGGAGAATGAGCAAAAACTGATTTCCGGACTTTCATCTATTCCGACCAACAGCCAATGGGATTTTACTCAGCCTACAGGAAAATCACTAAGTAATCTAGCAGCCTACGGTGGTCTGGATACAACGTTTAAACTGGGAGAGAAAAAAGAGGGACTAATTCGGCATAAAAAAAACGGCCGAGCCGTTCGCATTAAAACGACCTTGCCGGCCGCAGTCATTTTCACCTTCAATCAGGAACAACCTGCCTTTAGCATTGACGGGCGCTGTTATCCGAGATATGCAGGTATTACTTTTGAAACACAGCTTCCGGCAAATGATTTAGAAGCTGCTCTAATTACAATAGATAAGCCCTACTACGCCAAAACCAGCTATACTTTTCTTCACATTTGAAAGGTGCAAGTGAGCTGTTTACCGTGTGTTATTCCTCATTTCGTACTATACTGATAATATAAAGACTTGCAATAGAAGCTTTTGCAGGAATTACACAGACAGATACAGGAAAAGAGGGATTTGCATGTCCATTTATGATTTTGAAGCAACACTTGAAAACGAAGAAACCTATTCACTTGACCGCTATAAAGGTCAGCCCCTAATTATTGTAAATACCGCAACAAAATGTGGACTGGCACCTCAGTTTGAACAACTGGAAGAATTATATAAAACGTATAAGAATCAAGGTTTAGTTGTTCTGGGGTTCCCATCCGATCAATTTAAACAAGAGCTTGAAAATGGTCAGGAGGCTGCGGAAGCCTGCCGCCTAACTTATGGAGTAACCTTCCCGATGCATCAGCTGTGCCGGGTAAATGGGAAAGAGGCGTTGCCTCTGTTCAGCTATTTGAAGGAAGAAACGGGCGGTACATTGGGTAGTGTGATAAAATGGAACTTCACCAAATTTCTGGTGAATCAGCAGGGCGAAGTTGTGCAGCGTTATGCACCTCAAACTAATCCGCTAAAAATGACCGCAGATATCGATGCGCTATTGGCTGCAAACTAATCGTTCTAAATCAAAAGCTGAAAGAATAGCGTATAGAAAAATGAGTTGAGGGGATCTTACTCATACTCCTTCTGCATAGGGAACAGGACGTTTTACTCCTATTAATCAGAACAGAATACTAACAAGAAAAACCGTATAAGCCATCTTATTTTCTAGAGAAAACGATGGTTTATACGGTTCCTTTTTCACGTTACATTAATCTAATTCAACTTTTCCAGTATATAGTTGATAATAAACACCTTTTTCAGCTAATAAATCATCATGACTGCCGCGTTCGATGATTCGACCATGGTCCATTACCATAATAACATCCGAATTTTGAATGGTTGACAGACGATGGGCAATCACGAAAACGGTCCGCCCGTTCATCAAACGATCCATCCCCGCCTGAACATGCTTCTCTGTTCTAGTATCAATACTAGAAGTCGCCTCGTCCATAATCATCACCGGCGGATCAGCAATCGCTGCCCGGGCAATAGCTAAAAGCTGGCGCTGCCCTTGTGACAAGCCTTCTCCGTCTCCGGTAATGACTGTATCATATTTATCAGGCAGGTTATTGATAAAGACCTCTGCATTTGCCAGCTGAGCTGCTTCAACAACATCCTCATCACTAGCATCAAGTTTTCCATAACGAATATTTTCTCGAATCGTACCAGTAAACAAGTGTGTATCCTGTAAGACAATCCCTAAAGATCTTCTCAGAGAATGCTTTTTAATTTTCTTGACATTGATTCCATCGTAACGGATTTTTCCTTCCTGAATATCATAAAAACGATTAATCAGGTTGGTAATAGTTGTTTTACCCGCACCAGTTGCACCCACAAAGGCTACTTTCTGACCTGGCTCTGCATAAAGCTGAATATCTTTTAGAACCCTTTTATTTTCTACATAACCAAAGGATACATCTTCAAACCGAACATCCCCTGTCAGCTCTGTATAGGTAACTGTTCCATCTTCATGGGGATGCTTCCAAGCCCATAGTCCCGTCCGGGCTTGGCTTTCTGCTAAGGCGCCGTTCTCCTGACGTGTTACATTAACCAAGGTTACATACCCATCGTCAACTTCTGACTTCTCATCAATTAGCTTGAAGATGCGGTCAGCACCTGCCAGTGCCATGATAACAAAGTTAATTTGCTGAGAGACCTGACTAATCGGCATGTTCAATGACCGGCTTAGCTGCAGGAAGGAAGCAATCATCCCAATCGTTAAGCCTGAAATACCATAGACTGAGAATAACCCGCCGATAATGGCCAGCAGTACATACTGAATATTCAACAGGTTCATCATAATCGGCATTAGACTGTTCGCGTATTTATTGGCCTGTGTGGCACTCTCACGAAGTGATTCATTGATTTCATTGAATTCTTCAATAACCTTCGGCTCATGATTAAAGATTTTAACAACTTTTTGTCCATGCATCATTTCTTCAATATAACCATTTACTTTTCCCAAATCTTTTTGCTGCTTACCAAAGTATCTGCCACTTCGACCGGCAATTGTCCGAATGGTTAGAATCATGATACCTACTGAGACAATCACGATTAACGTCAGCGGAACACTGATTGTGAACATAGCAATAAAGACACTGACAAAGCTGACAACCGCTGCCAGCAGATTAGGAATACTTTGTGAAATCATCTGCCTTAGCGTATCCGTATCATTAGTAAAATGACTCATGATATCTCCATCAGAATTTGAGTCAAAATAACCAATCGGCAGTGTTTCCATATGGGTAAACATCTGATCACGAATTTCTTTTTGTGTTCCTTCACTAATTCGAACCATAATCAGATTATAAAATAGATTGGATAAAATTCCGATGCCATAGATAAAGGCCATTGTTGTAATAGCCTTCAGCAGACCAGAGAAATTTGGATTCGACTGTCCTAAAAGCGGAGTGATATGATCATCAATAACGACCTGTAGGAACAGAGAACCACGTACATTTGCATACGTACTAATCAGGATGAAGGCAATCACTAGAATTAGAAGAAACTTATATTTTTGAAACATATAAGAAAACAGACGGCCTAGTGTTTTCAGCGGCTGTTGTGGTCCGCGTGCACCTTTTTTCGGATTATTCATCATCTTCACCAAATCCTTTCTGCTGAGATTCATACACTTCCTGATAGATCGGATTTGTTTCCAATAGTTCATCGTGTGTGCCGATTGCATTAATCATTCCTTTGTCCATTACAATAATTCTGTCGGAATCCTGAACAGAAGAAACCCGCTGACCAATAATAAAGGTTGTTGTTCCCGGAATTTCTTTTCTCATTCCTTCTCGAATTAACCTATCTGTTTTTGTATCGACAGCACTTGTTGAATCATCCATAATTAGGATTTTAGGCTGCTTCAGCAGTGCTCTGGCAATACATAACCGCTGCTTTTGTCCGCCTGACACATTGTTTCCGCCTTGAGAAAGCATTGTATCGTACTTATCAGGAAACTCCTGAATAAATCCGTCAGCTTGGGCAATTTTACAGACTCTGATGATATCTTCATCGGTAGCATCTTCATTTCCCCAGCGGAGATTTTCTTTAATCGTTCCAGTAAATAGTACATTATTCTGCAGCACCATACTTACCTGATCCCGCAGTGTTTTCAAATCATAGTCCCGAACATCATGACCACCAACCTCAATAACTCCGTTGGTCACGTCATATAATCGGGGAATCAGCTGAACCATAGTCGATTTCGAACTACCAGTTCCACCGACAATCCCGATGACTTCACCAGGCTTGATGCTCATGTCAGCATGCATCAACGCCAGCTTTTCCGGATCGTTGGCATAGCTAAAGCAAACATCTTTAAACGTCACTGATCCATTGGGTACATCGTATAATGGATCTGCATTATTCTTCAAATCACTTTCTTCCGACAGAACCTCTGTGACACGCTCTGCAGAAGTGCGGGCTATAATGACCATAACAAAAACCATGGAAAGCATGTTCAGACTCATCAAAATCTGCATAGTATACGTAAACATACTAATCAATTCTCCTGTTGTCAGCGTACTGCCCACTACAAATTTTGCACCCAGCCATGAAATCAGCAGCATACAGGTATACACTGCAAACTGCAGCACAGGGTTATTGAAGGCAACTATACTTTGAGCTTTAGAAAAATTCTTGTAGATATCTTTTGATACTGTTTTGAATTTTTCATCTTCGAAGTCTTCTCTCACATAAGATTTTACTACTCGAATTCCCTGTAGATTTTCCTGTACCACATTATTCAAACGGTCGTAAATCCGAAAAACTTTTTCAAAAATCGGATGGGCGAAATAGATAACCAGTGCCAGCCCAATAATCAAAAATGGTACTACCGCTAAATAAATGACAGATAAGTCTTTGTTAATCTTGAAAGCCATCGCTAATGAGAAAATGAAAATCAACGGGCTTCTTACTAACAAACGAATAATCATCTGATAGGCATTTTGAATATTGGTTACATCTGTTGTCATCCGTGTAATCAAACTGGATGTTGAGAACCGGTCAATATTGGAAAATGAGAAGCCTTGAATTTTTTTAAATAAATTGCCTCTCAAATTTTTTGCAAAACCAGCAGACGCTACGGCTGCATAACGGCCGGACATCGCGCCCAAAAACAATGCAATAACTGCACATACGAATAATAACGCGCCATACATCAAAATTGCTTTCGTATCGCCTTTTTCAATACCATTATCAATCATCATCGCCATGACTAAAGGAATAATAATATCTAAGATAACTTCACCAGTCACATAAATCGGAGTGATGATGCTTTCTTTTTTATACTCACCTACATTAGCAAGTAATTTTTTTATCATGTAGTTCGCCTACCTTCCCCAATTTCTATTTTTTTACAATTATCGGATAACTTTTCCAATAAATTGAAAAATGTTTCAAGCTCCTCTTCAGAAATATCCTGAATCAGCTGTTTATCAAATTTTTCCAGCTTGCAGATATTTTCCTTTACCTTTACCTGACCATTTAGCGTCAAAAAAATAGCCTTCAGACGATTATCATCCTTACAGCTCTGACGTTCAATCAGCTGGCGTTTTTCCATTCTTTGCAGGATACCGCTGGCTGTAGAGCGACGAATATCAAATTCATGCTCAATATCCTTTTGATAAACAGGCTCTTCTTTATGGTTCTTTCTGTCAATGAAATTCAGTATACGCATCTGAATTCCGGAAGAAGGTTCACCGTCTTCCTTTAATAGCTCCGCAACTTTTCGATTCAGCTCATTTGCTACAATTTTGACTCGTAACGCTGTTTTTTTACTCATAATCCATTCCTTCTTAAATAGTTCGTTGCCTAACTATTTTACGACATTCTCTTAGAAAAGGTCAAGGAAAATTTCTGAAAACTTCTTATTCTATTATATTTAACTATTCTACTTTTCATGAGAGCGTTTACTAACAACCATTATTTCATCTTTAATCAATAAAATCAAAGAGTACGCAAGCCTAAATGTTTGACTTAAAAGTAAGTTGGACTATAATATGACTCATCAACTGTTGACTAGTCATTCGTTAAAAAGGAGGAGAAAATGATGGAAAACGCAGCCTACAGTGAAATCTTTTTTCTTCTGAAGCAGGCGGATTTGCACATCACTCATCTGTTTGAATCTCAGATGAACATTAGCTTAACGAGATATGAACTACTGCTGCAGCTGGCAAAAAAAGAAGCTGTTTCTCAACGAATACTGCAGGAAAAGCTAGGGATTGATCAAGCTGCTGTTGCTAGGCATCTGAAAATTCTGGAGGAAAAGAACTATATATCCAGAGAACGAAATCCTGAAAATAATCGGGAAGTCTTAGTGTATTTAACTAGCGAAGGAAAAAGCGTGCTTCATGGGTGCGCAGGAAATAAGTCTGAGCTGATTGATTCCTTATTCCGTGACTATTCGCCAGAGCAAATGTGTTCATTTATCCAGTTTCTTACTGATTTTAACCGTCAGGCAGAAGCTGTTGAAGAAATGATTTCAAAAAAGAAAGGATAAAAAGAAATGACAACTTTTAAAAACAATGATTTTTCAGATTTACTAAAAAACCGCCGTTCTATTCGGGCCTATGATCCAGCGGTCAAAATACCGAAAGAGGAAATGATGGAAATGCTGGCAGAAGCTGCTACTGCTCCCTCTTCAGTTAATATGCAGCCTTGGCGCTTTGTGGTTGTTGAATCACAGGAAGGCAAAGATAAGCTAAAGCCCTTAATCCGTTTTAATACAAATCAAAATGATACTTCTTCAGCAATGATTTTAATTTTTGGTGATTTAGAATGCTATAGCTATGGAAAAGAAATTTATGATACTGCTGTTGATTTAGGAAAAATGCCGGCTGAGGTTCGTGATCAGCAGCTTGCTGCAATTTTACCTTATTATGAAAGCTTTTCTAAAGAAAAAATGAATGACGTTGTAAAAATCGACAGCAGCTTATTAGCAATGCAGTTAATGCTGGTGGCCAGAGCACATGGCTATGATACAAATCCGATTGGCGGCTTTGAAGCAGATCAGCTAGCTGCTGCTTTTGATTTGGATTCTGAACGCTACGTACCGGTTATGATTCTTTCTATTGGTAAGGCTGCTGAAGAAGGCTATGAATCAATCAGATTATCACCTGAGAAATTTACCGACTGGAAATAGGGAGGAAAAGCCATGTCTCTGATTTCAATGCTTTTAGTTGGACTTGTGGCAGTGGAACATTTATATATTTTCTATCTGGAAACACTTGCTACAACTTCAGCAAAAACAGCGCAAACTTTTAATGTAAAAACTGAACAGCTAAGAGATACAACCATCAATACCTTATTGAAAAATCAAGGTGTTTACAATGGCATGCTGGCACTTGGATTGCTCTATAGCATATTTTTCTCCAGCAATCCTCTTGAAATGGCTGCTGTTTTTCTAATCATCATCATTACAGTTGCTATTTACGGCGGATTAACCAGTTCAAAATCAATTATTATCAAACAAGGCGGACCAGCAATTCTGGCGTTGCTTAGTATCTTGCTTCTTAAATAGGCTGTCGAGGAGGCGGGGCGACTCTTTGCCGGCGCTTCTCTACGTATTTATTGTCGAAAAAAGGTTAAAACAAAAGGATGTACCTTAAAAAATTGTACATGAAAAATACAATTTTTTAAGGCACATCCTTTTTGTCACAATCTCATCTTTCATTATTCAACCACGGTCCATTCATTCATCGTTTTCCCGTCAGCATCCTTTAGTTCCAACCAGCCATTGGTTCCGCCGAAATATAAAAACAGACCTAATTCATTCACACTTTTTAAAACAATGTCTTCGGTTGTTTTAAAGTTTTTAATTTTATCCTGATAGTCCGCTCGAAGCTTTTCTCCATATTTCCCACTATAACCTAAAGAACCATCTTTGTTTAGTTCAGGTTCTTTCTTCAATATCGCTCCGGCCTTTAACAGCATCTCATTTCTTTTCTGCCAGAAAACCGTTCCTTTACTTTCCCGAAATGCTACTGTGAACTCTATCTGGCTGACTTCCTTAGTCCAGCGGTGACGTGCTTTCGCAGGCTTCGCCTTTACTTTTTCAGGTTCGACTTTCTTATTTAAAGAAACACCAAATTTTTCTAATACCAGTGAAATTTGTTCCACATAGCTTCTTAATGCCTTTTCATGATTCACAGGAATTTTGATGGTTTCCAGCTCTTCTCCTGAGTAAACGCCGTTCTCTATCGCCACCGTAAGTAAAAACTGTTTTAGATAATCAGGCTCCACATCCCAGACAGGAGGGATGAACAAAATACTTTGATTGTAATCAGTTAAAGCCTGCACTGCTGTTTCAGCAAGACCGATTGAAACGACCGCTTTATCCTTTAATAAAACATAAACTGCAGGTTCGTCTATGACTAATTTCTTTTTAACCTTTTCACTAATGACTATTTTTCCCAGAGCTTCCGGCAGTTGAATACACACCTTTTTTTCTGAAATAATCACTTCCGCTTTAATTTCCATAACCCTGCCTCCTTTTTTCTTTATTATATCTTACTCCGTCAGCCGGCTTCTATAAATATGCTTTTTACAAAAAAGCTGCTGAACATTTCCCAACATAAACTCTGTAAAAGCTTCACTAGAATCTTTAACAGAATTTACAGGATTGTTCAACAGCTTCGCCTGATAGTTAACTCAATGTTTTTTCAATTAAGGTCATTGCTTGTGAGCGTTGGAGATTAATCTTTCCTGGTGTGGCCTCAACATACGCCTTCATCATCCAAAAGTAATTTTCCAATTCTTCCTTTAAATACACATCATCAGTCTCTTCATAGATTTTTACCGCATCAGGAACAGCGGCAACTCCTAGTGTATAAAAAACACTGACATCTAACTCTGATAAATTCCCTTGCTGATAGTGCTCGTAGTTGTAGTTAATAATCTCTTTACCGCTGTTGCGAAAGCTGAAAAACAACATACAGCTGCCTAATAAAAGGACAATTAGACGCAGGTAGTTAAACTGCTGCCATAACGCTGCGATAAAAACGCAGACACAAACAAACAGCAGCAGCATAAACCACGAAGTATTAAAGCGTAAAACAGTCAATCCGAAAGAATCAATATACAGCTTCATTTTCGCCAATCCCAGTACAACCAGTCCAAGTGTTTCAACACCAATTAGTGTTAGCCCAACTTTGATTCCTTTTGAGTTGCTGCTGAACATATTAATCACACCAAATATAAGAACATTAATCAATGCAACTGCCAGTAGCTGGAAGAAGCCTTCTCTAGCATAATCAGATAAGCTTTGACCAGCAAATGAACCTTTACTGAAGCTAAGATATCCGTAAATTGCAGTTCCGAAAAAGAGCAGATAAATTGAAATAAAGATTGTTAGTATCGTCCAGAACAGAACATCAGGTCCTTTAAGCAGCGGCAGTGCAAAATGACGAACTTGACTCTTTTTCATGTTTCTATAAATACAGAGAAACAGATAAAAGCCAATTGGAACTGCGAAAATAAAGGTAATTAAATTTTCCATAACATTTTCTGAAATACTCCCTACCAACTGGTAGATAAAATGATCAAACATCGTATCTGCACCTGCCAGTAAGGAAACAACAACTAATACTACCGGCAGCGAGACAGCAATTCCAGCCAGCATATACTTCAAATTCTTATTGCCTTTCCCTATCGACTGATAGATGGAGAAGCTAGCAGAAAAATCTTTCAGAGGCCGCAATAAAAAGCCATCAAGATAGTCAAATATCAGCTGATCATCCAAACGCCCTGTCCTTCTGGAACCAGATAATACTAACACCCAATACATACAGCTCATAAAGAGAAATAGCCCATTTGTTCCCAGCAGCAGCTTATTTTCAAACAGTGAAAATGAGATCCCCAACAATAGATTAAATGCCATAAAGCCGAAATGATACCATTTCATCGTCAGCTTTTGTGATTTACCATAAATAAATACAGCGAGACAAAAAATGCCCGTCAACAACGTTACCCAGACGCCTCCTCGATTCTGTACAATCATTTCCAATGCGAAGAAAGCAATCAAAATACTTACTACACTAAAGATAATGTCCTTCGTTTCAAACTGAAGGGTCGGCTTTGGCTTCTCCTCCAACTCATTTCCATGACCCATTTCCATAAATCATTCATCCTCTCGATACTCCAAGATATCTGCCGGCTGACAATCCAGTGCCCGACATAAGGCTTCCAGCGTGCTAAAACGTATTGCTTTAGCCTTATTATTTTTCAAAATCGAAAGATTAGCTGGTGTTAAATTAATTTTCTCTGCCAGTTCACCGGCACTCATCTTTCGTTTTGCCATCATTACATCAATATTTACAATTATCGGCATTATATTGTAAAATCGTTCTCTTCCTTAATTAAAAGTGCCTGGCAGAACACATTTTTAATTATTCTTACAATAACGCCAACAAAAGCAGCTAGCCCGGCTACAAAAAACCAAGGATAGTAATAGCTTCCTGAAACCAGCAGGAACAAGGCTTCTAAAAAGCACAGCCAGCTAATTCCTCTCAACAGCTTAATATTTTTTTCAGTAAAGGTTTGATTGTTATCAATGTTTTGAATCAGTTGGTACAGCAAAAACAGGATAGCTAAACCTGTTGCCAGACATATCTCCAACGTGAGTATGAAAAACATTCGGTTATCTCTTGAGATGGCATAGTCCGGAATAACAATATCAATAAATACAGATATGAAAACCATAGCCAAAAGAATCAAAAGCCCCAAAATATAGATACACCACGCAGATAGCCGGATTGATTGCTTATCAGTCCAATGCATGCATTATTCCCTCCCTCAGGTACATTTATCATAAGTGACATTTTACTGTTGGTCAATAGATTTTTATCGATAATCGATAAAAATCTATTGTTTTTCAATTACAAAAAAAGATAAAACCCTGTCAAACTGCGGTTTCGTACTAACAAGAATAATTCTTAAAATTTATTAAAGTCCGAAACATATACAAATCCCGCAAAAGATTTTGAAAATGGCAGCAATACCTAAATCTTTTACGGGATTTATATTTTTAGAACAAACTGATATCATCACACTCAACATTCGTATATCTCATGCCTGTTATATCGACTAAGTGAGCATGCTTTAGCATCTCTAGCTTATCCAAGCTTTCCCAGTCCAGCTTAGACCAGTCCCAACTCCCCACATCTGGAATCATGCAGCTTCCTGCTGCAGAAGCACTCAACCGAAACAAGCACTCTTCCTCCTGCCAAAGAGACAAAACAAACGGCATCTCAAAATCCATAATTAGCTTCGTTCCTTCTACGCCCCATGACTTCACCTCAAAACTATCTGTATGGAAAACCTCAGAGCGATTGACTGCCGCCGCTTTTTTCTGATCGACATACTCAAGAGTTTTCAACAGCGGCTTCACACGCTCCAACTCCTCTGCATGCAGCGACACAGTCTCCCACAACAATGTCTCTGACAACAGCTCAATCAACATTTTTCTTTCCATTCTTGTCCCTCCATATAACTTTCAAACATTCTATTCCAATAAACACTAGTTCTAACTTTTTTTTATCTGCCGGAAAATACTTTTTTCGCTCCAGTAGATTTCTCGGTATCTTTTGGGAAAGGGCCATTCCTTTTTAGCTCTTTTTCGTATATCGCTGTCCAGCTTTTCCTGTCCGCCCGGCTTCATGTCATAGCGCTCATGTCTGCGTCGCCAAGGCAGCCAATCAAGAAAACCGGAATCATAGTTGAAGGACTCTGTATCCGCAATCTCTTTTCCAGAGCGGCCTTTCAAGTCATAGCTGCTCACCGAGCTATCAATCAACTGATGCCTAATTCCTGTTACCGCGCCAGCCTGTTCAATAAATACAGGCAAGCCATCTTGGGTTCGAAGCTGGTTCCATTGAGAAATAAATTCACCTGTTTCAACATGAATAATAAATTCAGATAACCCATTAGCAGTTTTCACTTTAGCATTAGCCTGCTTCGCTACTTGTTTTTTCTTATACTTTTTTGAAACAGCTGCCACTTGACTTCGACTCATTCGATTATGAAAACGGGCCGTATCTCTGTAGATAAGTTTTTGTCTCTCTAATCGTGCATAGCTCAGCAGCTTATCATAATCCGTTTCTCCTGTATAATTCGCTCGAATATAAAATAAATTCTGCCGGTCAATATAATGTCGAAGCTGATGAACCATCTGAATTTCCCTTTTACTAGTTCCTTCATCTGCATCTACAAGCAGCCCGGAGGGATACCCTCTCTTGACACACGCAGCCAGCTCCTCTAAAAATTGACTGTGGGGCGCTATACTCAATGAAATCCTATGGGTTCCATACAGCTGCAGCTGATTATGCTCATCCATCCTACTGCCTAGCTGTCGCAGCAGCAGCCGAACTTTTTCCCGATTGCCCTTTTGACTTCCGTAAAATAGCCGGGAATAACCAACTGTCCCTATTTGCCTAGCTTCCAGCTCCAGCTGTTGAATAAGTGCTTCGGCTTCTTCGGGTACTTCTTCGACCTTTTTCTTCAACCAGAAAATACAGGCCCGCAATGCCGGCTCGTCCCAACCATCCTGCTCGATTATTTTTCTTTCTAGTTCAACTAATCTGAAAAGATAGCTGGCGTAGGCTGCTTCAGTCATTTTTATCGGCTTGTACAGCTGATATCGTTCTTCAACCTGCCGACACATTGTATCTAAATCGATAACCGCCACCTTCTCTCCACAGCTTCAATAGCATCTATATTTATTCTACAACAGGCTCCTGTAGGCTTTTTTCAAGCCTTATTTAGCCGCACACTACTTTAAAAATTATATCATTTCAGGTAGTCCGTTTCTAGGAACTGGTGTAAAGAAAAAAATCCGAAGTCAACAACACCCTCGGATTTCCTCTTTCCTCCGTCGTGCGTTACGCTTCCCGGTGGATTTTTCTTAATAATTCAATATCAATTTTTTTCATTTCATACATAGCCATCGTTGTCTGATAGGCTTTTTCAAAATCAGCAGCATCAAAAAGCTGATTCATATCTTCTGTTACTGTTTGCCAAGCAACACCAAATTTATCCTGCATCCAGCCACAGGGATACTCAGCACCATCTAGAGCAATACGCTGCCACAATCGATCAATTTCCTCCTGATTTTCACAATAAACAAAGAAGGAATTCGCCATTGAAAAGCCAAAGTTATGGGAAACTTCACTATCCATACTATAAAAATGCTGATCATATAGTTGAAATTCCGCTATCTGAATATTGCCATTACTATCCGGCACTCTGGATAAAACTTCCCCCTGACCAAAAGCATCGAACCAATAGGTCATTGCTTCATCCGCTCTTCCATACAGTTCATTAGCAAACAAAAGTGCTGGCGTGATGGTCTGTTTGCCTTTCGCTAGTTTTAATTGCCATGAAAAACCATACCGGTCATTGGTCCAGCCAAAAAGTCCAATTCCGGGAAGCTCTGACAGCTCCATTAAAACGTCTCCTTCAGCACTTAACTGCGCCCACAGCTTACGAAGTCCAGCCTCTGTTGCTACCGTCACAACATATGAGACTGCTGGTGTGGGAGTAAAATCAGGTCCGCCATTTAGTAAAATGAATTCATGACCACCTAGCTCTAAAGTAATTGTCAAAATATCTCCTTTGCTTCCGTGAAGATCATCTACAAAATAGCTGATATTTGTCTGACGGGCATCTTCAAAAACCGATAAATAAAAGTCCGCTGTTTCCTGAGGTTTTTCTTTCAGCCATAAGCAGCTGCCAAATTTATGGGTCATCATGAATCACTCCTTCTTTTCTTTTGATTGTGTTAGACATCTCTTGCTGCATACTCCAGTCAAAGCTTGTGCAGGGAAAAATCATATGGATTCACTGAAAATCTTTCACCTTCCCCTAATCGAAAGATGATTTGGGTACAAGGATTCCTACCTTCGTTAAAGATTAGCTAGCCATTTGCAGACAACCATTCTTCCCGAAGTGCAGACAAACATAATCGGACTCCCCACACACTTCTTATCGTCTGAATCTATTTTCATGCCAAGTGTACCATCTTCTCTATTCTCAACATAATCATCTGTTTCACCGAAAAAATCCAGCTACAGCTCGCCAGCTAAAGGATGATTGCGGCACACCTGTTCCGTTACCCAGTCTTCTTTTTATTATCCTTTAATATCCCGCTGACGATAGCCAACAAGACCAACAGCTGTCAACACTGCTGCTGCCCCACAAATTATCAGCAAAGGGAACCAATCCATAGAATCAACTGGTATTCTTGGAATATAGCTAAATACAGAGATACGGTTAACCCACTCAGGAATATTCAGCATATTGCCAAGATAATCAACAAAAAATGAAAAGACCAGATATGCCCAAATCAAGCTGCTCCATTTTGGCAGAAAACCGATTAAACACACACCCATTCCAAGAACAAACCAGATAGCAGGCAGATAAGCAAAACCGGATTGAAGCATCACATTTAAAGCAATTGGTGTCGTCATTACACTACTGGAGGCTATATACAAACCTGTGATTGCTGCTCCCATCATGATTACTGAAGCAACGACAGCTATGATTAAATACCCGCCAAACAGCTGATACCTAGTTATTGCTTTTGAAAATAGCTGCTCTAAACGACCTTTCTTTTCCTCTGAATAAATCTTCAACCCCACACTTAATACAGGAATAGAACTCAAAATAGCAAGAATGACCATTAATACCGTCATAAACTGTTCAGTTAACGAGTAGCTGCTGTTCTTCGGCAGCAGCATAACCAGCATTTCATTTGATTGGAAGAAGCTATCTAAATCACCGAAAAATGAACCATAACTTGCCCCAGCAATCAAAAGAGCAACACCCCAGCTGATTAGTGTGGTTTTCATCAAGCTTAGACTGAAGCCTATCCTGCTTTTCAAAAATCTGCCAGCATGTTTTCGACCAGCTCTTTGAGGAATAAAGCCTGCTTCTAAATCTCGAATACTGTTAAGATAAGCAGCTAACCCAAATACCAAGAGTGCAAAGACGATACTTAAGACGATCGGAAGCCAGTTATTGTTCACGTAAACCTCAGTCTTATAAACCCAAGCCAAAGGCGACAGCCAGGACAGCTGTTTATTGCTCAAATCTGTAAACCCCCGATAGAGATAAGCGGCACCTAAAATACCTAAGGAAAAACCAACTGTTCCCCGATTGGTTTCTGCCAACTGAGCAAATACCGCTGTTACAGCAGAGAACACCAAACCCGCACCGGCCAACGCAGCGCCATATAAAATAGAAGCACTCATCGGCATTGTCTCAATGCCCAGCAGTCCTACACCAATACCATTAGTTCCTGCAATAAAAAAAGAAATAATGACCATTTCTGCAAAAACAGCTATCAAGGTTGCCAAACGTCCAACAGGAAGAACCCGAATCATTTCCAGCCGGCCATCCTCTTCTTCACCTCTTGTGTGCCTTGCAGTTAACAGAATCATCATAATTGCCGCTGCAATAGCCATCAGCAAGGTCATCTCATGACCAAACATAGCACCGAGAGTATAATTATCTAAGCTTTCACTTGGGCCAATCATCGCAATCATGGCCGGATTTTTCACTGTCTCAGCCATTACCTGCCGTTCCTCTTGAGTGGAAAACAGCTCTGGAAAGGCTGCCGCTACAGTGATTGATAAACCAGCCAATCCCAACAGCCAGCAGCCAATCTGCCAGCGGTCTCTGCGCAGGTTCAGCCGCAGTAATCTCAGCCAGCCTGAAAAGTAGATGCTCATCTTAACGATCCCCTTCCAGCTTGCCGTCTTTATCCTCATAATGTCTCATAAACAAATCTTCCAGCGTTGGGGGCGTACTTTCTAGTTTAACAACTGAAAAGGGAACCAAATATGCAATCATTTCACCTAACCGCTCAGAATCGATTTGAAAACTGAATGCTGTTTCTGTTCCGGTAACCTCATGAACACCAGGCTGTTTCGACAGCTCTGGTACAGCCGTTTTAGTTTCTATCTTCAACAAAGTTCTTGTTAGATGCCTCATCTCATTTAAAGAACCTGTTTCTATAATTTTTCCCTCCCGAATTATCGTAATACGATCGCACAACCGTTCTACCTCGGAGAGAATATGGCTGGAAAGCAACACTGTTTTCCCCTGTGCCTTAACTTCCTCTACACATTCCTGAAAAATCCTTTCCATCAGCGGGTCTAAGCCAGAGGTGGGTTCATCAAGGATAAATAAGTCTGCATCACTAGAAAATGCTGCAATTAAAGCCACCTTTTGCCGGTTTCCTTTTGAGTAAGTACGGCATTTTTTTGTTGGGTCCAAATCAAATTTTCTGATTAGTTCTTCCCGTTTCTGCGGATTTGGCCGCCCCTGTAGAGACATAAATAAGTCAATAACCTCGCCGCCTGTCAGATTCGGCCACAAGTTTACATCTCCTGGTACATAGGCGAGATTCTTATGAATTTCAACAGTATTTTTCCAGGAATCCTTTGAGAACACACTGGATTCACCAGAATTCGCTTTAATAATTTCCAACAAGGTTTTAATCGTTGTAGATTTTCCTGCGCCATTTGGACCAATAAAACCAAACACTTCTCCCTGCTTCACCGTTAAACTAATAGATTTTAGCGCCTCAAAATGTCCAAACCGCTTGGTTACATTGGTCATTTCAATAACATTAGTCATATTTACCCCTCCTGTACTTTTTCATCACTAACACTAACCATTTAATTATGAATTATAATCCTATTGATAATTCATAATATACGCCGATTCACTTTTTTTAGCAACAAATTATGTATTTTAATCGTTGAAATAATTCAAATAATATTCTATATTAAAATTAAGACTTATCTGGAATCTACAGCAAACACTAAAGCTTCATGTGGTCTTGAAACAGATTATATCAATAGTAAAGGAGCTGACAGATTAGATGAACGGTTTTGAAAAAAGAAGAAAGCAAAAAGAAGAAAGCATTCTAAAAACAGCTCTCCACCTATTTCTATCTGAGGGGCTCAAAAATACATCCGTGCAGATAATATCAAAACAAGCAGGGGTTTCACCGGTTACAATTTTTAACTATTTTAATTCAAAAGAAAATCTAATAACACAAACCTGCTTTCTTTACTTAAATACTATGTATGAAGATTTTTTTCATATGGTCCATTCTGATAAAGGCTTTGAAGAAAAGATGCATTTTTTGATTTTTACCAAGAATCAGGTTTCTAAAGAAATACATCCTGAATTTTATGAAGCCCTGATGGCCGAATACAGCAAACCGAATAATCCTGCCATGAAGGATTTTTTGAAAAAAGGAACTGATTTGTATCTGCTTTTATTTGAACAGGGTAAAAGGGAAGGGATGATTAGTAAAGATTTATCTGTTCCAGCGCTAATGCTGTACATGCAGTTATTAACTACCTCGATGCAGGACCAAGGCATTTATAACAAAATCCTGCCATATACAGATGAAATCATGGATATGTTTTTATATGGGATTTATGGGAAACGATAATGCCACAACTGATTTTTGAGCCATAAGAATTAACTATGCCTTATGCGTTCATCCTCATTTATTTTGATTGTTTAATTACAATCAGTCAACATAATAAAAGCTTTAGAATTTCCCACACATGAGAGATTCTAAAGCTTTTTGATTTAACTACTCAATCATATAAATTATTGTCTATCTCTGTCGCTGCTTTTTCAAATTCCTGATGACTCGCTTGAACCTTTTTCTCTTTAGGCGGAAATGTTTTGTCGAAAGCCTCCATCTTTGCTTCATCCGGATACATCGACTCTGAAAAGTGAATGCTGCCGCTAATTCCTGCTAATGCTCCTTCATATAAAGGAAGAGCCATAATTCCTGTATAAAATTTACCGTCAGGCATTGATATATTGTATTTTTTACTGCCGATAAATCCATATGGCTGATAATGATACGGATAGCCGCCAAGGATAATGGCATTAAAGCCCTGTTTTTTCGCCTCGTTAATGGAATGCTCAATCAGCATACGTCCAAACCCTTGTCTATGATATTCCGGTAAAATACTAACCGGACCAAATGAGATGACTGGATATTCCGTCCCATCTTCGGCCACAACCTTCGCCTGAGTATATAAAATACTGCCGATAATTTTATCATCTAATTCAATGACAAAGGACAATTCTGGAATAAAGTCAGCATGTTTGCGAATGTTATGCGCGATATAATGTTCAAAAGCTCCTGGAACATATAAATTCCAAAATGCTTCCCGGGTTATTTCTTCCACAATTCTATAATCTTTTTCTTCTTCAAGTCTGATAGTAACAGCCATCCTTGGTCTACCTCCCAAATCTTTCATTCTTTATTTATTATAAACGGGTATTTTTTTAGTATGAGTGATACAAAAAATTCTTAGTTATTCTTGCGTGGGAAATTGCTTTAAAATAGAAAAAATCTTTTCTATATACTCATTTGGATATTTATTTATATACTCGCAGTGTCCATAACCATTAAAAATCTGAATATCTACATTTCCAGTTTTTTTAATTCTACGGATACTAAATCGTGCGGGTTCTTTACTTCCAAACAGAAAATGAAAATTTTTTTGACTAGTCTTATTCAGAACAAATAAATCATTGCTATAGCAGGCTTCTACTAATCTTTCTATAGTTGATTTTGTCATGGTACTGGTGATTTTCACCATCCTCTCACCTCTCCCGGGGAAAGAAGCTTCAAATTTTTTTGTCATATAATCTGGTTGTTTTCTACTTTTCTTCCATATCTGGAGGAAAATGACTTTAGCTATGGATTTAATCACTTTTCCAAATTTAAAAAAAGGAATACCGTCTAAAATGGTTTGTTTTACTTTAATCGTTGAATCTCTTGAAACACCTAATGCAACAAGTGCACCTAAAGACGAACCCATTATGAACTCTAATTCACAACAATTATACTTAGTTAAGTATTGTACTATTTTGTTAACTTGATCGTTAAGACTAGAAAATTCAGTATTTCCATCATGACCATCTAGCGTAGGTCTAATGACACAGTATTTCTCTTTTAATTTTTCTGCTAAATCATCGAAACAAGTTGAATCGTTTAACATGGCATGGATTAATAATACTTTAGGGGAAGAATATTGACCACTTACGACAAAATCCATTTTTTAACCTCTCTTTCAATCTTTTTTGGTTGAAGATTTCTCAAAATCTTTTTTCAACATTTCAACCGCCTTCTCCTGATAAGCATATCCCATAAGTGAGTAATATAAATCGGTATTTTTTTCATTACTATCTAAATTGTCTAAACATTTTATTGCAAAATCCTGAATATCTTTTGTTGTAACACCTATTTTACCCATCAACATCTCATTCATAAATGACAAACCCATCACTTGAATTTCTAACTCTCGTATTCTATCTTCCAAAATTTTATTCCTCCAATTTATCCTTTTTGTGAATTCTAACGATTTTGTGATTCACTCTTCTTTTCAAATTCTTTCTTAATTATATTTATTAACGCTAAACAAATAATTATAGACAAAAAGTATTCCACTAATGTTTAAACTTTGTTATATTGTAGTAAATACTACACTAAGGAGAACATTATGAGAAAGTTAGAAAAGATTATGAACGTAGTTTTAGACATGTTAGCATTTTCAACAATCTATCTTACTATACTAACTAGTGATATATTCGCTGACAAGCAACCCTTAGTTCTCTGGAATATGCTTTCTACACTTACAGCAATAATGACTTTTATTGCTTCTAATTCACTTATTATTTCTCCTGTTTTCAGAATCCATACAAAGTCATTTAAGGATCTTACTTTAGCATTCCAATGTAATATACTAATTTCTCTGTTTTTCTTTAAATTTATGCCTGAGTCGTTATTGCTTTGTTACATTATTGTACTAGCTATTGGACTCATCTCTGCTTTTTTTGTCCGAATAACTTTTGAACATAATACTCTTCCTGATGAAGACCTAATTTTTTTGAGCCTAGTTAGTATGATTGTATCGCCTTCAATTTATTTTATTTTTTTTGCTCTTCCAATCATACAGAAAATGGATTTTACTTTTATTAGAAGCGAAATTATTTCTCCGCTCATTGTTTTGGCGATTACTACAGCTATAACAAAAATATTCAACTATTTCAAAAATAAATAGTATTTATCAATATCTACCTTCTGAGAAGCCTAACTATTTTCAGCTTCAGGAATTTTTACCGTTCGCTTTTAGAAAAATTGTTTTCTACATCTATTTTTTGAACAACAACCCAACAGCCATCATATTTGAAGTCGTAAATCACGTGCAAACCAAGGACTTCATGAAAAATAACTGGTTGTTTATAAATCTCTTCTTTAATAGCAATATCATAAATAGCAATATCATAATTTTTAATCCCGCTTGTTAACTCAATGTCGAAATCGGATACATCCATTCAAATTCCCCCGGATTAGTTTACTAGCAGCGTTGACAATCACACTTCTATACTCTACTATTAATTCAAATTAACCCCGTTCTCTTCAATAAACTTTTTTGGCTATCTCAGTTTTGAGAGAACCTTTTATTTTCTTAAAAAACGTCTGTTTCTGAGAATATTCACCAAGAGTTATCCTAAATGGTCAAAATGCACTAAGAATCATCCTCTCACAAACGCTCATTTTTGAAAATCCATTATTTTGTGCTTAATATTTATTTGCGGATTTCTCTCAGATAAAAACAGACTGAATTTTTTAATACCAACAGAATAAAAGTATATAATTGTTCTTTCATACGCGGCCCGTTCTTTCAAAAACGATTCGCATACTTTATAATTTTGATAGGTGCAGATAGTCACTCAAAATAGATTTTATGATATTGCTTTGATTTTTTCTAGAGAAACGATTAAGAAACTCATCTCATATTATTCATACTAAAAAAACATGAGGTTGCGACAGAAAGGCACTGACCCCCAAGAATGAGAATATAAAAAAGAGGCACCTCCGTTGAATTTATTTTATATAATAAATTTAGCGGAGGTGCTTTTGATGAAGAAAAAAATGGCGTATTCTCTTGAAGTCAAAGAGAAAGTAATTGAATTGAAAATTGAAGGAAAGACAACAAAAGAGATACTAGAGCTGACAGGGGTTAA
>NZ_JBXPBP010000012.1:0-114098 GCF_056924295.1 Enterococcus sp. LJL128 | reverse complement strand
GGCGCCAATTATTGATCAGTCAACGATTGATATGGATAAGGTCTATTTAAAATCCCGGTACGACAAGGGAGAAGCAGCCTATTTAAATTGTCCGATGACTAAAGAAGAATTTAATCAGTTTCATCAGGCATTAGTTGAAGCAGAAGTAGTTCCGCTGAAAACCTTTGAAAAAGAGAAGTTTTTTGAAGGCTGTATGCCAATTGAAGTAATGGCTAAACGTGGGATTAAAACGATGCTTTTTGGTCCAATGAAGCCTGTTGGGCTGGAAGATCCTAAAACAGGGAAACGTCCTTATGCAGTAATTCAGCTGAGACAGGATAATGCAGCTGCTTCACTTTATAATATCGTTGGATTTCAGACACATCTAAAATGGGGCGAACAAAAGCGTGTTTTCCAAATGATTCCAGGGTTGGAAAATGCTGAATTTGTCCGTTATGGTGTGATGCATCGAAATAGTTTTATGAATTCTCCTGAATTACTAGAGCCAACCTATCAAACAAAGAAACGTTCTGATTTGTTCTTTGCAGGACAAATGACTGGAGTAGAAGGTTATGTAGAGAGTGCGGCCAGTGGTCTTCTTGCCGGCATCAATGCTGCGCGTCTAGCGAAAGAAGCTGAGCCGGTTATTTTTCCAAGAGAAACAGCGATGGGGAGTATGGCATATTACATCACCCATGCAGAAGGTAAACACTTTCAACCGATGAACGCCAACTTTGGTCTGTTTCCAGAGCTGCCTGCACGTATTAAAGATAAAAAGGAACGCTATGAAGCTCTTGCTCAAAGAGCCTTATCTGTGCAAAAAGAAATGATTGAAGAGTTAAAACGATAAACAGAAAATAGAGCGAGAGACAAAGAATGTTATAAAAAGCATTCTTTGTCTTTTTTTCGTTATTAATTTAAAGAATCAAATAGCATGTTATTGTTACTTTTACCAAAAAATGTTTAGTTTTAAGAAAAAATTGAAAAAAATTTTTGTTTATTGTGGTAAACTATATTGTATAAAAAGAAATATTGTAGTGAGGAAGGAGCACAGAAAATGAGTGATAAAGAAAAGGAAGCGTTGGAAAGAGCCAAACGAGCTGCCAAGGAACGAAAACGGCGCGAGTTGAATGAACGGGCGGTAAAAGTACGTAAGAAAATTAATCAAGCATCTGAGTTAAAAGCTAGTTTTCAAGCAAAACAAAGCGAGCTAACCAGTGACGTGACTCAAATAACAGCGAAAAAAAATAGTGCTTTATCTAGTCAAATTGCGAAAGAGGTACGTGTCTCCAAAGTATTTGAGGGAGTGATTGCTGAGATGCAGGCCTCTAGACTACCAGAAGGCGTGACTACCTTAGAAGAAAATATTAAAAAGGTTGAAAAGGTTATCGAAGGAATTAGTGATCAGATCAGTAAACTTTCCAATTACCAACAGACGCAAGAGGGTATTTTATCAGGTATCATGAGTCAGCTGGCCAGCTTATAGAACAAAGGAGAAGAAAAAAATGAGTGGAAAAATTGCCGTAATTGATCAGGAATTCACACAGGTGGCAGCCGATTTAGAACGAAGCCATCAAGAGTTGCTTGACGCCTATGAAAAAATTATTGAGCTTACCAAGAGTTTGAGTGCAGGAGCATTAAATACAGATGCATTAACCCCGAAAATTGATGGATTAATGGAAGGGGTTAGTTCGGATGTGATTGCCCGACTAAAGGAACTATTTACCCAAACCAAAACGGTGATTCAAGAATATGAAACCGTAATTATCAATGTAGATACAAGCTGCTAAAAGGAGGCAAACAATCAATGGGTAAGATTAATATTAACCATAGCCAGGCTAGAAGTGAGATACAAGGAATTCAGGCACAGATAAGTGGAAGTTTACAAAGTGCTAAAAGTAGTATGAGTCAAATGAACGGCATATTACAAGAATCTGAAGGAGCCTTTGTAGATGCTTTAAAACAGCAATTTCAATCTGAAGAAGCGATTGTAACCGCTTCTGAAGCTTTTTTTAATGAGGTGTGTCAATCCTTGTTGAATGCAGTCGATGTGTACGAGGAACAAGACCAGAAACTATCACGGAGTAGAGATCAGATTGTGTCGTAAAAGGACGAAAAATAAAAAGAGTAGGAGAATCAAGTATGAGTGTTGGAAAAGATCGCGTATTTTTATTATCTGCTATCGCAGAGTTAAAAACGGCCTATGAGCAATTGTTTCAGGCGGCCAAAGAATTTAGTACAGAAGCAGAAAGTAAGGCTAAAGGCCTTCAGTCTTTACTTGGCCAAGTTCCTTCTGAGGCAAAAAGCAGTCAGCTCTCTGGAAGTATTTCCGGTTTGAAATTGGAAAAGGACGAATTTCAGGAGCTGCTGGATAAGTTAACGCGTGATGTAGAAAAACTGCAGAATGACCTGCCTGCTTTGGATCAGGCAGCAGCTGCTAATGTGAATGATTTACAAAGTGCCGCAGATCAGCTGGCTAGTCTATTTAAAGAATACCAGTCCTTTATCAAGGGCGGCTTTACTGCTCAGGATGTGAATTCTTTTAAAAAATCACTCTCTAAAATGCGGATGCAAAACGGCATGCGCATGTCAGATATTGATAAGACGCTGCAGCGCGTATTAGACACATCGAAAGGGTTGGCGGTGGTCAGTGCTTATTACAGTAAAGATCCAGTAAACTTAACCACAGGTAATTTCAGTGCAGATAAAGAAGACCTGACTGTTCACGGCGAGGTACCCTTAGTATTCAAGCGCACGTATAATGCTATGGATGAGTATCGTGGGGCGTTAGGAGAACATTGGGTACATAGCTTCGAAGTACAGCTGTATCCGAAGAAAAAAGAAGGTCAGCTCAAAGTCATGATGGAAGATGGCAATGCGGTCTTTTATGAGGAACGGGAAGAAAATCACTACGTCGCTCCCATGTTTCCTGCCCATCAATTAGTGAAGACAGCGGCAGGCTATCAGTTAACGTTAGAAGACCAAACGGTCTATTCGTTTAACCTACAAGGACAATGGATTCAAAAAGAGATGGAGAATGGTCAGAAAATCCTTCTATCCTACAACAGCCAAAACCAACTGAAAAAAGTCAGCAGCTTGTCAGGATATCTGCGTTTTCGCTATCATCCAGACGGCTATTTGAGTATGGTGAAGGACCAAACGAATCGGAAGCTTCAGTTTTCCTATGCCAATAACTGTTTAATTAAAGTAACCGGTGTGACGAAAGAGACTCTGCGTTATCAGTACAATGATAAGAAGGAGTTGCTCACGCTGACGAACCCGCGGGGAATTGACTTGGTTCAAAATACGTACGATTATCTGGGACGAACCACTCGACAGGTCTTTCCTGACGGGGGCGTGATGACGTATGCGTATGAGGATGAACAGAAAACCATTACTGTGACAGAACAAAACGGCAACCAAGTCACCTATTATCGGGATAAGCAGTATCGAAACACTCGAGCGGTTTATGCAGATGGGGAAGAAGTCAGTGTCTATAACGGACAGAATCAGTTAGTAGCCTTTACGGATAAGCGGGGGAACAAGACGCAATACAGTTATGACGAACGAGGCAATCAAACGAATATCACCAACGCTTTGGGCGAAACGGTCACCCTTACGTACGATGAACAGAACCATCCAATCCAAATCAGACAAGCGAATGGCGGAACATTCCGCTTCTGCTATGAAGACAACCAACTGGTCGAGGTAAAAAATCCGTTAAATCATACCTCCAGTATCCGTTACGATGAGCAGAAACGACCGATTGAAGTACGACAGCCAGATGGCAGTCAGTTAACCTTTACCTACGATGAACGAGGGAATATCCAGACTATTGGGCAACCGAATGGCAGTCTGGCACATTATGTGTACGATGAACGCAATCAAGTCATCCAAACCACTGATCCGAACGGAAATGACAGCCAGTATAGCTATGATGAGCAAGGAAATCTGTTAACGATTACCAATGCCGCTGGAGCCACTAGAGAATACACCTATAATGAAATCAACAAAATCACACAGATAAAAGATTTTGACGGTACACTCACTATACAGGAATATAATAATTTAGGAAAAATTGAAAAAGTTGTCAACTCACGTGGCGGAATAACGGAGCTTGAGTATGATTTGATGTGGAATATTTCTAAGATTAGACAGCCCAATGGGGCTGAAACACTTTTTCAATATAATCAACTGAATCAGCTGGTGAAAACAACTAATGCTCTCGGGCATAGTACTATGGTTACTTATGATGCAGTGGGTAATCCGTTGGAAATTGTTGGACCTAGTCAATCTACAAGAAGCTTTCGTTATGATGCATTAAATCGCCCAACTAAAGTAGTCGATGCATCGGGTCATGAAACACGCTACACGTATGATCGTTCTGGGAAAATCGCGTCAATTATGGATAGTAAAGGGCAGACAACCGCTTTTCGTTATGATGCTATAGGACAGCTAGTGGAACAAGTGAACCCATTAGGACACAAGACGCGGTTTACGTATACCGCATTAGGAAAAGTGGCAGCCGTCGAGGATCCGAACGGTGGAGTGACGACCTACGACTATTATCCAGGTGGGAAGCTGAAAACCGTTCAGTACCCGGCGGGAGAGACGATTCAGTATACCTATGACAACAATGAAAATGTCATAGAAAAACAAGTAGGAATGCAAGGTCCAACCCACTACAGCTATGATCGACTCAATCAAATAACAGCTATTACAAACCCGCTTGGGCATACGAAGAAATTCAGCTATGATGAAGCTGGCAGAGTTGTTCTGTTTCAGGATGAGACAGGAGCCATTACTGAGTACGATTATCTTCCTACGGGAGAGCTAGCACAGGTTAGGGATGCATTAGGAAATGTTACCAGCTATTCTTATGATGAAGTAGGAAATCTGATTCAGATGGAACAGCCGACTATTGATAAAGACTATACAGAAGCTCAACAATTGAATCGCAGAACTATGTATCACTATGATCTTCTAGGGAATGTGACACAAGTTATTGATGCGCTCGGCAACGAAGAAAGCTATCGTTATGATGAAGAGAATCATTTAATTGAAAAGATTGACAAGGACGGGTTCCATACACGTCTTTCCTACACAGAGACAGGACGCATGAACGCCATTCGTTATGATGACGGCAAAGAGGTGCAGCTTCAATACAATGAATTGCGGCAGTTAGTAGCAGTGCAGGACTGGCTGGGCAAAACAACGATGGAACTGGATGCGTTAGGCCGAATTTTACAACTGACCACCCCGGATGACCAACAGCTTCGCTATGAATGGGACGCATTAGGGAATCGAACCAAGCTTATCTATCCGGACGGCAAAGAAGCCGCCTATACCTATGATTCTTCAAGTAAGCTAACAAGATTACGCAGTGACCAGCAAGAATATACGTATCGGTACAATGAACGTGGTCAGCTGATTGAGAAGCAGCAGCCGGCTGGGCTTACGTCTTCTTATCAGTATGATGCAGCGTATCAATTGACCGAGCTGGTTCATCAGCAGCATGGCGAGGTATTAGAGCATTATCAGTATCACTACAATGAAGCAGGGAATAAAACTCACATTGAGAAGCAGAGAAAAGGACTGTTAGAGGAAAGTGGTCAGTTCCTGTATCACTATGACCCCTTACAGCGATTGACAGAGGTTCAAAAAGACGGAGATTCTCTCAGAAGATATACGTATGATGCCTTTGGCAACCGCATTGCTAAAAGTGAAAAAGACCAAACGACACACTATACGTACAATGCGTTAAATCAATTGATACACCAAGAACAGCCAAATCAAAGTCGCACTATGCGTTATGATAAGCGGGGAAATCTAGTGGAAGAATTATTAGATAACCACCTGCATAAATCTTTTGAGTTCGATGCAACAAATATGATGACGAAGGTCATTCAACCAACGGTTGGAGAAGCCACGTATGACTATAATGGACTGCGGAATCGTGTAGGACAGACAATTGTAAAAGCAGATGAGCCGTTGAAGCAAATTCAGTATGTGTTGGATTTGACAAAGCCTTACAACAATCTATTGGAACGAAAAGTCAATGAAGACACAGAAAGCTATTTATGGGATAATCAATTATTGGCAATGGATGGGGAAGAGCAGTTTCTGCTGGATGAGCTAGGCAGTCCGTTACGTCAATTGACAGCTGGTGGCAGCCAAGAGCTGTTTGCCTATGACGAGTTTGGGGTAGCGCAGCAAAGCCAAGCGGGTGTCTTTGGTTTTACTGGTTATCAGCAGGATGAAATCAGCGGACTGAACTATGCACAGGCGAGGTATTATAATCAAGAGCAAGGGCGGTTTATTAGTGAGGATAATATTAAGGGATTTGCAGAGACCCCTCAAACATTAAATCCATATGTGTATGTTTGGAACCAACCAATGAAATATGTGGATAGAGATGGAAATTTAGGATTCTTAGCTGCCGTTGGAATAGGAGCACTTGTTGGAGGAGTTGTTGGAGGAGTATCTCAACTTGCAGTAGATGTAGTGAAAAATGTAGACAATGTTGTTAAAGGTGAAAAACTAGAGTGGTCAAAACCATCTGCTTATATAGGAGCAGTTACTGGTGGAGCACTTGCTGGGGCAACCACTGTAGCTGCTCCTATATTATTTGCTGCAAGTACAACAGTAACTGCTATTACAGCTGGTGTTGTAGGTGGTATATCTAGTAATGCTACTTCTATGCTAGTATCTAACAAATATGAAGGCACAGACTATAGCTCCTCTGATATTTTTGAGAGTTCACTTATTTCTGGTGGAATAGGTGGGATACTCGGAGGTGTCTTTGATAAGATTATTCCTAGTAAATATTTGTTAGAAATTAGCGGCATAAACAAAGGAAGAAATAGTATGGTAGCTGTTTTTAAAAGTGGTATTACAAGAATGATTAACCACGGACACAAAATGAGCTGGAAAACAATTTTTAAAGGATTACTGGGCAACTTTATAGATGGTTTACAAGAAGAAATTAGTAACTCAGCAGTAGGGGATATATACGAATACCTAAAGGAATCAATAATTAAAAGAATGAACGAGCAAAGTGAGGAGTGTCTAGAATAATGATAATTCTATCTGTACTAAGTTCACTTTTCTTCTCAATATTATTTATATCAGGATACATTAAAATAGCTCAAAGAAAAGAACTGCTATATCCAACGAAAAAGGCAACAGAACAACAGAAAAAGAATATGCACAAACTTAATATTTTTCTGAAATTAGCACTTTTATTTCTTTCCCCATATATATGGTGGACGCTAATTATTCCTGTAGCACGAGATATTCCGAATATTGTTACAGGAAATTTGCCAGAAGTAGAAGGCAGACTATTAAAGGATGCAAATTATGGTGCTTCTCCTTCAAGAAAGAAGATAGTTGTAAAAACAGTAAATGGTGAGGAAATAAAGATTATTTTGTATTCGAATCGCATGAAAAAGGGGGATTATGTAAAAATTCAGCATCTTACTTATCAAAAATCTGGAGATACTTATTATGGTAAAATATTAACCCATAAAAAAAGTGAATAAGAATTCTCGATTGCTAAGGTATACGAAAAATATTCGGTAAATACAAACTATTAAAAGAATATATCAAGTGCCTAGGATAAAAAAAGGAAAAATAATGAATAATTATCTATATTATCGTAATTTTGTGGTTACAATAGCAACATTTATCGTATTGATTTTTCTATCAGTAAAATATTTTAGAGGTGGGGTGTTATTTACTCCTGAAAGGGCAGTTTCTTCAACGAAAGATTTTGTCAGTAAATATGGCCGAATAATGACAACAGGGGTATATCTTGTCTTTTTAGTTTTATGTTTAGTTGTTCTTTCTGGTGGTGTGAATCTAATTAAGGATTTGCCTTATGTTTTAGAAAAGAAATACATCGCTATTTCAGGACCAGCAGTTAATCAATCCACCGGAAAAGAGACAAATAAAGTACGTGCAATAAAAATTAAAGATGATAAAACTGGAGAAATTATCCATGTTAGCTTTTATGGAGATAAAACAATTCATAAAGGGGATTTTTTAGAACTCTATTATTATCCCAATTCTCATATAGGAGCTTATCAAAATTCTGAAGACTAAAGGTAAAGATGAACTAAAAGAAGAACAGATTAGTAGATTGTTTGTTCTTCTTTTTACTAGAAAACAATGTTTTTGATTAACTACTATCAATTTGAGCTTTTGATTTCAGATGTATTATAGAGTAGAAGATGTCCATATTCTTAGCAATTTTTATGATGATGACGTTCCTTCAACGATATTAACATTGATATTAGTAAGCAAATCGAAGCTGGAAAAGGAGCGCAAATGAAAACTATAATTAAAATAGCTCTTGGGACCTTAGGTGTTATTGGGTTGTTGACAGCTGGTTATTTTTTAGTGGTTTTGTATCTTTTCAATCCTGCACAAGATTCAAGAAGTGAGGAAGTCTTTTCTGTCAATAGTTCTCCTTCCGGGAAATATGAGCTGCTTCAAGTAAATACAGAAGATGAGGCTGAAGTACCTGGTTATTCGTTTAATGTGTGGGAAAAAGGGAGCGGAGATACAACGACTTATGAAGCAAATGATTATTTTAGAAAGCGAGATCGTTTTATTCTTTCTTGGGGAGATAATGAAGATATCGTTTGGGTATATAGTGGTGGTTTAGGTCTTTTTTATTGGACGAATGAAGGAGATAGTTGGACCAAACATACCTTTGCTGATGAAATAATCGATAGTAATCGTATACCAGCTGAGCTTTGGAAGGATTTGCCTGATAGTTACAAGCAACAATATGGGGAGTAATTTAATTCGTGTTTATCACATCTTGAGACAGGTAGAGCAAAAAATATTTTATAAAACAGGGGTTATTGAATGAGTATTGGTTATTTACTAATTATATATGGATTGATTGTTACTTTTATAATAATTAGTGTTAAAGGATGCATGAAAATAATTAAAAATGAATACTTTATCAGTTATAAGGATGCGATACCTGCCAAGCAGAAGTTCATGAAGAAATATGAAAAGAAAACAAATATGATAATAAAGATTTTATTTCTTATTTGGATGACTGTGATGTTTGTAGAATTTATAATTCCTGGAATTTTTGATTTCCCTAATATTTTAACTGGAAAATACCAGATAGTTGAGGGTATCGCATTAAATTCTGCTGGAACAAGTGATAGAAAATTCCCAAAAATTGTTACAATCAAAGACGAGCAAACAAATCAAACAATTCGACTAAGATTTTATTCTGCTAAGTCAATTGAAAAAGGAGATAATTTAAAAGTTATTTATTTGCCTCATCTTAAAAGAGGGACACTTTTGAAGCATGAATAGTCAGAAACTATCACAAGCATTGTTATTTTGATAGTTTTTAGTTATTTTTTAATGGAACAAAAGATGTAGTAAATAAATAAACGAAAACCATAAAAATTGGAGTGAAAGCATGCGTTCTTATGAATTGACAATTCCTTATGGATTAATACTTGTATTGAAAATGATGATTTATTGTGGATTAGGATTTTTTATCCTTTTCTTACTAGTTAAACTATTTGGAAATCAAAGTGCTACCTATGGGCATCTGTATTTCTTTTTAATTTTTGCCTTAATAGGTTTTGTTGGTATGCTTGCAGCCAAAAGATGGCGCATCTATGTGAAAAATGAAGAAATCACGATAAGATACTCTGTAAAGAAGGAACGCCGACTGACATTTGCAGATATTGACTATGCTTCTATGGGACTAAAACATGAGCTTAGTCTCTTATCTAATGGAAAAAAGATGGTTACTATTGATCGTCTAACCGTTAATCGAGAGCAATTTCTTGAAGACATAAAAAAACGGCAAATAAAAATTAGCTATCAGGAATAGCTGTTATAATATCATGAATAAACAGCTTTCCTTAGAGCCCTGAACAATGTTTCGGGGTTCTTTATTTTGGCAAGAAGAACCTGCTAACGTTAGAAAAAATTATGAATTGTGAACAAATTTAGAAATATTGATTAAATTCTGACAATTCATTTGTTTTTTAATTTTGGTTATGCTAAAGTTACAGTGTAATTGCTGGAGGGGGTTTCATGGATAAGAAGTGGATTGAATTATTTTTCAATTATTTACTAGTTGAGAAAGGATATTCTGATAAGACAAAAATTGCTTATGAGAATGATTTAACTCATTTTCTGGCATTTCTAAAGGAATCCGGAAATGAGGATTATCTTTCAATAGATCATTTGGATGTACGTACTTATTTAGGTGTTTTGTACGATGAAGAGTACAGTAGAAATTCTGTCGGGCGTAAAGTTGCCAGCCTACGAACCTTTTATCAATTTTTACTGAAAAATGAACAAATAACTGAAAATCCGTTTTCCTATGTTCATTTGAAAAGAAAACAGCAGAAGCTGCCTCGTTTTTTTTATGAAAAGGAAATGGACAAGCTTTTTGAAGCAGCACAGGGAGACAAACCGCTGGAATTGAGAAATCTGGCATTGCTGGAAGTTTTATATGGCACTGGGCTTCGACTTAGTGAATGTGCGTCACTCACGTTGGAAAGAGTGGATTTTCCTATGAGCACGTTATTTATCACCGGAAAAGGAGATAAGGACAGATATGTTCCTTTTGGTTCTTTTGCTGCAGATGCTCTGACTGTTTATCTGGAGAATGGCCGAAAACCTTTGATGGAGAAATATGGTAAGGAGCACGCCTATATCTTTGTGAATCATCGGGGAGACCCTATTACACCAACAGGGATTGAGTATGTTTTAAACCAGCTGATAAAAAAGAGTAGTCTGAATATGGATATTCACCCGCATATGCTGCGGCATACCTTTGCTACTCATCTGTTAAATAATGGAGCGGACATGCGGACGGTTCAAGAGCTTTTAGGGCATGTTAATTTATCGACTACACAAATTTATGCTCATGTCACCAGAGAAAGTCTTCAAAAAAACTACCGAAATTTTCATCCGCGGGCGTAGAGCAAATCTTAATAGTATATGTTCTTTGTATGAAAATATACTTTGCCGTTCACTAGGCGGAGAGTAACTAAGGAAGCGTTCGTAAGGTTTGTTGTCATAAAAATAACATGTACGTTGTTATACTTGATTTTTGTAGTATAAGCAAGCTGAATAATTTGTCTTTGAAAAGCTTGGAGCGACAGATAATTTCAACATTAGAATAAATAGAATCTTGCATTCATTAAATTATAAAATCATCAAAAACTATGAATGAGTAACGATAACCAGGAGGATGTAGCATGGTAGAATCACAATTTCATTCAACAACCATATGTGCTGTTGAAAAAGATGGAAAATTTGCGATGGCCGGAGATGGTCAGGTAACGATGGGCGAATCTGTCGTTATGAAAGGTACGGCAAAGAAAGTGCGTAGAATCTACAACGATGAAGTTGTTGTTGGTTTTGCCGGTAGTGTGGCGGATGCCTTTACTTTAGAAGAAAAATTTGAAGGAAAACTAAATGAATACAACGGCAATCTAACTAGAGCCGCAGTTGAGCTGGCTCAGGAATGGCGGACGCAGCAGTCTATGCAAAAGCTGGAGGCAATGCTGATTGTAATGAACAAAAAAGAGATGCTGCTGGTTTCCGGAACAGGAGAAGTTATTACTCCAGATGATGGGATTTTGGCTATCGGTTCGGGCGGAAATTTTGCGCTGTCTGCTGCTCGAGCAATGAAGCATTATGGAGACAAAGAGATGTCAGCTAAGGAAATTGCAGAAAATGCACTGAATATTGCTGCGGATATCTGCGTATTTACGAACCACAATATTATTGTAGAAGAAATATAAATGAGGGATAAATAGTATGAAAGAATTAAATAAAACACCAAGAGAAATCGTGAAAGAGCTGGATGAGTATATCGTTGGGCAGACAAATGCTAAAAAATCAGTGGCAGTAGCTCTTAGAAACCGTTATCGTCGGCTGCAGCTGGATGAAAAAATGCAGCAGGATGTCACACCCAAAAATCTGCTGATGATTGGACCGACTGGTGTAGGTAAGACGGAGATAGCCAGACGACTGGCGACGATTGTCAATGCGCCGTTTATTAAGGTTGAGGCAACGAAATTCACTGAGGTTGGTTATGTGGGCCGCGATGTGGAATCAATGGTTCGTGATTTAGTCGAAAATGCAATTAAAATTGTTGAAAAACAACAGTATAGTAACGTATACGCACAAGCTTTGCGAAAAGCCAATGAGCGTTTGGTTAAAGCGCTGGTTCCTGGAATCAAAAAAGAACAAAAGCAGGCAAGCGGCAATCAGTTTGATCAAATGATGAAAATGTTTAGCGCGGGACAACAGCCTGAAGAAACACAGGAAGAGGTTACTGAAGAAATCAAGGTCAATCGAAAAACCGTTTTGGATCAGTTGGAACGCGGACTTCTGGATCAGCGTGAAGTAACGATTGAAATTGATGAACCAAAGAAAACAATGCCGATGATGAATTCTGGAATGGAACAGATGGGGATTGATTTGGGTGAAACTTTAGGTGCACTGTCTCCGAGGAAAAAAGTGGACCGCACTGTTACAGTTAAGGAAGCACAGGAGCTTCTAGTTAAGGAAGAGTCTGCCAAAATTGTTAACGATGCTGATATTCATAGTGCAGCGATTAAGCTGGCAGAATCCAGCGGGATTATTTTTATCGATGAGTTTGATAAAATCACAACAAAGAATCAGCAAAATTCTGGTGAAGTATCACGAGAAGGCGTTCAAAGAGATATTTTACCAATAGTTGAAGGTTCTCAGGTGAATACAAAATACGGAGTCATTCAAACCGACCATATTTTATTCATCGCTTCTGGCGCTTTCCATTTGGCGAAGCCGAGTGACTTGATTCCAGAGCTTCAAGGGCGTTTTCCTATTAGAGTAGAGCTGGAAGACTTAACAGCAGAGGATTTTGTACGTATCCTAACGGAACCGAACAACGCTTTAATCAAGCAGTATATTGCATTGATTGGCACAGAGAATGTTACTGTAACCTTTACTAAGGAGGCGATTGAGCGAATTGCTCATATTGCGTTTACAGTAAATCGGGAAACAGATAATATCGGTGCCAGAAGACTCCACACGATTTTAGAACGTTTACTGGAAGAGCTGTTGTTTGAAGCTCCTGATATGCAGATGGGGGAAATAACCATTACAGAAGCATACGTAAACGAAAAACTAAATGACATTGCGCAAAATGAAGATTTAAGTCGTTACATCTTATAAGTATAAGCAGGAAAAGGGGTAGAATTATGGAAACTTTATTGGAACGGACACGTCAGATTAACCGCTTGCTTCAACAGAAGAATACGTTTGATTTGGAGGCTGATTTACCTTATGGTAAAATGGCAACAATTCTCGGAGATATCTTAGTGAGTAACGCCTATATTATCAGCAGCAATGGTGAATTGCTGGGCTACAATGAAAAACTAGATGTGAACAATGCCCGAGTGAAGCATATGTTTGAAGAAAAACAATTTCCTCAAAGCTATACAGATGCTGTAGGTGTCTTGCAGAAAACAGAATCAAATATTCAAATCAATAGTGATCTGACGGCCTTTCCTATTGAGTTGCGGGCAGAATATCCCAATGGCCTAACAACAATCATCCCTATTTTTGGTGCCGGCGAGCGGCTGGGAACAATCATCCTGGCGAAGATGGAAGGTTCTTTTACAGATGAGGATCTAGTATTAGCAGAATACAGCGGAACGGTTGTTGGTATGCAGATTTTGTATCAGCAGTCCCGTAGTATTGAGGCTGAGGTTCGCAGTGCAACTGCGGTTCAAATGGCAGTGAATACGTTGTCTTACAGCGAATTGAAGGCTGTCCAGGCAATATTTAAAGCTCTTGATGGAGAAGAAGGCCGCTTGACGGCATCCAGCATTGCCGATGAAATCGGTATTACTCGTTCTGTGATTGTGAACGCGCTGAGAAAACTGGAATCAGCAGGTATTATTGAATCACGTTCCCTGGGAATGAAAGGAACATACCTAAAGATTTTGAATAAGCAATTCATTAAAGAATTAGATAAAAAGCGGAAGTAGGGATGAGATATGACAATCGTCATTGAAAATGAGAAATTGAAAGCGACAATTGCTGAAGCGGGTGCTGAGCTAGTGAGTTTACAAAGCAAAGAAACCAATACAGAATATATCTGGCAGGCTGATCCTGCCTTCTGGGGTAGACACGCACCAGTTCTTTTCCCATTTGTCGGGCGACTTAAGGATGATCGGTATACCTATCAGAATAAGGTCTATCCGATGGGCCAGCATGGTTTTGCAAGAGATAAAGACTTTGAAGTCCTTGAACAAGGCGATGGTCTGGTTTCTCTTTCGTTAAAAAGCAATGACGAGACAAGAAAGGTCTATCCATTTGATTTCGAACTAGTTATCACTTACGAGCTTGAAGATAAGGGCATCAAGGTTTCTTATCAGGTAGAGAACACGGGGAAAGAAGAAATGCTGTTCTCTGTCGGGGGACATCCCGCATTTAATGTGCCTTTAGAAAAGGATTTGGATTTAACCGACTACTATTTTTCTTTGGAACCAAATGAGGACCGTATTCAAATTCCGCTTTCTGGACCTTATCTTGATTTAGAAAATAAAACATTGGGACAGACAAGTGCGGCTTTTGATTTAAGTCGGGAACTGTTTGTGAACGACGCGCTTATTTTTGAAACACCTGGAGCAAACAAGGTGATTATCCAAAGCGACAAAGGCGAGCGAGGAATTTCTTTAAGCTATACGAATATGCCTTTTGTCGGGATTTGGTCACCGTATGCTACTGAAGCACCGTTTGTCTGTATTGAACCATGGTGCGGAATTGCAGATACTGTGGAAAGCAATGGACAGCTAATTGATAAATTCGGCATCAATCGTTTAGCAGCAAACAAGTTATTTAAAACAGATTATACGATTGGTGTAAAATAATCGTTGAATAAGCAACTTTGCAGCTGAGTACAATGACAATGGTTTCATGACAATTGTGTTGGTAGGACAAAAACCGAATAAACTTGTAGAGCTTGAAACAAAATCAGAGGTATTCTGGTTTTGTTTCAAGTTCCTTTTTAGAACTAGGAGGACCGCTGCCAATGATTTGTGCAGCTAAGCCTATAAGTTCATTATGCTTTGCTTCTATAGCTGCAGAGCTATTGGTTGCGTATCTCCTTTTAATTTTGAGAAAAAAAGACCTTGAACAAGGTAAATACGTGAACGAAAATGATAGCAGTTGCGATACCCATAAGCTGCTCGCTGGATGTCTTTCATTTTGTTGTTCAATCCTTCTGTAAAACCATCAATTTGTGGTTCTGGCCGCTTTCATTTTATCCGTTTTTGTGTTTGAATACTCAAAAAAGTGCTGGTGGGTTTTCCTTTAGGAATTTCCACCAACACAAAATATTCTAGAACCAGTAAAATAAGACATAAGCAGCTGAATGTATCAAAAAACCAGAAACAAGCTATTTTAGCAGCTTGTCTCTGGTTTTTTTTATAATTATTTTTCTTTTTTTGCGTTAAGCCCGAAAGGCACTCTGTTTTCTGTTCCATTCTTGATTCGGCCAATGTTGTCTTTATGGCGGATGAAAATGAAGATAGTCAAGCCAGCAGCAATGGCTGTCAGCAGCCAATCAAATTGTGGTAATATTTGTGGAAAAATATAAGGTAAAAAGATAGTTGATAAGGTAATCAATACCGCACTGACCATACTAGTGACGCTAACCATACTGGAAATGAAGAGAGAAATAACGAAAATTGCTGCAGAATAAAGGAAAAACAAAGGATTATAGGCTAGTATCATCCCTGCACTGGTTGCAACAGCTTTTCCTCCTTTAAATTTAGCAAAAATCGGAAAGGTATGTCCTAATACAGCGGCTACCCCAAATATTAATGGATTGACAGCTATCGAAAATATCATTGGCAGACTAGTAGCTAGTGTTCCTTTTAAAATATCCATTAGTAAAACAACGATTCCTGCTTTTTTTCCTAAAATCCTAAAGGTATTGGTTGTTCCTGTTCCTCCACTACCATATTCACGAATGTCTTTATTAAAAAATAATTTCCCGATCCATACCCCGGAAGGAATAGATCCTAATAAATAGGCGATGAACAGTAATAGTACCAGCTTCATGTGTACGCCCCTTTCTTTTATTCAAACTAGACTTCATTTTATCATGAAAGATTTTTCCAAACAATCATGAATTCTTAATGGCTTTCAGAAAACTGGAAGGACTGACGATTGTAGCGGCATAGTCAATCTAACGTATAAAACAGATTTTTTTGATATTTAATGATAGAATAGAGAAAGATGAAGTAATGGAAAGGTGGATCAATCATGACATTTCAGAATCCGTCAGATGAACAAATTTTCTCTTATTTAAGAGAAACTAAGCGAATTGCCGTTGTCGGCTTGAGCAATAAAGAAGAGCGGACCAGTTATCAAATCGCAAAACTGCTTCAGGATAAAGGGTACACAGTAGTTCCAGTTAATCCTGTTCTTGAGGGGCAGGAGATTCTCGGCGAAAAGGTTTATAAGGATTTACAGTCTGTTCCGGGAAAAATTGATATCGTAGACGTTTTCAGAAGAAGTGAATTCCTGCCAGAGGTCGCCGAAGAATTTCTGCAAACAGATGCAGGTGTTTTCTGGGCACAATTGGGCTTGGAAAGTGAAGAAGCAGCTGAACTATTGAAAAATGCTGGACGAAATGATATTATCATGAATCGATGCATTAAAATAGAGCTAGCAAAAATGTCTTCTTAATGACTTTACGTATATTATTAAGAAAGAGCTGCCTATTTAGGTGTAGCTGAAAAAGACAGTGAAATCCGAATTTTTGAGATTTTTTGTGAAAACCAAAAAGAAAGCATAGCTTATAATGGAATAAGCGAGTATTTCTGAAGCAGAGGGACAGAAAAATTTCTAAAAAAATTCGTCACTGGTATTTTTAAGCACAACCTAGGAAAGCTCTTTTTTTTTGAGAGCTTTTAGAGTATCATTGTAATGATGTGGCTGAAGCTGCGAGAAATCCAAGTATAAGGAGTTTTTTCTTTGGTGAAAAAAGTAAACAATGAATATAACGATTCTTCCATCCAAGTATTAGAAGGACTGGAAGCTGTTCGTAAGCGCCCGGGAATGTACATCGGGTCTACTGACAGTAGAGGACTACACCATTTAGTCTATGAAATTGTTGATAATGCGGTAGATGAAGCATTATCCGGATATGGTGATGAAATTAGAGTAACGATTAATAAAGATAATAGCTTGACAGTAGAAGATTCTGGACGTGGTATGCCGGTTGGTATGCATGCATCTGGTATCCCGACTGTTCAAGTGATATTTACAGTGCTCCATGCCGGCGGAAAATTCGGCCAGGGAGGATACAAAACATCTGGCGGACTTCACGGCGTAGGGGCAAGTGTGGTTAATGCACTTTCTAAATGGCTGGAGGTTCGTATTGTTCGAGACGGTGTCGAGTACATGGAACGCTTTGAAAATGGCGGAAAGCCAGTTGGCACCTTGAAAAAAATTGGAAAAACACGAAAAAAGAATGGAACGACTGTAACATTTTTACCAGATGAAAAGATTTTTTCGACTATTAAGTTCTCTTATGAAACATTGGCTGGACGCTTACGGGAATCAGCGTTTCTTTTGAAGGGTGTTAAAATCGTTCTAAAGGATTTAAGAGAAGAGGAAACAAAGGAAGAAGTCTTTCATTATGAAGAAGGAATCAAGGAATTTGTTGACTATCTAAATGAAGAAAAGGATGTCCTTACTCCAGTGGTCTATTTTTCCGGAGAGAAAGATGGTATTGAGGTAGAGCTGGCATATCAATATAATGATGGTTTTTCAGAGAACGTATTGTCCTTTGTAAATAATGTTCGAACAAAAGACGGCGGAACCCATGAGGTGGGAATGAAGACGTCTATGACGAAAGCGTATAACGAGTACGCCCGCAAGGTGGGGCTTTTGAAAGAAAAGGACAAAAATCTTGAAGGTAGTGATTTCCGTGAAGGCCTAGCAGCTGTTTTATCTATCAGAGTTCCTGAAAATCTGCTTCAGTTTGAAGGTCAGACAAAAGAAAAGCTGGGAACACCATTAGCAAGAAATGCCGTAGATACAGCAGTAGGCGAGCAGATGGTCTTCTATCTTCAGGAGAACAACGATCTAAGTCAGATGTTGATTCGTAAGGCAATTAAAGCTCGGGAGGCTCGTGAAGCTGCCCGGAAAGCCAGAGAAGAAAGCCGGAACGGTAAGAAAAAGAAAAAAGAATCACTACTTTCTGGTAAGCTAACGCCTGCTCAATCCCGCAATCCTAAAAGAAATGAATTGTATCTAGTGGAGGGAGATTCTGCTGGAGGCTCCGCTAAACAGGGACGTGACCGGAAGTTTCAGGCGATCCTGCCGCTACGCGGAAAAGTATTAAATACTGAAAAAGCCAAGATGCAGGATATTCTAAAAAATGAAGAAATTAATACAATGATTTACACCATCGGTGCAGGTGTGGGGGCAGAATTTTCAGTTGAAGACTGCAACTATGATAAGGTAATCATAATGACCGATGCGGATACGGACGGAGCCCATATTCAAGTGCTGCTGTTAACATTTTTCTACCGTTATATGAAGCAGTTGATTAAAGCTGGTAAAGTATATATTGCATTACCGCCATTGTATAAAGTATCAAAAGGTTCTGGAAAAAAAGAAATAATGGAATATGCCTGGACAGATGAAGAATTAGAATTGGCAACAAAGAAAATCGGAAAAGGTTATATGCTTCAGCGTTATAAAGGGCTGGGTGAAATGAATGCAGACCAGTTGTGGGAAACAACGATGAACCCTGAAACAAGAACCTTGATTCGAGTGAAAATCGATGAAGATGACAAAGCGGAACGTCGGGTTACTACCCTGATGGGGGATAAAGTAGCGCCAAGACGTGAGTGGATTGAGAAACATGTTCAGTTTACCTTAGAGGAGGAAGGCAGCATCCTTGATAAGCAAGAGGATGAAACAGCTATTGCAGCACAGCCTGAGCCAGCAGCGAAATCAGAAGAACCGGTTTTTGAAGAAATTTCACTAGATTTATAATCGATGGGTTTTCTGTTTAAAGATAAGGATAAACGGGTACTTACAGCGACGATAGAAGAGCTGTTGTCTTAATGGCTTCTGTGAAGTAAAAGAAGAACTAACAGCAGATTAAATGAATTGAACCAAAAATGTTTAGCATCAAAAAAACCAGTTTGACATTTGGTTTAGTTGAAAATAGAACAAAGAAAGAGACAGGAATGATGCCCAAGTCTCAAACCTTGCAAAGGAGTGACGGTTTTGGAAGAACGTCAGGAAATTCAGGAACTGACTCTTGAAGAAGTAATGGGCGACCGATTTGGCCGCTATTCCAAATATATTATTCAGGAACGTGCATTGCCGGATATTCGAGATGGGCTAAAGCCCGTACAAAGAAGAATCCTGTATTCGATGAATAAGGACGGCAATACGTTTGATAAAGGCTTTAGAAAATCAGCGAAGTCAGTAGGAAATATTATGGGGAACTATCATCCTCATGGCGACAGCAGTATTTATGAAGCCATGGTGCGCCTGAGCCAGGATTGGAAGTTAAGAGAAGTTCTTATCGAAATGCATGGGAATAACGGGAGCATGGATGGCGATCCACCTGCTGCAATGCGTTATACAGAAGCCCGCTTATCGAAGCTTAGTGGAGAAATGCTGCGGGATATTGAGAAAGAAACCGTAGATTTCGTTTGGAATTTTGATGATACAGAAAAGGAACCAACTGTTTTACCGGCGAAGTTTCCCAATCTGCTTGTGAATGGTTCAACTGGGATTTCTGCAGGATATGCAACTGAGATTCCACCTCACAATTTAATGGAAGTCATCGATGGAACAATATACCTTATTGACCATCCCAATGCTTCACTGGCAAAAATTATGGAATATATCCCTGGTCCAGATTTTCCTACTGGGGGAATTTTGCAGGGAAAAGAAGAAATTAAAAAGGCTTACGAAACGGGCAAGGGCAAAGTAATTCTCCGTTCACAAACCAGAATTGAAGATATAAAGGGTGGTAAACAGCAAATTATCATCTCTGAGATTCCTTATGAGGTAAATAAGGCTGTTTTGGTGAAAAAAATCGATGAAATCCGTTTAAGTAAAAAAATCGATGGAATTGCTGAAGTGAGAGATGAGACTGACCGGACAGGGCTGCAAATGGTAGTTGAATTAAAAAAAGATGCAAATGCAGAAGGAATTCTTAACTACCTTTTCAAAAATACTGAGCTACAGATTAACTATAACTTCAATATGGTTGCAATCGATAAGATGACGCCGCATCAGGTAGGTCTGCTGCGCATTTTAGAAAGCTACATCACACATAGAAAGCAAGTGATTACCAATCGCAGCCGTTTTGAGCTTGAGAAGGCTAAGAAACGCCAGCATATTGTTGACGGTCTAATAAAAGCCCTTTCTATTCTGGATAAGGTAATTGCTACAATTAGAGGAAGTAAAGATAAGAAAAATGCAAAAGATAATCTAGTAGAGACCTATGCATTTTCTGAAGCTCAGGCTGAAGCAATTGTCACCTTACAGCTGTATCGCTTAACAAACACAGATATTACACAGCTGGAAGCAGAAGCAAAGGAATTAAACGAGGAAATTCAGAGCTTAAATGAAATTCTGAATAATGAAAAAACCTTGTTATCTGTCATGAAAAAAGAGCTGAGAGAAGTGAAAAAACAATATACTTCCAACCGCCTGACTAAGATTGAAGATGAAATCGAAGAAATTAAGATTGAGACAGAAGTTCTGATTGCACAAGAAGATGTCGTTGTTTCAGTAACTCAAGAAGGGTATATCAAACGCAGTAGTTTACGCTCGTATGCTGCTTCTAAACCAGAAGAGCTGGGGATGAAGGAAGGCGATTTTCCAATCTTCGTCGGCGAGGTCAACACGCTGGATCATATTCTGCTGATTACGAATAAGGCTAACGTCATTTACCGTCCGATTCACGAGTTATCTGATTTGCGCTGGAAAGACATCGGCGAACATATTTCTCAAACGATTGGGGGAATGGCAATCGATGAATCCATCATTGCTGTTTATCCGTATAAAACACTAGATGAAAACGCCGCATTTGTTTTCATTACTAAAGAAGGCATGATTAAGCAGACTAAAATGACTGAGTTTGAACCTTGGCGCACGTATCGCAGCCGTCCGGTTTCCTGTATGAAACTGAAGTCAGAAGATGATGAGCTGGTGAATGTCTGCAAAGTAGCTGAACCCTCTGGCTGGGATGTTTTCCTGGTTAGTCATCGCGGCTTTGGTTTGCGTTACTCGTTGTCCGAAGTACCAGTTGTTGGTGCAAAAGCTGCTGGAGTGAAATCAATTAATCTGAAAGAAAATGATTTTGTAGTAAATGGCCTGCTTGTTTATAAAAATGGAGATACGCCTATCACCATTTTAACTCAGCGAGGCAGTATGAAACGGATGCTTGCACAGGAATTAAATCAGCTAGGTCGTGCGAAACGTGGATTAATGGTACTTAGAGAGTTGAAGAGCAATCCTCATAGAGTAGTTTATATGGGAGAAAGCACAACCGAGACCAATCAGCAGCTGTTGATTCTCACTCAAAAAGGCAACCGTCTGACGATTAACTCTGCAGATGCTCCAATTAATGACCGTGTTTCAAATGGTTCATTTTTCATAAATGAAAAAGAGGAAACAGGCATCATAGAAGTTCATGAATTAGTTAGTCTGGAAATACCAGATGAAACTGTTCTATAAAAAATAGAAACAGGCTCGACTGTGTTAGTACAGTTGAGCCTGTTTTTTAGAACAAAAGAAACAGATGAGAAATGATTAAAAAACTATTAAGTGAAAATGTTCACAAAATTAAAATCCTTATATATCAAGGGTTATCCATAATTATTTTATAATATACCATAAATAGATAAAATAATAACAAGTAAAGGCTTGCATAAATCAGGAGATGTGTTATACTTGTCACATAAAGCTGTTATAGTTGTTAACAGCATATTCTAAGGAGGCACAACATGGAGCAATGGAAAGGCTTTAAAGGCGAAAAATGGAAAACATCGGTTGACACTCGTGATTTTATCCAAAGAAACTATACAGAATATACAGGTGATGACAGTTTCTTAGAACCAATCGCACCGAGCACTGACAAATTGTGGACAAAACTACAGGAATTATTTGAAGTACAGCATGAGAAAAATGGCGTTTACGATATGGATAACAATATTCCTGCAACTATTACGTCACATGCACCAGGCTACTTGATTGAAGAAGAAGAAAAAATCGTTGGTCTTCAAACTGATGTACCTTTAAAACAAGCATTCATGCCTTTCGGCGGGATCAACATGGCTAATCATTCATTAACTTCTAATGGTTATGAAGTTGATGATGAAATGACAAAAATCTTTACTGAGTGGAGAAAAACACATAACCAAGGTGTATTTGATGCTTACACTCCTGAAATGAGAGCTGCTCGTAAAAATAAAATTATTACTGGACTTCCAGATGCTTATGGACGCGGACGTATCATCGGCGACTACCGTCGTATCGCTCTTTATGGTATGGATTTTCTGATTGCTGAAAAGAAAAAAGACTTAAACAACACTGGTAACAAAGTTATGACTGACGATGTTATCCGTTTGAGAGAAGAAATTTCAGAACAAATCAGAGCAATGGCTGACTTGAAAACAATGGCTGCTACTTACGGCTGTGATATTTCTAAACCAGCTGCAAATGCACAAGAAGCAATCCAATGGTTATACTTTGGTTATCTTGGTGCTATTAAATCTCAAAATGGTGCAGCTATGTCTATCGGACGTGTTTCTGCATTCCTTGATGTTTATATTCAACGTGATTTAGACAATGGTGTCATTACTGAATTTGATGCACAAGAATTGATTGATCATTTGATTATGAAATTGCGTATGGTTAAATTCGCTCGCACACCTGAATACAACCAATTATTCTCAGGATACCCAATCTGGGCAACATTATCGATTGCTGGTATGGGCTTAGACGGACGTTCATTAGTTACCAAGAGTGATTTCCGTATCCTGCATACATTAACAAACATGGGACCATCTCCAGAACCAAACTTAACAGTATTGTATTCTTCTCATTTACCAGAAGGATTCAGAACCTTTGCATCTAAGATTGCAAAACAAAGTTCTTCAATCCAATTTGAAAATGATGATTTACTACGTGCTAACTGGGGTTCTGATGACTGCGCAATTGCATGTTGTGTATCTGCAACTGTAATGGGTAAAGATATGCAGTTCTTTGGCGCACGTGCCAACCTTGCAAAAGCAGTTCTTTACGCAATCAACGGCGGGGTAGATGAAAAGACTAAAATGCAGGTTGCTCCTAAATTCCGTCCAATGACTGGCGATACTTTGGAATTTGATGACTTCATGGATAAATTCAAAGATATCATGGACTGGTTAGCTGAATTATATGTAAATACATTGAACGTTATTCATTACATGCACGATAAACATGCGTATGAAGCACCTCAATTGGCATTTATGGAAAGTGATTTACAACGTACCTTTGCTACAGGTATCGCAGGAATCTCACATGCTGCCGATTCAGTAATGGCTATCAAACATGGTAATGTTCAAGTTATCCGTGATGAAGATGGATTAGCTGTGGATTATGTTCCACAAAATGAGTTCCCAACTTACGGTAACGACAACGAAGAAGCAGATGCAATGGCAAACTGGATTCTTGAGTACTTCATGACTCAAATCAAGCGTCAGCATACTTACCGCAATGCTAAACCTACAACTTCATTGTTAACAATTACTTCAAATGTTGTTTATGGTAAAGCAACTGGTAATACTCCTGATGGACGCCGTGCAGGTAAACCATTAGCTCCAGGAGCAAACCCAAGCTACCGTGACGGTAAATTCCTAGGTGAGAAAAATGGCTTGTTAGCTTCTCTTAATTCAACTGCAAGATTAGACTACACAAGTGCATTAGATGGAATCTCTAATACACAAACAATCAATCCAAACGGACTAGGTAAAGATGATTCTACAAGAATTGACAACCTGCGTAACGTAATGGACGGATACTTCGACAACGGTGGATATCATTTGAACGTTAACGTATTCACAAACGAACTATTATTGGATGCTCAAAAGAATCCAGAAAAATATCCTAACCTTACAATCCGTGTATCTGGATATGCCGTGAAATTCCGTGATTTGACACCTGAACAACAAGCAGATGTTATTTCAAGAACTTCACATGACAAACTATAATTTAAACAATTAATTGATATCGCCCGGGACAATTTTATAATTAATTTTGTTCCGGGTTTTTAAAATGAACTGGCGGATCGACCGGCATTATTAAGAATGCTTGTGTGGTTTCGACTTTTTAAAGAAATGAGAGAAGAAATATGACTGAAGCAGTTACAGGAAGAATCCATTCTACAGAAAATTTTGGTACCGTTGACGGGCCTGGTGTCCGTTTTATTGTTTTTACTCAAGGATGCCGTATGAGATGCCAATTTTGTCATAATCCGGACACATGGAAAATTGGTTCCGGCGGTAAAGTTGTTACTACAGATGAAGTATTGCAGGAAGCACTGAAATATCGTTCGTACTGGGGTGATAAGGGCGGAATTACTGTAAGTGGAGGAGAACCTTTGCTGCAAATGGATTTTCTAATTGATTTATTTAGAAAAGCCAAGGAACAAGGAATCAATACGACATTAGATACTTGCGGTAAACCATTTACTAGGGAAGAACCATTTTTCAGCCAATTCCAGGAATTAATGAAATATACGGACTTGATTTTGTTCGATATCAAACATATTGATAATGAACAGCATAAAAAACTGACTTCCTTAGGAAATGAAAATATTTTGGAAATGGCAGAATACCTTTCTGAGATTAATCAGCCAGTTTGGATTCGCCATGTTCTAGTACCAGAACGTAGTGATTACGATGAGTATTTGATTCGCTTGGACGAATACATACAGAAGTTAAACAACGTTGATAAGGTCGAAATCTTACCTTATCATACTATGGGGAAATATAAGTGGGATGATTTAGGGCTTGATTATCCATTGGATGGGATTAACCCGCCAACAGAGGAACGGGTAGCAAATGCTAAAAATCTTCTTCATGTCACTAACTACAAAGGTTATCTCACTCGTTGATAGCCTAGCTTAACCAGCTGCAGCTGATATGGATGCAGCTGGTTATTTTTCCGTGTCTTGAGAAGGCAACTGGAGTTTATGATAAAGAATAGATAAAACGGTTGTTTCTTTTCAATTTTTTGTTATTATTAATAATGAATGATTATAGAAGGAGTGAGTAAACCCATGTCAGAAATTTTTGTTTTTGGCCATCAAAACCCCGATACAGATGCAATTGGAGCTGCGATCAGCTTTGCATACTTACAAAAGGAATTAGGTAAAAATACAGTGCCGGTTGCTTTAGGTACACCTAGCGAAGAAACGCAATACGCACTGGACTATTTTAATGTAGATGCACCGAGAATTATTGAAAAAGCTGGTGACGAAACACAAGAGGTAATGCTGGTCGATCATAATGAATTCCAGCAAAGTGTTGCTGATATTAAGGATTTAACTATTCTTTCAGTTGTAGACCACCACAGAATTGCTAACTTTGAAACGGCTGATCCATTGTACTACCGTGCGGAGCCCGTTGGTTGTACAAGTACAATTATCTATAAAATGTTTAAGGAAAATAATGTTACCATTCCAAAGCAGATTGCTGGGATGATGGTCTCTGCAGTTATTTCTGATACATTGCTGTTTAAATCGCCTACGTGTACAGAGGAAGATATTCAGGCGGCTAATGCTTTAGCAGACATCGCTGAAATCAGTTTAGAAGGCTATGGACTAGATATGCTGAAAGCAGGAACAAACCTTAGTGGTAAGCCTGCTGAAGTATTGCTGGATCTTGATGCGAAGAGCTTTCCAATGGGAGCGAAAAGCGTCCGTATTGCTCAGGTAAATACTGTTGATTTGAACGAAGTGCTAAATCGTCAAGTGGAGTTGGAAGCGGCAATGAATGCTGAACGCGCTGCAAATCACTACGATCTTTTTGTATTGATTATTACAGATATTCTTGCAAGTGATTCAGAGCTTCTAATCGTTGGCGATTCAATGAATGAAGTTGAAAAAGCTTTTGATATTAAGCTGAAGAATAACCGAGCATTCTTGAAGGGCGTTGTTTCCCGTAAGAAGCAAATTGTACCTCAATTAACAGAAGCATTTAGTTAATCAACATATACGGCTGAAGCGGATTGCTTCAGCCGTTAAAATGTTTACTGTACGTATTTAAGAGAGAGGATAATTTTTTATTGTCTTCCATAAAAATTACATAGGTAATGAGAGTTGGCTAGGAAAGCTTCTCCAGCTGTCATGAACATGTTTGATTCTAATGATTCAAAATGTATCTAAATGGTAGTAGAAATGAGTGTGAAGTGATTGACAGAAATAACTTATTATTTTCAGCATAAAAAACAAGCAAAGCTAAATAAATTAGTTAATAATTCATTATTCAATGAAGTCGTTGCTTATTTTCAGAAGCATCAACAAGAGGAGATTATTCTGCGGGATTTAAAAAAGGTTTTTTCTGATAAAAGCTTTGAGCAGTTTTTAGAGGAAATGATTGATTTTAGATTAATTTCTCGTCAAGAACGTAGATATTTTTTAACTATTTCTTTTTTTTCAGCGGAAGATTTTTCAAAAGTTTCAGAGGAAAAAATAAATGAAGTAGAGAAACGCATTAATGGCTATACTGAAATAGAGAAAGTAAACTTTTATGGTGAAATGCTTTGGGATAGCCTTTTCACAGAAGAACAGGATTATTTCTTTGGTGTGGCTTCTTCAGCAGCTCCAGTTTTTTTTGAGAAAAACACTGCTGGAAATGAGCAGTTATCCTTTGTTTCCATTCATCCTAAAAACAGCTATCCTTTTGATTTGCCAAGCTATTTTACAGCAATTGCAGCATTAGGTACAGGTGGTATACCGAACAGCTATCAGCCGCTTCAACAGCTTATCGGTGATGTAGATAGCCATTATTTTGCTAGCCAGGCCTTTCGTGTCTTTCGTTCTGTTATTAAAAAAAGAAGAATAGCAGATAAACGCAACATCTTTTTAGAAGCACTGCTTTTAACAGGAGATTTATCTCAGGAGGATAATCAATGGGAGCTGAGCTATCCAGTTTTAAATAAGGAGAATCTAAAACCAGCAGTACATTATGAGGAGTTGTCTGTTTATCAAGAGGCGGCTGATGCGCAGGAACGTGTATTTATGAAGCATGTATTTTATCAGCAATGTCTGCTTAGGTTTTTAAAAACTGGCCAACAATTAAGATATTCTATATATAGTTAACGATATTTATATTATGTAAACTAGTTTGTTGTTCACACATAAATGAGAGAGGGGGCAAGTAGGATGATTGATTTGAATCAAGTGCTGACATTTACCGAGGCTGCTGAAAGATGGGGGTTAGCCAGCGGTAATACACTGCGCCAAGCTGTTTCCAGAGGTCGTTTTCAGGAAAATGAGATTCGAAAAAGCGGGACGGTTTGGCTGACAACTTACGAGGCAATGAGCAGAGTGTTTGGTCCTTTGCCGGAGCAAAAAGATAATCCTCCTCTTAAATTTGAGCAATCTATTCTTTACAGCATTATCCTTCACAAGGGAACTGATTCGATTGAGTTTTCTGAAATAGAAAAAGAAGCTGAAACGGCCTTCAAAGAAGGACGACAGCTTCAAATTTTCGAACGATTTTTTGGAAAAGAAATAACACTGTTTCTCTTTTCCTCGAAAAAAGAGTGGTCGCAATGGCTATTACTGGCAGAGCGATCATTTATTCCCAGGACACCAGACCAAACAAAGTAGATTTCCGCTGTTTTTTTGGCGGAGGGGTTTCCCATTGCGGCGGACTAATTTCTCTTGTATACTCTGAGTTAGCGACAATCTCATCAAAAATTGATGCATACTGGTGAGCTTCCGGCTCACCTTTTTTTATTGCTAAATTGCTACTGTCAAAAACATAGACTGGTATAGCATAGTCTTCAAACCAATGTCTTATTTTCTCAAAAGAAGAGTTAGCGAAAGGAACGGCTAAGACGCCATCAATTCTTCGAGAAAGCTTAGGAAACTCATCGCTGGAAAGCTGACTGGTATTACCAAAAAGAACGCGGATATCAAAATCTTTTTCTGGTTTAAAGTCAAAGAGTGCTTCTAAAGAATAACTTCCTGTTAAAACACGCAGACCAGCAGCTTCCCAAACTGAAAAGAAAGACTTAAAAAAAGCATCATTTCTATCTGCACCTAAAACCAGCAGCTCGATATTTTTGTCACCATTTTTTGTTTCAGGATGTTTGCCTGAGGTAGAAGAACGCTGGTAGTCCAAAGCAATCAGCTCTTCCAACAGATTTTCATAGGCAACCTCACCATTCATTGTGCCAAAGGTTTTCATTCCAATATCTTCAACGATGGTTGGATAATCCTCCAGAATTTCCCGTTTGTATTTAGTCATATGTCTTACTTGAGGAGAAACAAAGACTACGTCAAAGGTTGTCCCAAAATCATACGCATTCACTGGACTTATGAAGTCGATTCCCCCATAAGCAAAGACTAAGTCATAATTCCCCTCAAACTCTTTTTTTCTACGAATGATTGTCCCTACATCCTCAAAAACAGCTGTCAAAGGGGATTTTAGAGTCTCAATCGCTCGAACAATTCGCTGGCAAAACATACTAGAGGTCATTCCGCCTGCACATCCTACATATATAAACATAAAAATCACCATCCTTGTCACCAACTCGTTACATATTTAGTTTAACAGATAATTGATGATTTGAAAAGATGCTGGATTCTTAAACAGAAAACTAGTCTAATTTTTTCTATGCCGCACACCTTTCTCTACATATAGTTTACCAATTTTCTTAAGTTTAGCGCCAATTATTATTTACTTGCATTTATCTATTTCGGTTGCTTAAAACAAAAAAGTAGGGCATTGATCAGATTTTTTCTGATTAATGTCCCACTCTTCTTCTAATTTCTTTTTCTAATTTTTTTAGTCCAAAAGCCGCCGGAAATGTATTTTGGCTCATAGGAAATAATAAAAGCTCTTGGTTCAATTTCATTAATCAAATGATAAAGTTTGCGTTCATTTTTTCTGGGTGAAAGAATTTCCAAAACGATTCGTTCGCCATCTCTACCCATTGCTACACTTTCCGTAACACCATAACCGTTTTCTCTTAACCGTTCGGGAAGATTCAACTGTTTAGTTGTGGAAGGCAGGATTACAGTCACCATGATATAGCCTAAAGCTAAATAATCCTCAATTTTTATGCCGACACTAATCCCAACTGCATAGCCAAGAGCATAGACAAGCAGATTTAAAGGATCATCAAGTCGATTCAGCACCATGCTCAGTCCTAAAACATAAATTGTAATTTCAGCCATACTGACAATTGGAGCAAGTAGACGATAGCCCTTCATTGTCAGCATGAACCGAATCGTATTCAGCGTGATATAGGCAAAGTTGATTACAAAAATCATTAACAACATTTTTAAGTCAATCATAGCTATCCTTCTTTCAAATCAATTCATCATATCTAGCCATTATAGTACAAAGATGGGCGTATTTAAAGAAAAATGGGAAAAGTTTTTCAATCTGTTCTTGTTGTTAAAAAATAGAAAAGGAACATATGTGCTCGTTTTTACAAAAGTTACTATTTGAGCAATTTCGTGTAAACTTAGCGATCGAGGACACTACTTTAAATAATAAAATACTGTTATTGATGAAAGAGGGAATGAGATGTTAGCAATTGTTGGAAGTATTTTGCTTGGAGGAGTTGCCGTTCTATATGTTTTATTGGCATTAGGTGCTCCTTTAGGAGAATTTGCAATGGGGGGTGCCCATAAGATTATGCCAAAGAAAATGAGAATCACCTGTGCTGTCTCTGTTTTGATACAGCTACTTGGTATTTTTGTTTTGCTTCAATTAGGAGGGATTTTTTCTGTTGGATTTCCCCAAATTGCAGCCAAATATTTGGCTTATGGGTTCGGCTTTTATTTTGGACTTAATGTATTGATGAATCTGGCTTCAAAGAGTTCCAAAGAAAGACAGGTAATGACGCCGTTAGCTTTCATAACAGCGATTAGTTTTTTATATATGGCATTTCTCAGGCATAATGATAGCAAAATGGAGGTAATAAATACAGATAAGACAGGAATTACAAGCAGCAGCAGCTGAAATTTTTCCAAAAGAACAGGCACAAATTCTATCTTATTATCCTGATTCGTCTATTCAGGCAGATAAGATTAAGGTTCTGATGATTAATGAGGTGACTGCAGATATTCCGGAGAATGATTTTTACAGCAAAAGCAGTGATACGCCATTTTACATGACAACGACTATTCCTTTATTTAAAAAAGCGGGAATTGAGGTGGAGACCATCGATGATATTCTTGATTTAGGAATATATATCACAAATGCTGTAAAGCTTCCGAAAAAAGAAACAACGATTAGCACAGCACGGATTAAAGAAATTGTCCCATTATTAGAGAAGGAAATTGCTTTGTTTCCAAACCTTCAAGGGGATATAGCTAAAAAAGCATTTAACATGATTACAAAGCAGCAAACAGGGAAGAATGCAGTTCCTGCAACATCCACATATCGCTTACGAAACAGTGAGCTTTACTACGATAAGATTAGACTGTTTCCTGCCTATATTATGACCGGAAAAAAATCTTGATTGAAAAATCCAAAGCAGCAATGACAGCAGAGGATATCGCTAAGATGGTGGCGTATGTAAAATAAATGTATTGCTTTTTTGAATCAGTTCGGTATAATAGTGTCTGTAAATGAAATTGTTCAAAAATGAAATGAGGACTATTGATGAGTGTTTTAGGTATCTAATCTAGCAATTTAATAAACAAGTAAGTACGCTTATTTGTTATGCTTATGAGATGCCTGTCGAAATATATACGTAGATTATTCAGACGGTGGGATTTTTGCCGTCTTTTTTTGAGCAATTTTATTCGTCATTCGTCAGGTATCTTTTCTGAAAGGGATGGATATCATGGATAAAAAAATATATAACGCATTACAATTTAACTTAATTAAAGATGAAATTAAAAAATATGCCTTTAGCAGCTTTGCTAAGCAAAATATAGAAAAACGAGAACCTTCTTCTTCATTGGCAACTGTTCAAAGATGGCTGGATGAAACAGAAGAAGCAACGATTATTCTTGCCAGTGGTCAGCACGTTCCATTTATGGGGCTGACTCGAATTGAACAGCTAACCAATCAAATTACTAAAGGTCTTGTTTTAGAACCTGGTGAATTGATTGAATACGCGGACTTCTTGAGAAGCTTTCGATTAATCGCTAAGCTATTTGAGAAAAATCAGTACCAAACACCGATTCTTTATTCTTATACTAATGATTTGGCAGACTTCTCCGAGATCTCAGAAGCAATTTATGACTCTGTTCAAGGGGGCAGGGTAAAAAGTGAAAGCTCTAAGGAACTAAAACGAATCAGAAATCAAATCAGTAAGCTGGAAAAAGAAATCGATCAGCGTTTACGCAAATTTATGTCAAACAGTCAAAATCAGCAAAAGCTTCAGGATCGTCTCGTCCTTATAAAAGATGAACGTTACACAGTTCCTATTAAGACTGAGTTCAAGCAAAAGGTTGCAGGAACGATTATTGATCAGTCTTCTAAAGGAACGACTGTTTTCATTGAGCCGGATACAGTGAGAAAGTACAATGATTTACTAATTATGGAAAAAGCAGCAGAAACAGGAGAGGTTTATCAAATTCTGGCCTATCTGACTGGACTAATTGGGGAAAAAATGACTGAACTCACATACTGTATTGATGTCATCACTGAACTCGAAGTTATCTTTGCTAGAGGAAAATATAGCCGGTCCATTAAGGGTACTAAGCCTTCAGTAAATAAAGAAGAACGGATTGTTTTAAATAAGGTTCAGCATCCACTCCTGAAAGATCCTGTTCCGTTATCACTGGATTTAGGAATTGATAACCGGGCACTTGTAATTACAGGAGCAAACGCTGGCGGTAAAACGATTGTGCTAAAAACAGTTGCATTGATGTCGCTAATGACGATGTTTGGTCTTTTAATCTCAAATGGTCCTGGTACAGACATTGCCGTCTTTGACAACGTTTTTATTGATATCGGAGATCAACAAAGCCTTGAAAATTCCCTTAGTACGTTCTCTGGACACATGCAGAATTTATCCGAGATTCTAAGAAAAGCAAATCGGCATACCTTAGTGCTGCTGGATGAGATTGGAAGCGGCACAGAGCCAAATGAGGGTGCGGCATTAGCGATTGCTCTTATGGAAGAGATGTATAAAAAAGGCAGTTTGCTGATTGCTACAACGCACTTTGGAGAGATAAAAGAATTTGCCTTACAGCATGAAGACTTTATGACTGCGGGTATGGCCTTTGATGCTGAAACATTAACACCGAAATATAAATTATTGTTAGGGGAAACGGGAGAAAGCCACGCCTTCTGGATTGCTGAGAAAATGCGTATTAGTCCTCTGGTATTGAAAAATGCTGAGGCTTATCTAAACCATCGTTCTTATGATTTTGGCAGAACAACATTTGAACTTGCTGCTAAACCAGTGAAACAGACAACAGCTGCTCCAATTCAAAACTTTTCCAAAGGAGACCGAGTACGAAATAACGATACTGGAAAAATCGGCTTGTTCTATGAACCAGTGGATGACTATTACGGAAAGGTTTATGTAGAAAAGGAAATGGAAGATGTCCTGCTTAAGCGTCTGACATTAATTAGTACGGCAGCAGAGCTTTATCCTCAGGATTATGATCTGGATAGTTTGTTTGAAGCCTTTGCAGAACGAAAATATAAACGAGATTTAGTTAGAGGATCGAAAAAGGCGCATAAAAAACTAAATAAAGAAATGAAAGAGCGCCGGAATGAAAATGAATTAGGTAAATGATATAAAATTATTAAGAGACTGCAGCGGTTTAATAGACTATGGAAAAGATAAATATTGCTTTTCCTCTATTAAGTTGTTAAGCAGCTCTTTTTTCTGCAGATAAATATTGATTATCTCTCAAAAAGCATTGACCTGTACCTTACTTGACAGTATAAAATTAATAGGAGAAGAACAATAATAGGGGAGGGGATATAGTGAAAAAGACCTTTTACATGATGCGTCATGGTCAGACACTATTTAATTTAAAAAGAAAAATACAAGGGGTTTGTGATTCACCGCTGACTGAGCTCGGCATTCAACAAGCTGAAATTGCAGGAAAATTCTTTGAAACGATTGAACTTGATCATGCATATAGTTCAACAGCTGAGAGAGCAAGTGATACTCTGGAAATTGTTACAAAAAATCAAATGCCTTATAAACGATTAAAAGGTCTAAAAGAAATGAATTTCGGCGTTTTTGAAGGAGAAAGTGAGGAGCTTAACCCAGAGGATAAGGAGAAGGCGAATTTCTTTGTTCAATTTGGTGGGGAATCCAAGGCAATGGTTCAGGAGCGTCTGGTTAGAACTTGCCGAGAAATCATGAGAAATGAAGATCATCAAACGGTACTTGCAGTTTCTCATGCGGGCGCTTGTGTTTATTTTCTCGATGTCTGGCAGGATATTACTGAAGAAATGAACAAGGGGGTTCCAAACTGCCTGATTTTGAAATATGAGTATGAAACAGAAGACGAGTCTTTCCGGTTGTTGGAATCCTATCGGCCAGTCTAACGAATAAGATTGACTAGAAAAAATTATCCCTCTCAGTTGGCAGAGTAGTGAACTTCTGCCAACTGAGAGGGATTTAAAAATTTGTTTTAAGTCAAATGAACCCCTTTATCGACATAAACAATATCTCCAATAATACCACTGGAGAGAGGACTAATTAAAAATGCACAGGTATTTCCCACCTCTTCAATTGTCACGCCAACCTTATCAGGTGTTCGATCATCAGAAAGCTGGATCAGTTTTTGGTAATCTTTGACACCAGTCACTGCCAAAGTTTTAATAGCACCAGCAGAAATCCCGTTCACACGAACGCCTTTAGTTGCTAGTTCAGCAGCTAAATAGCGGATAGCTGATTCCAGGGCTGCTTTAGCGATCCCCATCATATTGTAATTAGGAATAGCGCGAACCGCACCTAGATAGGACAAGCTGACAATGCTGCTGCCTTCATTCAGTACAGGCAAGGCATACTTAGCAACTGCAAGCAGCGAGTAACTGCTTATGTCCTGTGCCAATGCATAACCGTCTCGGCTAATATCTGTTACGTTTCCAGATAACTCTTCTTTATTTGCGTAAGCTACTGAGTGGACAATGCCATCAATTTTTCCAGCTTCTTTTTCAATAAGCTGAAATGCAGCAGCTAGACTATCGTCATTTGAAACATCGCATTCCACTAGTAGAGCGGAGCCGTCAACTAAGCGCTCTAGTGATTTTTTCATCCGCTCATTTTGATAGGTATAGATGATTTCTGCTCCTTGATCAATCATTGCTGAGGCACAGCCCATAGCGATGCTGCGCTTATTCGCAACACCCATAACTACAATTTTTTTACCATTTAAAAATCCCATTCAATTGTACGCTCCTTAATCAGCAATCATGTAATTGCTAAAGTTAAACTAAGTCTCTTCAATCATTTGAAGACTGTATATCTATTATTAAATAAAATACTTTGATTGTCAAAGTATTTGTGATGAAAAATATTTTTTTAGAAGAAGAAAACCCTATGATTACAGATGTTTACTGATCCTTCATGTTAAAAAAGCATAAAAAAAGTAAGTGATATTTACTTGAAATAGCTGAATAAGAATTGCCAAAGCTCCACTTCATAAACAGTGAGGTTTTTGTTTTCTTTTAAAGAAAATTGAACAGCAAAGAAGAGAAGTGTATACTTAACAGACTATATGATAAGCAAAAAGGGGAGAGCACTTGTGAATATCAATGAACATTTAGTTTTGGTCGCTATGGAGGAATGTGCTGAGATACAGCAGGCACTATCAAAGGCTCTACGGTTTGGATTTGATGATTATCGGCCTAGTACACCTGACGAGACAAATGAAGACCAAATTTTAACTGAGTATTATCAATTAACTGCAATGATTGAAGAACTGCAGCATAAAAATATCTTAAAGTCTCTTACTGAAGTAGAAATTATGGAAATAAAGAGTAAAAAAATCAATAAGGTTTATAAGTATGCTGAGTATTCAAAACAAAGGAAGTTGTTGGAATGATACGGTTACACTGTAAAGACAGATTAGTAATTTATATGCTGATAAAATGATAATAACTGGAAATCTAAACCTTAGATATGTTTAGTTTCGGATATTAAAATAGCTAGTTTCAATAGTCGCAAGTCACACAGAAATTTTTCTCTGTGTGTTTTTTTGGCTAAAACATAGATACTAGGGTACTTTGATTCCGTCTTATTTGTGAAAAGCCAGGGCTATGATGTTTTGTATAAAATCAGAATCTAAGGCAATTCTATTCCCGCTGCTTCATATCTGATCTGAAGGAGATCCGGAAGTCAATTTTAAGTTTAAAATATCTTGTCTCAAAAACGAGTGTTTATGGGAGGAGGAACAATGAAGGATAATCCTATTGAACGATTCGAGCAGCATTTGAAAGATTTAGAGAAACAAGGAGATTTTTGAGCCTGACGAAAGAGGATATCATATTTAACAGTAGATAACATGGTGATATACTGAATTTAAAAATCTATTTAGATAATACGAATAAGGGAGTGCTTTATGGGAAAACAATGGGGGCATGGCTATCACACAAGAAAAATGAAGGGACGACAAGAAGCGTCTTGGACTGTAGGAGCTATTGGCTTAACTTATTTGGTTGCCAAAAGAGGATATAAGTATCTCGAAAAGAAGTATCCTGAAAAAATTTCAGCGGTAAAAAGAAAAAGTAACTATTTCAAAAATCAAAAAATATAGCCGTTGATTACTTAACTCTAATATGAAACATACTAAGATTAGTGGGTAGAATATCTTACCCACTATTTTCTGTTTGTAGCGTATAGTGAGAGTCAAAGGAAGCTCGAATCTTATTACTCAGAATTAGAGGATTCTTCTTATTGTTTTTAAAGCAATGATTTGTTGAAATGGGAAGCTCTTAACGGCTCTGAATAATTTCTGTCATTTTCATTTAGTGTGAGAAATGGTAACTATAATTTTGATGGAAAGGGCCAAATTTCTATCCGTTGGAAACAATAATATTTTGAAAAAACCTTAACTGAAAAAAATTTGACTATCAACCGATTATAAAACACAGACGAAAAGCAACTAATAAAGCCGGTTATTCTTCGTCTGTGTTTCTATTTACTACTGTTTATTACTGTTAAGGCTCCATACTTTTTGCTATGGTAGCATCTACTAGTTTTATCAATACCACTTGATTTCGTATTCACAAGTGACTTTATGATGAGCATACCCCATATCCTCTGAATCGATTTCGAATTCTGTATCTTTCTCGATTGTCATTAGTAATGTCTTCGCATCTGCCGGAATATTCGTGATGTAGAACATGTCATTTCTAACAACTGTAGTCACTGCCGCACCTGTATCTGTTTTGATTGTCAACTGGGCATTCGGTTGATTTGCAAAGTGAGTAGAATAAATGATTGGGTTTGCCATGACCAGTGCCCTATTATTTCTTGAAACACCAAGCACACCACTGGTTACTGTGCGGTCCTCCGATTCATTATCTAGAATGATTCGCTCAATTGTCGGAATAGAGTCAAATACCGATAGGTCCGTCACATTCATAACCATGTGGAATTTCTTCAGCTTGGTAAAGCCATCTAAAAAGCTCAAATCCACAGCATTATTGTGTGCCACCCCATCTGAACCAGAACTATAATGGTCAATTTCTTCCACACTATTTTTTGCGCCACGCAATGGTCTAAAATCAATGACCCCGCCGCCACCATTTAAGTGAATTTTATTTACATTTTTCACATAATCTAGTCCTTCAAGTGATTCACTGACTGCACCTTCTTCAGATCCTATCATGAGGAGTAGCATTTCATCTGGAATAGATTCAAGCTGAGACACTGTTGGTAGTTGGTTTTCAACATCTTCAGGGTGAAGACCTGCACCTTGCAGTAGATATTCTCTTACATATGAATTAGGAATATACACTTTCTTTTCATCTGCATTAGACAAATTTGCCAATCCTAATAGTCCAACAGCAACTAAACCAATACCCAAAATTTTTTTAAATTTCACACTATACACCTCTTTCTTTTGATAAAAATAGTATAACATTATTCTATTAAAAAAGGGGTAAATAATAGTTGAATATGAAAAATAATTATCAAATGAAGAGAAAAGAATATTTTAGATGCTAATAAGTCCTCTCAATCTGTCTATAAAATTGAAACAGATAAACCACATGTTCAAAATAAAATTTTTAAACCAATCTTCCTATAACAATTGCCGAATACATATATCCAACACCTTTTTGAGCACGACTCATAGAATGCTGAATATCGACTTCAAGATTGGAAGACTGCAATTCGTCAATAGCGATTTTAAGCTGCTCTTGATACTCTTTTGCATTGCTAGCTTCAACTAATTTTGTTTGGCTAATCTTAGTCATGAAATCACCTCCCATTTCAATTATAACAAATAATAACTAGTGTTACATAATTTGTTTATACGATTTTGAGTAGTGAAATAAATTCTCAAAAAGGATCAGTAGTTGGAACCAATCAAAATGAAGTTATTTGAATTATAGACAGTAATTAGCTGATTTAGTGCCATGATTTTGAAAATAGAAAGTAGGTAAACCAGCTAAATCGTTGTTACTAAAAAGAGGAGGGGGAAACTATTAAAAAGTTTGAACACGAGATCTTGAACTTAATAGATTCCAAAGTAGAGGGGCCATACTGGGATTTCAAAAAAATGGCATGATGATAAAGGGGCATTACTACATGATATTATGTGCATGGCAAATAATCTAGAGGACAGAGATGCATACATTATCATTGGTATTGATGAAGAATCTGATTTTAGTATAGCTTCTACGGTAAATGACAATAATCGGAGGTGTTGTCTATTTTTTAAATAAAAGTAGGAAGGTTGTCTCTAATTAAGAAGGCTTTTTTATTGTTGACTTTAATAATATTAAAGATATAATTAATATTATTAAATACATTGTTGAGGTGATTATTATAAATATTGAAGATATACCTAATTGGTTCTCGTCTTTAGAAAGTGAAGATGCAGAATTTGTGAAAAACTTTATTTTAAAATCGGGCAATATCAAAGAGGTAGCAAAATTCTATGATGTATCATACCCTACCGTTCGTTTAAGGTTAGATAGGCTGATCCAAAAAATTCAAATCAATGATAAGAGAGATGAGCAACCATTCAGATCTTTTATTAAGGAATTAGCTGTAGATGAAAAGATTGACCTTAATATCGCAAAAATAATTATTGAAAAATATGAGAAGCAAAGCAAGGAGGAAAATGTGTGAGAACTTTAGTTGTTTTTGTTATTATTTTTTTATTGATTGCCGTTCAATATCAACTAGGTTTACATCAGAAAAAGATAGTGGGTTCTTTTTTACCTATTCTTTTCCTAGTAGTATCTGGTTGGATGTATCTTGCTGATTCAACTAATTTTTCGTTAGCAGTATTAGTTGCTCCGATAGCATTTATTGGTGTGTGGTATAAAGGATATCTGAATTCTAAAAAAGAAAATCAAAAGAGAATTGACTTGATGAAAGCTAAAGACTTGTGATGGTATCATTTGGATTTTTCGAATTTAAGCAAAGTCCGTCTTTCACAAAACGATTGTTAGAGGGAAGTAGGAAATTACCTTTTCTATTTGGAAGTAAAAAAACGCATGATTTAGTAACCGTACCATTAAAAAACTGGAAATGTAGATATCCAGTTTTTTAATGGTTATGGACACTGCGAGTATATAAATAAATATCCAGATGAGTATTTAGAAAAGATTTTTTGTATATAGTGTTCCTTAGCAGTAGGTGTATCATGTTTATTATGTAAGGATAGAAAAATTTTTGCCATCCCACTTAATAGTAATAATATCGACATTTTTAATTTTAGGTTTTTTTCGCAACATTTCTTTTGAAAACAAATACATCAATGTTTTAATAGTAAAAGCATGAGTAACAATCAGGACGTTTGGATTATTCAAGTGAATAAAATTATCAGCTGTATCTTTGAGAAAACTTTCCAATCTATCCGTAATCATATGAAACGGTTCAACCATACCTGTTGTGTCGGATTTATAAATAATCTCATGAACTTCCGGCAGACGGAAATTAAGTTCTGCAAAATCATTTTGTATCTGTAATTCATTCATCATACTGGAAATAAATTTATCATTATTTTCTGCTTCCCAGCAGCCCAAACACCACTCACGGAGCCTTTCATCAGTAATAACTTGCAGTTCATTTTGCCCCTGTGCAGTTAATATGTTTTTTCCAGTCTGTAAAGCTCTGGATGTATCACTGGAAAATGCAGCCGAAAATTGGACATTTTTCAGTTGCAGTCCTAGTTGTGAGGCTGTTTGGATTCCTCTTTCAGTTAATGGGGAATCTGCCCAACCTTGTGCTTTATGTAAATAGTTAAGTAATGTTTCCCCATGTCGAGTAATATAGAAAGTAACTGTTGAATTCATGTTTTATCCTCCGAAATAATCCTATGTAATCGCTTCACCTTATCGGCAATAGTCGAACCAATAAATTATTAACATTGTACCAGAACCCCCCCGCCCAAAACAACGCTAAAGTAAAAGCGTAACGGCGGGATATAGATATTAGAAGAAGAATATACACCTTTTGTTCCTCAACTTGGCGATGTTGAAGTAAAGCTGTCTTCAAATTCAACTGACTATGGATTTGTTCCGCTACTCTCGCTGGCTGGAAAAGAACATGTAGAACATTTGGATGTTGACTTTACAAATGAGCCTGTTGATTATGAAACACTCAAACAATATATCTAAAATTTTAGGTAAGAAAATGAAGCAATAAAAGTGGCTTTAGAAAATAATTGGGATTCTCAAAAACGATAGAAATTGATGATTCAGGTAAGAGAGTCAAAAAAAAGTTAGAAATGAGGACAAAAAGAGTGAAACAATTGAATGAAAAAATATTCATAGAAGTAAATGGGAATAAACAAGGGATGTTTATACAGAGTAAAAATATTGGAAATCCAGTATTACTGTTTTTACATGGTGGCCCTGGTTCCCCTGAAATAATGTTTACTCAAGAATATCCTACCGGCTTAGAAGATTTGTTTACGGTCTGTTGGTGGGAACAGCGAGGTAGTGGTATTTCGTACCGAAAGAATGTTAGTAGAGAGACAATGACGATTAATCAAATGATAGCTGATACACTTTTTGTGGTCAGCTACTTGCGTGAAAGATTTTCTAAAGAGAAAATCTTCATTATGGGACATTCTTGGGGAACCTTACTTGGAATATTAACTGTTCAAAAAAGTCCTGAACTTTTTCAGGCATACATTGGGATAGGCCAAATGAATCAACAAATAGAGTCAGAAAGGTTGGCCTATAATTATATGTTAAATGAATTCCGTACTAGAGGTGATAAAAAAATGATAAAGAAGCTTGAGAAAGTACCAATCAATCAAGGGGCTAAAGTGGAGATTGCTTATTTATCTGTTAGAAATGCTGCAATGATGAAACTAGGTATAGGACTGATGCGACAATGTAGATCTGTGATGTCTATCGGAGGGATACTTATTCGTTTTAAAGGCTATAAATTAATGGACAAAGTTCGTTTCATGAAGGGAAATTCTTTCGCATTGAACTGCCTGTGGGATATAATACTACAAAAGAATATTGAAAAGGAAGTACCTAGATTAGAAGTTCCAATTTATGTGCTACATGGTCAGTTTGATTATCAAGTTTCTTACAGTCTGTCGAAGCAGTTTGCAAAGAACATTAAAGCTCCAGTTGTTGGATTTTATACTTTTGAAAATTCGGCACATAGCCCCTGTTTTGAAGAACCAGAAAAAATGTGTCGTATTCTTCGAGAAGATGTTTTATATAATAAAACTGACTTGGCTGATAATTTATAGAAAGCCGGTATTTAGTTCTCAAAAACGATTAGTAGCTGGAACCGTTTAAGTGAAACTCAGATAGTGTTGGAAGAAGCTGCTGATGAATTAGATTAGAAATGCACAATGAACCTGTGGAGGAATGAGTTTCAAAGAAATTGATTGCATGTTCAGAAATCAAAGTATTAGGTAAGAAGATTAACATTATAAGAAATGAGGGGGAAAATTGAAAGCTTGGAAATACCAGGATGACTATTTTTGGGGGATAAAAGTAAGGTAATCGACGATATTATTAGTTATGAATATCGCAATTATATTGTTAGGCTACTGAATAAAAAAAGGTTTAAAAGAAATCTGGAAAATGATATTAAACTAAAGAGAGCTCCTTTTTTAGACGGAAAACAGAAACAAACCTCTTTTAAAGCATGGGAAGCTCTAATTATAGAAAATGAACAGCGTGTTATTCGTTTGAAACAAATGCTTGGGGATTTCAATTCGCTTTCAGTGGATGAATTAATGACAATACCTGTTGAAGTTATGGAGGTCAGAAAATATACAACTGATGTTTTTGATGTAGAGAGAAAGGAAATACCTGTAAAGAGAATAGTGGGGATCAATAGGTTTAAAGGCTACAATAATTGGGGGGATATTTTTCTGGATTTCCTTGATGGAAAGACTACTCCGACACTGAAAGTGGAAGAGAAACTCGATAAGTTAGTTAATCTATATATAAACGATTCCGAAGGTTTCGTTAAACTACTTAAAAACCCAGCTACAGAAACTCCTATTGCTAGTTATGATATAAACTCAGATAAATATTACATAACTTCAGGAGGGAGTCATAAAGCATTTTTAGCAAAATTGATTAATTTTGATACGATTACAGTCGATTTATCGCCAATCATAACAGTGGAACAAGGAGTTATGAAGTACAACTATTATAAAAGTAAAGGTTTGGTCTAAAAAATTTAAATTTGGAATTTCTCAAAAGGATAATATTGATAAATATATGGAGGAAATATGATGAATTATTGGATTTTTTTTCATAAAGCAAGTCAAAGAGAGGCTTACGTTTTTGATGAAAAAACAATTGTTTCAGATAAACTAGATGAAAAAAGCAATTGGTGTCCTTATATTTGGAGCAAACGATTCAGGGCTACAAATTGTAAAGAAAGTCATTTGATGAAAGCAAATACAAATGACATTATTTTTTATGTGATTCCTGAACCAAGACCCAAGAACATAAAAGGAACCTATGTTGGAAATTATTTTTACTGTGATTTAGTATTTATAGTAGATGAAAGACAAGAATTCGATAAAAACAATCTTCCACAAGTATTAGATGATCCTTGTTTGAATTATTTTCACTATAAATTAGGCAAAGAGCAACATAATAAACGTATTGTTAGGAATACCTTGATTGCCAAAGAATCTAGCTTTCAACCTCAGATTAATAATAAATTGGTTGACTTATTAACGTTTAAGAATCAAGGGTTGGAAGAAGAATTGAATAGTTTACATGATAAAGTGCGGAACGGTGCTCGTACTAATTTAGAAGTGGTTAACATTCAAAATGATTTTGGAGATAAGCTTTTTGAATTACTAGCAAAAAATGATGACATAGAAAAAGTAAAACCATATAATATTTTGGGAGATATAAATGAGAAAATTAGTATAAATAACCTAAGAGAGTTAAAGATATCTGATATATCAAAAATTTACAAAAAGAAGTTATCTTTTGATGCCTATGTCAAACATTGAATAAACCCGTTCAACATTAAACTGTCAAAAAAGTTAGTTCTCAAAAAGAATTAAGATGAAATATGGCTCTATTTAGAAAACCATAGGTTTAACTATAATCCATTTGATGAGTTAGAGACATATACAAATAAAATTCATGTGGAAATAGAGACGCTATTAGAAAGAATGATTATTGATTTAAATTTTTCTTTTCTTGATTAGCAACCTTTAAACAAAATATCGTTTTTTATTCATAAGTAGAGCAGCACATACAAGAAGCTTCCTTTATATGTGCTGCTTATTTTGATTGAATTAAAAATTTGGAGAGAGTGAGAGGTTGTGTTTTGAATTATTCGTTAATTATATTTTATCTAGTTTACATAATATACATTGCACACTCGTTATGTATGATATAATGAACTAAAAACGGAGGTGTACTATGTTAGGATTTACATTTACGAACAATACACTACAACAGACTGGCTTTGTTGTTGTTTGCCTGCTGGTTTTATCAATCGTACTTTTATTATCTGCTCTGTTAGGTGTCGGAGGAAAAAAGGGTACTTATAGCTGGGAAAAAAGAAAAGGAGCTTCAAAGCCCCTTATAGTTATAGTTCTGGTTATACTGATATTCCTTATAATTTTTGTTTGGTTTAATATAGTTCAATATGCAGTGATTAAATTTTAGACAGCTCAGGCTGTCTTTTTTTATTGTGTACCTAACTGTTCTTTGAATTTTTCCTCTAGTCGTTCAACTTCGGAAGATAAGGATTTCAGCTGATTCAAAATTTCTTCGGGTGTTTCTTCTTTACTCATTGTCGTGTTGTATGGTTCAAAGTCAAAAAAATCACTAACAGAAATATCAAGGGCTTCACAAACGTTTTTTATAGTGCTGATAGTTGGATTCTTACTTTTACCTGTAAATACAGAATTTACTGTACTGGTCGTTAGTCCTGCAAGTGTGGCTATTCTATTTATAGTCAAGTTTTTTTCAGTAGCTATCAATTGGATTCGTTCGGCGATTAATTCATTGTGTTTATATTCAGACATTTCTTTCACCTCTTTAACGATATTTTAGTATTTTATTAACGATATATCAAACAGAGAGTATACGATTAATCGTTGACATTTGTTTATATATAGTGTAAAATTTATTTGTAACACGATATATCGTCAACTCTTAAGAGTTTTATAGAAAGGATATGACAAAATGAAAAAGTATAATGTTGTTTTCTGCATGCGTGATAATTGCTGGACTGGTATTGAGGGGCTTTCATTTGAAAAATGTATTGAATTTAGAAAAAAACTTGTATCGCTTCATCAGAATAAAGAGCATTGTATCGGCTTTTATATTGTTCCTTTCTCATAAAAGTTTTCTGGGAGTTTTTTGACAGTCTATTACACACTTTTAAGTGTTTAATATATATATCAATTAAGAAAGGGGAATGCTTATGTTTAAAAATACATCAAAATTAATTTATCGAGGCGTCGAGGAAAAAACAAGTAAAACAGGGAATCCGTATAAAATCGCAAGATTTGCTGACCCAGTTTCTTATCAGATTTTAGAATTTTTCTGTGACGACTCATTTGTTGCTACTGTGAAAGTAGAAGACCCTTGCACGGTCGAACTTAAGTGCGAAAAACGTGGTTATAATATGTCGTTTACTTGCCTTAGTGCTATGAGTGCTTAATTATGAGCGAACTGAAAAAAGAAGACCTCCAGGCACTCGAAAACGATTTGAAGGCACTCAAAGAATTATACGAAAAGGAGCTTCAACGTGAAAGTTCTGAACGTACTACACAAGCTACTGAGGATTCTAAACAGTCTGAAATATCTAATACGGAGAAGGTAACGGAGAAAGAACAAGAACAGTCGTTTCGTGCTTCTGTGTTAGAAGCTCTAAGCAAAATAGAAAGCGCGGACAGTTCAGCTTCTGACGAATCATTGAATAAACTCAATGAAAATCTCGAGACCTTAATAGCGTATCAGGAAGAACAAGCACAAACAAATGTCAATCAAGATTGGTTGCTATCTTCTTTACTGGTAATTGGGCTAATTGCCGTTTCAGGTTACGCCCTTTATAAGCTCGGTTCTTATATTGCCAGTAAAGTAATTTCAATAATTTTATATTAAAAGGAGGTTAATCGTATGTTTGGTTTAATTGGTGCTATTACTATGCCGACAGCTCCCAAGGTCGATTTGTCTGAGCCTGTTCAGTGGGTTGTTGATTTTGCTTCTTCAATCTTTACGGATAATGCAATTGTTATCATTACTGCTGGTTTGGTTATTGCAGCCCTTTTTGCGGCTCCTAAAATCGCTAAGCGCTTCGGTAAATCTGCGATTAAAGGTTAATGTACTCATTTGAGGCTAGGCGAAAGCCTAGCCCTTTTCTATTTTATGAAAGGAGAAAAAACATGATTGATTTAAAAAAAATAGGTAAGTGGATAGGTATAGTTTTTTTATTCTTGTTACTGTCTGTCATTGCGTTTTCATTTCTTCCCCTGTTGTCCTTGCTGACAATGTACGGTCTGGAAATGATGTGGGTAGTGATTTATATAACGCTGATAGCGGTGGCTCTGAAAGTGTGCTGGATACTTCTGATGTGGGTATTCAAGGGCAAGAACCCACTGCCGAAGAGTATGAAGAGTATCAAGAATATGCTCCCGAAATCGTCCCGATAAGTCCGCCATGGTTAGCGGATTCTGCCCTCTTTCAAGGCGCTGACGATTTAGCGAAAGTGGAGGACGGAAGTATCATAAATGTTCCATCTGTTAGACAACGTTTAGCACGTGCGACTTGGACTAATACATTTTTCGCCACTGCTCGAGGCGGTCCCGCCAATGTTGCTACGATTAACGGCGCTTTTGACGGCTGGAATATCTACGCTTGGCATTTGCCAAATGCGTTGAGTATAAACTTTGATTTGATATTGCGTGCGACTAGGAATAGTGTTTGGGCTACTAATGCTAGGATTGACGACGTGAAAAACTCGACGACTAGTCGAATGAATAATATAGACGCGGGCTGGAATAATGCAGTAAAAAATTTACAGACAAATATTAATAACGTGAATTCAAAAGCGACTAGCCGAATGGATAATATTGATAGTTACTTGCATAGTTCCGTAACGAGCTTACAGAATAATATCAATGCGTTAAATAAGAAGACCTCTGACCGCATGGATAATATCGATTCGGGCTGGCAAACAGCAGTTAAGAACTTGCAGAACAATATTAACGCAAATAGTACACGGATTGGAAACATGGATACATTCATGCATAGCTCTGTAACTAGTTTACAGAATAACATTAATGCATTGAATACGAAGACCTCCGAGCGAATGGATAATATGGATAAATTTATGCATAGCTCCGTAACGAGCTTGCAGAATAATATTAATGCCTTAAATACGAAGACCTCCGAGCGAATGGATAATATGGACAGTTTCATGCATAGCTCTGTAACGAACTTGCAGAAAAATATTAGCGCAAACAGTGAAAGAATCGAAAATATGGATAGTTATATGCATAGCTCCGTAACGAATTTACAAAAGAACATTAGTGCGAATAGTCAACGAATGGATAATATTGATTCTTTTATTCACAGCTCTGTAACGAATTTGCAGAACAATATTAATGCGTTGAGTGTTATCTCATCCGCTAAAGATAGTGACCTTCAAAGTCAAATAGACGCGATTAAGACAAACGGAGGTGGCACGAGCTGGTCGGACGTTGGTATAATTGCTGCTTTGCTCGCTGTTAAGGATTCTATCGACAAGTTCAAAATGTATTTTGAGGAGGACGGGGTATTTATGAAACTCCTTAAAGGACAGTTTGAAGGCTTAAAAGATTTGTTGAAGTCGCTGAGGATTTACACAGTCAATGACATAAGAGCTATTATTAATGATTACTTTTCTGCTGAGGACGGAAAGGGAACTGGAATTTTTTCAGAATTTCTTGATACGTTGTTGTACGGCATTAGGTACTCAATTGTTGAAGGATTCGGCGAAAGTTTAGATATGTTGTTGGATATTTTTCAAGCGTTAATTTCAACTATGCGGGGAATAAATGTTTTAATCGATTACGCTGAAACACTAACTAAGCTGGTCGATTTGCTAAAAGGTCGTCTGGATCTAATTCTTCAGTATCTCGTAAAGCTCATGAATAAAACGTTTGATTTTGACAGATTAGAAGTATTGTTATCAAAATTGAGTTTTGGAAATATCGTTAATGAAGCTGGTTCGAATATCTGGGATTTTCTTAAAGAATTGATAGGGACATTAGGCTCTTCGCTTAAGGATATTCTTGATTTTCTAAACAATTTATTAGATAAAATCATAGCTCTAATAGTTCCCGAAAATCTTGATTTCCTTGACCATGAGTGGACGGGTGTTTCTGATAAGATTCAACTGAAATTCAGTTTCATTTTTGATTCAGTTTCAAGTATTAAAAATCTTTTCTCAGGCTCTCAAAAGTCATTTGAAGACTTAGACGTCGATTTCGGCTCTAGTCAGCTTGCTGGTAACACGATTGCGATAGGGACAGTTAAATTGCCAATGAGCCACTTGAATAAATTCCTTGCAGTTGTGAAGCCATTCGCCAACGGTGGGATATTATTATGGTTTTTAATTGACATGTATCGCTGGATACATGAAAGAAACGCGGTGGTTGAATAATGCTTTTAGAATTAGTTTTTAAGCTGATTTTTGGTTTAGTTGATATTGTTATCTCTTTAATTCCTGCGTTTGATTTTGGCATAGATATGGGCATGTTGAACCCGCTTCGTGACCTGTTCGCTTTCTTAGATAATGCGGTCAGTGTTTCATTAATTTTATCGATATTGGGCTTATATATTCTAAGAGACAACTTCACGTTAATCAAAAATATTTTCTTTGCTGTCGTTAGAAAAATTCCATTTGTGAAGTAAAGAGATTCGCTTGCGAATCCCTTTACTCACAATGAATTTTTAACGAATAAGAAAATTTAGGAAAGGAGAAATTGACCTTGAAAATATTTCAATTCATAAAATATAAAGCTGTCGATTCTGCTAAACGAATCAAGTTAATGCGTGCAGGCATTAAACCGTTTCAGGAATACGGCTTGCGTTTGTACTCAGGCTGTCAAGGGAGCGGGAAAACGTCTAGTATGGTCGAGCAGCTGGAACGTTATAGAGCGCAATATAAAGATATCTTCATAGCGACGAATTTCGGTTATCGATACGAAGATATGAGTTTAAGCACGCTGGACGATTTAGTTGACTTGCCGAAGCTGGTCAGGGAACAGGGCTACAACGGGTTGGTAATCGGCTGGGACGAGATTCAAAATGATTTTGACAATACAGTGCGTACTTTTCCAGTAACGATATTGCGAACAATTACTCAACAGCGAAAACAAGCAATTAAAATATTGGCGACAAGTCAGGTATTCACTAGAGTTGCTAAGCCTATCAGGGAACAGACTTTTGAGGTCGTTCAATGTCGTACATTACTGGGGCGCTGGGTCTTTCAGAAATGGTATGACCCTGTGGAATATGAGTATTATATAGCGAATGCGAATAAAGATTCGAAGCTACCTGTCAAGTCAAAATATAACTATATTCAAACGGACGATATGAGAGAGTTGTATGATTCCTATGCGGTGATTGACAACTTATCTCGGCATCAGGAACAGCCGATTGAGGAACGTTTTGAGGAAGCTGTGAAAGTACGCAAACTCATTGACGATAATGAAGTCTTGTTGTTGATAGATTCATGATTACGCCTTATGATTTCGTGTATTTTGAACGGCTTTACAGCTATGAGGCGTTGAGAAATGAACGTGGATACTCGGAAGGTAGACAAGCCCGCATATTGCACGTTAGGCTACCTAAAACAAGTATGAAATTGAGCTTCATTCTTAATCATAAAATCGAACTGCCCGAACTGAAGAAAAATGCAAAGTTAGTTTTGACTGTTGACCTTTTTCACCGGGGAAAAAACAAACGAGCAGAAACGAAAATAATTGCTGTCGATTTATATGAATAATCAACGGTCAGGCGAATTGGGAAGGGACTTCCGAATTTGTCGGGCTGTTGCCTCGTCAAAGCGGTTGCGCTTGACGACTAAAACGGAGATAGGAAGGGCGGACAAAATGAAAAATTACGAGGAAATTTTCGCAAGTGGGGGGTCTAGTAACACCCCCCTACACTCTACATCTAGGAACCCTCTTGAGGCTTGCGTTGACTGGTTTTCTGTGACTTTTAAGGGAAATATTTTTTCGAATGGTTTATGCGATATGCTTCACCTGTCTGTTGACGATTTCGAATGTAAAAAACTTGCTGATTCTAACGAATATGAATATATGTATAAATTCGAGAACTTTATAACGGTTATGATTAGAAATGACAATCCGCAAGGCACAAAAAAAGCCCTGACACACTTGGACGTGAAAGGACAGGGCTGTCGGTTTTTAGAGAATAATTGGAAAGGTCTAACTTGGATTGATTTCTTTAATCTAATCAAATCAGCTTTCACAATTCATCACATAACACGTTTAGACGTAGCCATTGACGATTATGTGAATTGTTTAAATATTAACACATTACATCGTAAAATGCGACAAAAACATTTCAGAAGCAGTGCTGGCACTCGTTCATGGAGATACATTGAAAACGGAGATATGCAACATAAATCTGAAATTTCAGGACAAACTTTGTATATCGGTAAAGGTGACGTTGAATTTCGTTTTTATGATAAACTCGCACAACTCGTAAATTCTCAGGGTGTTGATTTAGACAAAAGTATTGATTTCTGGAATCGTTATGAAATCCAGTTAAGACAAGAACGGGCGCAAGTGGTCATGAATATGGTTGCTGCTGGTAACTTAGAAATAGGTGAGCTAGCTAAATCGATTATGGCGGAATACTTAGCGTTCTTAATTCCAAATAAAAGTGATTCAAATAAAAGTCGCTGGAAAGTGTGTGATTTTTGGTCTAACTTCTTAGGCGAAGTTAAAGGCGTACGTTTGACAATGCAACCGCTGGAAAAATCAGTCTATCGCACTAGAAGCTGGGTTGAAAGTCAAGTCTCGGTATCAATGGCAATTTTAGAGGATTGTTTTGGTAGTCAGTTCGTAACTAATATTGCTGAGGACGGGCGAAAAAGAATGACTAAACAGCACAAACAAATGATAAAGAGCTTTAGAGTAAATGAACAGGGAAAACTTGATTTTATTGAAAATGACAAGCTAGATCAAAAAAACAGGATACGTGAAGCATTTAATGAACGTGATTATCTAGAAAGCTTCGGTTAACTTTGATTGCTGACACCGTAGGTGACACATAAAGCCTATAGTGTCAGTATTTCATTAATTTACTAGTTTACATAATATACATTATACAAAGTTGTGGAATGAAGGCGTTTGTCAAGATTAAATACAACATCTTAAGTAAATCTTAATAAAATTCTTAATAGTTTTCATTATACAATTTTGTTCCTCTTTTTTCAACGGTTTGTTTGGAAATGCTTTTTATTGAATAACATTGTTTTCATGTTTTAGCGTATTCCAAATGGAATTTATGATTCGCTGACTTCCATTTGAATAGCTTTCTCGGCCGATCATTGATTTCATTTGTGGATTGATCGATCTTTATCTGAGATACCTTGTTGAAGTCTGTAGGCTTTGGAAAATACTCTCTGAGCAGTCCGTTGTGATATTCATTTGACCCACGTTCGTGTGGCGCATATGGATGCGCATAATACGTTTTAATACCATAGGTATTCTCCATGTGTTTCACATTACTGAAGTTCACAAATTCAGTTCCACGATCACAAGTGATTGATTTCACTCCAGTTGGATACATTTCAACCAAACGTTCCATAGCAGCCAACATACAAGTACTGTCTTTTCGAGTCATTTTAATTGCCACATAGTGGCGTGATTTGCGTTCTACGAATGTAGCTAGACAAGTCTCTACACCACGCTTAGAAAGCACTGTATCAGCTTCCCAGTGACCAAAATCAGTTCTTAAAATAGTTGCTTCAGGCCGGTCAGTGACCAGACGATTCTCGTAGAATTGCGGTGATGGGGTTTTCTTCAGTAATCTACCGCTATATTTTCTCCGATACCTCTTCCCTTTCAGTCGCAGCTTCTTTATTGGAAACTTGATCAAACCGGAGTAAATCCAGTTATAGATGGTATTTGTAGACACATTGATACTGCGCACGCCATGAGCGATTTGCTCCGGAGAGTATTTTTTCTTCAGGTATTTCAAAATGGTTTTTGTATTATGTACTGTTGCTTTAGTAGTGGTTCCGCAGTTTCTTTTTCTCATGCCGGCCAAATTACCGGCACTTGAAGCCTGGTAGCGCAATGCTGCCAGGCTGTTTGCTTTTCTCTCTTCACTGTTTCTCCGGATTTCTCGGGAAATTGTTGAGCGATGCTGATCTAAACGTCGAGCTATTTCAGCTTGTGATAAGCCTTCGTCTAAATATGCTTCAATTTTTCCACGTTCTTCGGCTGTAAGATGATTGTATGACATTTTTCACTCCTAATTGTGAACTTCTACATTTTCTACATATAGAAATTTCGAATGTATTCTCCGTAAACACTTAAAAATGGATTGACCTCACCAATAGCTGAAAAAGTGAGAAAATGTTGCCCTTTATATTCTTTTTCTAACTTTATAAATTGTGTGGGTTCCTTTTCTGATAGCCACTTAAGAGCCATATTTAATGAATTATTTTTTGGGAGTTTAAGTTTTGTAGCGACTAAAAGAAATCGAAAAATACTGTAAAAGTATCTAAAGGGATAAGCAAACTTTTGATACTGATTCTCTGATAAAAATAAACTGTTTTTAAAAAAAAAGTCGAGAATCTTGTCAATCGCATTATCAGTTTCTTTAATTAAATCTGAAGAAGCAGTGTTCTCTCGGAAAGAAATTAAGCCTTCTAAAACACAAATAGTTGAGTGGGGATCACCATTACTTTGATCGTACCAAGTAAATCCTCCGTCTTTTTTTTGTTTGGATAAAATTGAAAGAACTAATTTTTTTAGGTTGTTTAGTTGTGGCAGAAAATAGCTAGAGTAATTTAGAATCATTCCGTCTACACAAATATCACTTGGAATATTGGATTTTGCTAGATTTAATCCACCTTCAGGAAGTTGACAATCTTTAAACATTTTTACCACCATTTCTTGACATGCTGGGTAATCGAATGGAAGACCAATTTCCTTTAGCTGAAGTAATGTGTAATGAGTCGATGTCCATTTTGGTTGATAGTAATAAGTTCCCCAGTGTCCATTTTCATTTTGTTTACTTAGTAAATATTTGCCATATCCTTCTAAAGGTATTCGAGACTGTTTCTCCTGATCGATTATCCCACATAGTAATTTGTCATAGGTGTATTGAACAGAGACGTCTTGTTTATCTAACCAATTTGAAAATGAAATCATGAATGTTTCCCTCCCTTTGCCAATTTTAATTATCTCATGCTTGTATATATTATTCTATAAAATATAACAAAAACACCCAACAAGAGTATGCTGAGTGTTGCATTTTATTCTGACATGTAGGAGTTGTGGAATACAACGATTATAAAGATCATCCCTAACAACTTTTCCAAAATTCTACTTGATAACCAGTTTTTTCTCTAATTGATTTTCGAAGCTTCTAAAACAGCTAATTCCACATAATTAACTGTCAGAGCTATTCTTTACTTCAGCAATTGTTTTTCCTGTCCAATTTTTAAAAGCTCTAGCAAAGGAGCTGATTTCTGTGTAGCCTACTAAATAAGCAATATCTATCGTTGGCAAAGAAGTTTTTTTCAAATAATGAGTTGCTAAATGCTCTTGAGCTATTTTCAATTGGGTATTGAATGTGGTTTGCTCAGCCTTTAATTTTCTTTGGAGGCTGCGTGGACTCAGCCCTAAAGTATTGCTGATATTTTCCAAGGTAAACTGTCCGCTGGGTATTGCCGAGAACAACTCTTTTTGAACGTAATCTGAAAAGGAATCAACTGTCGAAAGCTCTTCCATCCTTCTCTTAAGTTCAGGTTCTAAAAAATCAAGCATAGTGTTATTTTGAGTGTAAAATGGTTTTTCCAAATCTTTTTGAGAAAAACACAATTCATTTTTTTTACTCAATCGAACATTTGAACCAGTCATAAAATTGAGTGATTCGCCATACCTGTAAGGTCCTTTTATCTCAGTTGGCATAATCGTTGGATCTTTTGTTCCAGTCCTTAATAAGCTAATTAACAGCAGCTGCTCATTTAGTAATGCGAACCTAGGCAATACGTTGTTTTCCTCGAGATAAGAAAAACGAATTACTTGTTGTTGAACAGATTGCTGTATTTCTACCTTAACAGGACCAACTAGTCTTTTATACGCAGCAAAACGCTGAATTGCTTCTCTCCCATTTTTAGAAGATAATGCTGCATAAAAAGGAGGTAAAAAAGTATGAATCGATTCGATTTGGCTAAAAGCCAAAAGCTGGGAATCTGTTACTATTCGATCAAATTCTTGGAGCAGCTTGTAATAATCAGTTGAAGACAACTCTAGCTGCTCTTTCCAAAGTAAATTGGGAATACTTGCACGCTTCAATAAATCATCCAAAGGTAAATCCAGTCCGCGGATAAATTCTTGAAATTGTTTGGAAATTATCAATTTCATAATCAGGAATCCTTTCTTAAAACGTTAACTTACATTTTTAACAATTATATCAAATAATCGATCAGGTAGAATTGTTTTGAAAAAAACCAAAGGTTTAGCTCCAAAGCCTATCAGATATCGTGTTTTGGGCTTGCGCTTACTTATCGCCTTGCCAACAGTTTTTGCGATAATCATTGGGTCAGAAAATAAGTTGGAAGAATACTGTTTTTTCATCCCTTCAGCAACTTTAAAAGCAACTTCTTCATAGACTCCTCCTCGGGAAGACTCCTTCAGCTTGTTTGCTGCGATTATCCCCCAGTCCGTTTTAATTCCCCCAGGTTCGATAATCGATACATCAATACCAAATGGTTTCACTTCTAGCCTTAAAGCATCACTAAAAGCTTCAAGAGCATATTTTGTAGCGTGATACCATGCACCAAAGTATGTGGTCAATCGACCGCCCATTGAAGAAACATTGATAATTCTGCCAAAGTGCTGTTTTCTCATGTGCGGCAGCACTAGTTGAGTAAGCCGAGCTAAACCAAATAGATTTACTTCAAACTGATTTTTAGCTTCTTGAATAGAAACATCTTCAATTGCACCATAGGAACCATATCCAGCATTATTGATTAAGATATCAATTCTGTTTTCCTTACTTATAATCTGGAAAATTGCATTAGTCATTGACTCTTCATTTGTGATATCTAAAAAAACTGCTTCCACCCCTAAAGAACGTAAAGGCTCTATCTTTTCTATCCTTCTAGCTGCCCCATATACTTTGTAGCCTTTTTGAGCTAATAATTCAGCTGTTTTATAGCCAATCCCACTACTGGCTCCAGTAATCAATACTACTTTTCTTTTCATTCTTCTTCTCTCCAATCCAACTTGATTGACTAAAGTATAAAGAAAACACATTTGAAAAAGAATGACAAATAACGACAATCTTATTGCAATAGACGACAAAAAAACTCGCGAAAAGATATTAAGTGGAGCACTCTATTTTGATTTATAATCAAGTATAGAAATAGCTTTTTTGTTATTTGAAACAGTTAAGGTTTACAAAGAAAAGATAAACATTGTTTTGTCTTCCAATGTTGGCGGAAAGCCTATTTCTGATATAATTAATTATCGATTATATTAGGAGGCGCCAGCTTATGGATCAATATCGAAAAGTTGCATCAGTATTAAAGGATATGAATATTGCCTTTGAAATTGTTGAACACCCGCCTGTTTTTACAACAGAGGAAGCAGATAGCTACATTGTTGGGATTCCAGGTGTTCGAACAAAATCCATGTTTTTAACAAATAAGAAAAAAACCGCGTATTATTTACTGATTATGGATGATTCAAAGCGTGTAGATATGAATAAATTCAAAGAAATGGTTGGAGAAACTCGTATTAAAATGGCTTCTTCAGAAAGCTTAATGGAGCAAATGCAGCTGTCTCCCGGCTCGGTTTCCATATTTGGTTTACTCAATAATAAACAAAAAAACATTCAAGTCTTCTTTGATCAGGCAATTCTTTCTGAAAAAAGAATGAGCTTTCATCCAAATATGAATACAAAAACTATATTTTTAGATACCTGTGCTGTTTTAACATTTGTAAAAGAAACAGGTTTTGATTATACAGCAGTTGATTTATAGTGTTTTAATTTAGTTTTCACTTATAATCAGCTTTCCAATGCCCTGCTAGCTTAATATATTGAACCTTTCTTAACTCATAGAAATGCCTTAAAAAGAGTGATTTTCCTTCCTTTTGGGGTATTTTCAATTTAAGATTGTCCATTTAGATAGAAAGCAATCGCTCGTGCTATACTAGGGATAACAAGACTGGCTAGGAGGAATAAATCATGGAAAAATATCAAAAAGCAGTATGGATTAGCTGGTTTCTTTTATTTTTTTTGTTTGCTCAAGGAGTAGACTATGAGCTTACAGGTATTTCGGAATTAAGTATATCAAATAATCAATATTTAGTGTTATTCTTGTCATTTTGTTTATTGTTATCCTACGTCATCCCGATTACTGTCTCTGCACTATTTCTTTCAGTCAGGTGGAATCTGTCAGTTTTCTATTTTCTGATTTGCCTGTTGATAGGTGCTTTTGTTACCGGACAGCCAGCTGCGTATGGTAATGAGTTTTTGGGAAATGGATTAAAGCAGCTATTCAGCTCATCTGAAACACTTAGCTCCTGGCTAGACGCATTGACTGCTCCAATCATTGAAGAAGGAATAAAAGGTTTTTGTGCAGTTATGTTATGGTTATTGGTAGGCAAGAAAGATATTAAAAGCGCGTTGCTCATTGGAATTGCTGTTGGTCTAGGATTTCAGATTATGGAGGATGTTTCCTACATCACTGAAAAAGCTGCAGCTGATTTTTCTCAGATTATTCCAGAGGCAGTGAATCGAATCACAGGCTCTATCAGTTCTCATTGGTCTTATACCGGACTTTTTACTTTGGGAGCGGCCGGCGTTCTTTCTAAGCAATTGCGCAGCCGTTCTAGCTACTTCTATTTTTTCTTTCCAATAATTTTGCATTTTATTTGGAATTCACCAATCAATGAGCTTCCCTACATCTCCTCTTTATTGACTGCATTGACATTGATTATTCTTTTACAGCTGTATCTTAAACTTCAAAAAATGGAATACTAGATAATTTGTTGATAACCTATCGAATAAAATATTTCTTGTAGTCTTCAATGTATCTCTCTATTGTCCTTGGAGGTTTGTTCAAGACTTTCTCTGCTGTCGTTGTTACAGCTTTAGCATTTCCAAGCTGTGTAATGAGATAAAGCATCACCATCACATTTGCATAATCTTTAGGAATGCCCCGTTTGAGCATTGTGCGTCGAAACTTTAAAAGCCCGGGTTTACTATACGTGATAGGCATCTCCAGAATGCGAGTCATTTTCTGAGAAATCTCATCATAGGTCAATGCTTCCGGACCAGTAATATCTAATGTCTGATTTATATAGCTATGATCCATTAGACTAATAGCAGCAATTTCACCTATATCTCGAGTATCAATGAAACTTGTTTTAGCATGTCCTGCTGGGATAAACAAATCGTGATGCTTTTGAATATCTTCTCTATGAGTCGTGTTCAAATTCTGCATGAAAAAGCTTGGTCGAATAAAAGTAAATGGCAGCTCTAGTTCACGAATCATTTTTTCGATTTTATGATGAGGTGTGACTGGATTTTTTTCAACTCCTATTAATGATACAAAAACAATTTGGCTGATGTTTTGCTGCTTGGCAAACTGAAGAAACGGCAGCATGTCTTCCTTGGGCTTTGATAGTTGAGGCGGGCGGACAAAAAATACCTTACTTACCTGCTCGAATGCTTTTGGAAAAGTAGCTGAATCTAAAAAGTCAAAGGGACAAATCGTTACATTTTCAAAGACCCCCAGCATTTTTTTTGCTTTTTCAACATTGTGAACACCTGCTGTTACAGCAATATTTTCATGCATGGACAATGTCTCTACTAGCGGAAATCCTATGTTGCCTGTGCCGCCTACTACTAATATATGTTCCATCATTGTACTCCTTTTTCTGAGGATATAGTGTCCGCCTTATTAAGCTTTGTGAGAATCTTATTTAGCTGATCCTGCTCTACTAAAGACAACTTGCTCAGATAGTCAGTTAGCAGTCGATTGCTTATTTCTTCTCCTTTTTCTAAATACCCACGTCCATCTTTAGTTAATAGCAATAAATAGGATCTACTGTCGGATGGATTGGCTTGTCTAAGAATAATACCTTTTTTGATTAGCCGGTTAATAATTCCTGAAATTGTCGGCTTATCCATATCCAGATTTTTAGTTAATTTAACCGCAGTAGCTGAATTATTGTTGGAGGAAAGCTGACCAACTTGCTGAATGACTGCCCACTGTTGGACAGTGATACCAATAGAAGCAAGCGACAAATTCAATTCATAGCGAAGCTGCTTAGAGACGTTCATTAATAAATAGCCAGTATTCATCTTTACTGCTCCTCTCTCTATTTTTAGTTAGTATGCTAACTAAAAATAGACTGTTTGTCAATAAAAAAAGCTTAAGCTATGATTATTAGTTAGTTCACAGCTTAAGCTTTTTAGTCTATCTACCGTTACGTGGATAATAATGAATTAGTTTCTGCTGGACTTTTCATTTCAGCGAGATAAAAAAACGTAGATTCTCAGAGCCATCATCCGGATCAGTATATTTCTCCTTCAGCTTCCCTCCATTTGCTTTAATGACTGCAATTGATCCGAGATTGCTTTCTTCACAAATAATCAGCAGCTCTTCATAGCTTTTAGTTCTACAGTAGTCCAGGATTAACGCCAGCATTTCTTTTCCATAGCCCTTTTTTCGTTCTTCCGGAAAAATGCAGTAGCCAATATGACCACCATATTTTTTTAAATAGTCGTTAAGGTAATGACGAACATCAATCATGCCAATCAGCTGGTTATCTTGCTTTCGAACAGCCAAAAAAGTATCTGAGGGCACTAATGTATCGTGGGCTCCCTCTTTCAGCTGTACTAATGTCTCAATCCATTCTTCAATCGTTTCAGCATTCCTAAGACCATTTGAACCATTCATTGTATCATTGGACTTGATAAAAGCTGCTCTGAAGTCTTCTAATTGCTGCTGAAACGCCATTTCTGGAAAGATAAGTTTGATTCTATTCACAATCACCACTTCTTTCTAATAGTCACATAGTTTTTTTATTTTATAGTATGCAGCTACTCATCTACTAGTATCTGAGTCTCTGAGTAAAGTTCAATCCATTGGTTACTCAGCCATAACTCAATCTCGCTGAAACAGTGGACATCTTTTGCCGGTTTTTGAAATAAAATAATACGGATTGTTTTATTATGGAGCAATTTTTGAGCTACAGCATAAGCTAACTCAGAAAAACCAGCAGCGCCAATATAGCCCTCTACTCCATTCTTTTTCTTATTCAGCAAAAATAAAACATCAGTTGCTTCAATGCTTTGAAAAAAATGTTTAAATAATTCCGGATATTCTTGCTGCAAATCTTCACATGGTTTTGGATAGTCCAGCACTGTATAGTTATGTTGTTTAAATTTTTTTATCCAGAAAGCATAGTCTTTCTGCTGAGAAACACTACCAGATATTACAATTTTCATACAATCCCCCACTATGTTTTTTCAAAGCTGCTAATAGAAATAGCGTATAAAAAAATCCGGTCGGAACTTTTTTACTCTAATTCTAAATAGCAGGCAAGATAAAAATATTTTTTTCGACAATAAGCCGGAAGTCATCAAAAATCGTGAAACAATTTTCGTGACTTCCGGCTTATTTCTTGAAGCTGAACTTTTTTGATTCAGCCTCTTCTAGTTGCTTTAGTTTTTATACTTGTTAAGTCTGCAGCTGATTTGATTGTTACTTAAGAACGCTGCGACTATTTACTTTTTGAAAATGTGTAGTAATCAAACTGTATCTGCTCTTCAAAGCCCAATACCTGATACAAATGGACAGCATTAGCATTCTCTGTTTCAACTTCCAGATAAACCTTTTTTGGTTCATTATTCATAATATCTTGAAGTGCAGTCGTTAAAACTTTTCGGCCAATCCCTTGCCCCCGTAACTGTTCTTTTACGACGAAGCCGTAAATCCCAAAAACGTTATCTGATTCATCAATCCGTAAGCTTGAAAGAATTGTATCGTCTTTTTTATAGAGTAGAAATCGCTCTAAATCTTCACGAGCTAGTTCAAAGTCTTCTCCATCGTTTAAAAAACGTCCTAGTTCTTTTGCGTCAGCTGTTTCTCCGCTTACAAGAGGGACTCTTGTAACATCAACCTGATTGAATTTTTCAAAGGATAGGGTCATATAGAATTCGGAGAAATCATAGGTGCAGTCTGCTGCCGCAAGGTAGTCCTGCATAATTTGATGCTTGTGGTCAAGAATAACCACAAATTGATTCATCGGTTTATCCTCTATATATGAATAAAGAGAGTCAATAATTTGTTCAAATACTGGTTGTGATTTTTCCAGCATAATCGTGACTTCCAGCTCTTCAGGGTCATATGAAGTCAAAACACCATAGGCTGTCAACTGCTTATCAGTCCAAAACAGTAAATGTTTTGTATGCTTGTTTTCTGCTAGATAATCTAAGTCCAGCTTATGTGCGATTCCTTTTTTCTCCAAGGATACTCTTAGTGCCTCAATAGCTGTTTGTTCATTTGTGTCTAATTTTTCCTTTACATAAATGGTTTGCGTCAAAAAAATTCCTCCTAGTAAGTTGTTTTGGCTTTTCTATTATGGATTTGTTCAATCGTTTGATTGTCATCATAACTTCACCTGCTTCTTTCTTCTTGGTTTTAGCCAAATACTGTACTTTTTATAGGATCCTGAATTTTCGTATGGCTAAACGAAAATCTCAACCCTCAATGAATTTTTCTCCACATTCAACACTCCTAACAATTTAATAGGTAAACCCAGTAAAAGGTTGAACAGAAAATAGACTTCTATCTTGTACCTTCTAAGGATTCACATAAGTTTATTATCTCAGCAACAATTAAAAAAGTCTATACCTTAATCAAAAAAAGAATTTGAACGGTATGGACTTTTCGTGCTGCAATAAACAAGATGTATTTATTCACAATCTCTTCTTTTTAATGCGGCTTTATTTCAGCATCAATTAGCTGAAACAGCCAATGATGAATATCAGAAAAGTCAAAACCAAGAGTATGAGCTTTTTCTGTATTTATACTATATTCAGGTGTGCCATTGTAAGGAGCGGCAGTTGCAAAGGGATTTAATAAAATGCCTTTGCCTGTCTGAGTGCTAATATAGTCAGAAACATTTTTTACCGAAACTGTTCCTTTAGAGGCACCATTTATTGCACCTGTAAATGAACAAGTACTTAAAAAAGCTAAAAATGCTCCAGCTTCTTCTGAGCTGACGAAGCTCATTTGGTTCTCAAAGTTATCACAGTGTACAGGTTGCTGATTAAGGGTATGTTGAATATAAAACCGCAGTCGTTTTGTATAGTCATCTAATCCGACGACGTAAGGAAAACGGACAATCACTGCATCAACGGAAGCATATTTCTGCGTGAGAATAAGCTCTAGGGAACGTTTACCTTCTGCATAATCAGTTTCGTCTCTGTTAACTAATCTATAAGGCTGATCTGAACTATCAAAGTCTTCTTCCACTGTTTTCAGATGGAGTACTGGATAAACAGCTGTCGATGAAGTAACAATATATCTATGACAATGAATGGATGACAATAGATTATCTACATCAACAGAAGTATACGCAATATTATCATAAACAACATCAAATGCTGAGTCGCTCAATGTTTTTTGAATACTTTCCTTGCTTGTCCGGTCAAACACAATTCGTTTAACCTGATTGCCAAAAGAATCCTTAGTAACGCCCCTGGTGGCTAAGGTGACATTTTCTCCACTGGATAGCAGCTGTTGTACCAAATGTTTTCCAAAAAAACGGGTTCCGCCCAATACTAAAATATTTTTACTCATTAGCTATTTCCTCCCCATGCTTTTTACTGTAATTTGCTATCTAACTATCTCTACATCTTCTCTCTCTGTTTTTTTAGTCTACCATCAAGATTTTATGTTAGAAAGCGTCTAATGAATTTTATTATAAAGAAGTTTCTCTTCTTTGACACTTTCATTAAAAACTATAATAATCAAAAAAATTAATGTTTTTCTTGCCTTGAAGTGGACTTCAGGGTTTATGATAGAGTTATAAAAATTTAGTAGTGGATAAGGAAAAATAGTGAAAGGGTGAAACTAATGACCAAACATCTATATTTGATGCGCCACGGAGAGACCTTGTTTAATCAACAGAAAAAGATACAGGGCTGGTGCGACTCTCCTTTGACGGAAAAAGGCAAACAGCAGGCAGTAATTGCTGGCAGTTATTTTTCTGAGAGAAATGTCACGTTCGACGGAGCTTATGCATCAACTTCTGAACGGGCTTGTGATACATTAGAGCTTATCACTCATCAACAATATACGCGGTTGAAAGGATTGAAGGAATGGAATTTTGGCGCAATGGAAGCGGAGCATGAATATTTAAACCCGCCTCTCCCCTATGGCAATTTCTTTACTGCATATGGCGGAGAAGAAGAGCAACAATTTAAAAAAAGAGTATCTGATACCTTATTAAAAGTTATGCAGGAAGAAACCGGTAAGACTATTTTAGCTGTTTCTCATGGTGCATCCTGTCGTCAGTTTATGAGAAACTGGCAGCATACCAGCCAAGTTGACCAACAAGGACGGATTGGCAACTGTTGTATTTTGAAGTTTGCTTTTGAAAATGATACCTTCGAGCTGTTGGAAATAATCAATCATGATTTTTCCGGATTATAAAACGACCGGCTTTTTATAACAGCTTCTAATTAAATAGAAATAATGGTCAGTTCTATTCTGTACAAGGCAGCTGAAATTTTAGGAGGGACAAAGGAAATGAACATTAAACAAGCGGCAGAGATGTTTGATTAACAGTTGAGGCTATTCGCTATTATGAACGTGTAGGAGTCATACCACCCGTAAAAAGAGATAAAAATGGCTATCGAGTCTTTACCAAACGTGATTTAAACTGGATATTTCTAGCAAAAAGTCTGCGCAATGCGGGATTGTCAATAGAATCTTTGATAGAATTTGCGTCTCTTTCTCAACTAGAGGGAGATGAACGGCTGGCACAAAAAGATATTCTCAAAGAACAGCTCAATGAGCTGGATGAGAAAATTACAGAAATGACGAAAGTCAGAGAACTGCTTCAATATAAAATTGAAACCTACGACGACCATATTGCCAAGTTTCGAACTGGAAATTTATCAGATGATGAAATCGAGGAATTATGGAAGATGAAGCATTTCAAAAAGAAAACAGACATGGAGGAAGAATAATGAAAGCAATAAAGATGAATAACGGTGTAGAAATCCCTGTTCTTGGTTTTGGAACCTATCAAATTACTGATTTTCAGGAGGCAGAAGCAGCTGTCTTAGCAGCGCTACAGGCAGGTTATCGTCATATTGATACTGCTCAATCATATATGAATGAAGAAGCAGTTGGTCGCGGACTAGCTAAATCTGGTATTCCTAGAGAAGAATTGTTTGTCACAACAAAAATTTGGGTAGAAAATGTATCGTATGAAGGAGTTAAAACCTCTTTCCAACAGTCCCTTGACCGCTTAAAACTTGAATACATTGATTTATTACTGCTTCACCAGCCGTATAACGATGTTTATGGTGCGTGGCGTGCTATGGAAGAGCTTCTGGCAGAAAACAAGGTGCGCTCAATCGGCATCTCTAATTTTGCAGTAGACCGGGCAGTTGACTTGGCCGAATTTAATGAGGTTACTCCTCAGATTAATCAGATTGAAATCAATCCTTTTCATCAACAGACTAGAAATATTCAAGCATTGAGAGAAGAAAATATTCTTCCAGAAGCGTGGGCTCCCTTTGCAGAAGGAAAAAATGATATCTTCAAGAATGAAGTGCTTGTTGGAATCGGTCAAAAGTATCATAAATCTGTTGCTCAGGTAATTATCCGCTGGCTGATAGAACAGGATATTGTGGTATTGGCAAAATCTGTAAAACCAGAACGGATGGCAGAGAATCTTGATGTCTTTGACTTTTCATTAACAGATGAAGATAAGCAAGCAATTGCTGCACTGGATGCGGGTGAAAGCCAATTCTTCTCTCATGCAGATCCTGCCATGATTAAATGGATGGCAAGTAGAAAATTAGATATTTAAATTTAAACGGCTAGTAGTTTAGAAAATAGAGTAAACAAAAGGTATCCATCATTCAGAAAACACATGTAGTAGAAAAAAACGACTTAGAAAGGCACTGTTCTCGTTGTCCTCTCTAAGCTGTTTTTATTAGGCGGAAAACCAGAACCAGCTTATTCTTTATGATAATACATCCTTGTTAGTCCAGCCCCGCCCTGCTCTTTCACTAGACATAGAAATTCCCAATGATATTTTTCATAAAAAGTAGTATGGTCTGTAATAAGATAAAGAATATCAATCCCTTTTTTCTTCATATCCTTACAAGTAAAGTCAAGTAATTCTCCAGCAATACTCAATCCCCGATAGTCTTTCTCTACGAAGACTGCACAAATATTAGGAGTTAAATCTTTTCGCTCATGAAAATCATTCTCTATCACACCTAAGCCGGCAATGATTTTCTTGTTAGCCACCACAACATACCATTGAGGGACAGCCCTTTCCTCTATTAGACTGGCTTGCATACTTTCCCTATAGATAGCAGCAGGAATCCCCCATTTCTCATGGAACCAATCAGCTGCGTCATTGATTAATTCAGGAGCTGCTGAAATATTTCTGATTACCCATGTACCCATAACGGCTCCCTTCCGTTAAATTTTTACGATGCTAACTGTTTAAGCAGAATCAAATCTGTCTGCTTGTCATCTCCCATATAAAAGTCGTGGGAGCCGTATTCCAGAAACCCCATTTTTTCATAGAAGACTTTAGCAGCATCGTTTTTCTCCCAAACACCTAGCCAAATGCTGGTTTTCTTTTGAGCGTTTGCTGTTTTAACAGCCGTTTCAATCAGTTTCTTGCCGAGCCCTTTTCGTTTAAAAGCAGCTCGAATATAGATCCGTTCCACTTCTAGAGCATTTTTGTCAATTGGTTCCGTTTGAGCATCACCGCTGTTCAGCTTCATATAGCCTGCTAACTGCGTATCCTCATAAATAAAATAGAACTGAGACAAAGGATTCACCAGTTCTTTTGCAAGCTTTTCACGGTTATAAGCTTCCTTTAAGTAAATCGCCATATTTTCTCCTGTATTGTAGGCTCCAAAGGTATCCGAATAGGTTTCGATACTGATTTTCTGCAGTAATTCTAAATCCTCTGAAGTACATTTTCTTAGCTGGTTCATTTTTTAGCTCCTTTATAAATAGTTTCGTTTTTGTCCTTGTTTTAATTGTTCCCAATCGTTTGCCACATTTTTCTTCACTTTTTCTAAAAGCTGGGATAACTGTATTCTCTCTGCAGCACTTAGTCCTTCTAGTGCAATTTGGTTCGAGTATTGATTTTCTTTGATAATGATTGCAGCAATTTTCTCTCCCTTTACAGTCGGAAACAGCTTCTTTATCTTCTTGTTTTTTTCATCAAGCTGCTTTTCAATCAGCGCATTAGCCTCTAACTTTGATACCGCTCTGGCAACAGTCGTCCGGTCTACTTTAATCAAATCAGCCAGCCTGTCCTGAATAATACCAGGATTTTCAACAATTCTAACTAGATAAAGATACTGCCCTCTGGTTAAGTTAAACTCTCTAAATTCTACATTGGCTATTGCATCCAGTGATCGATAAATCAAACCGATATCTCTCAATACATCAATCATAGTCAGCCTGCTTTCTTTTATTTCGTTATCTTGATAATACAATATTTTTGTTGCATATACAACAAAAACCTTCAAATTACTCAGTCTAGACTAATAATTAAAGGTTTTTGTTATTTTACATATTTTTGTTGAACAGCTCAATTTCTTTTTTTAGTCTGTTTAACAACATAAGCTCTTTTTGATACAGACTGTAAATCACTTCACTAAGTTCGAGAAGCGCTGAAACATTGCCGTTTTCAGAGAGTGCCCATAAACTATCAGCCAACCTGTCCCATTGCTGCGCCAGTTCAACAAAAGCATTTCCTATTTCTGCTAAAATCGGCTGCCTCAGCAAGTTGCTGCTTTCAATTAGAAACGTGCCGAAAAGCTTTCTGAAAATCCCCCCGCCTGTCCCTCCCCGGTGATTAATTTGGAAATAATTAGTGACCGCAGCTAATTGAAGTTTTTGCGAATCAAATTTGCTCCAACGTTTGATTTCTCTAGAAAATTTTTCAATCCCGGATATTCCTTTTAATTTTGCTTCTGGAAAGAGCATCCTCTCGCAAGTGTTGCTAATTGCCTGAATCAGCATGTGTTCAGTTACTCCTTTGAAATTACTTAAGTCAAAGCTTACTGCCTGATTATTGGCCGGAAATGGCCGATGCCTGCTGCTTCTGGCACACTTTATTTCCTCAAAACCAACTAAGTGATAATCACTACCCATTAATCCTTTCGGGGTATGAATCGGCTGGCTGGTTTGATCTCGGTCGCTGACATAAAAAAGTTCATTTTCATCATCGTATCCGAAAAGTACAATGCTATGCCCGCCGAAATGACCTGCATCCTCCATTTGTAGATAGTTAAGATAAGCCATATCCACATAAATCAGTAATGGGTGCCCTGAGGATAACTCTTTTTTTGCAGCGGCTTCAGCTTTCTCAGCAATCCTGCTTTTCTTGATTTGTACGTCGATTCCCAGGTTCTTTGCTAAAATTTTCTCAAAATCAATCGTTTTTGAACGTCCAGAAACTAATGGTGCGTTAGCTAAATTTACATAGGTAAAATCCAGTCCTTCTCCTAACCCAAAAATCATCGCTTCTGTCATTGGATGTCCGTAATAAGCAAAAACCTGCTTAACTGCATTAGTAATACAATGATGCCCTCCTTGGGGCACAAACTCCTCCAAAACAACTTTCATCCTACTTCATCCCTTCCTTTAATTTGATGAGTTAAGTCTATACTCTGACGTAGGAAGAGAGTCAAGCAAAAAAGAAACCAGCCTTCAGTCAAATTCTGAAAACTGGTTTAACTATGTAAAACACATAGTAGCTATAACTGTTAGCCAGAGAACATTGATTCCTTAAAACGTAAAATGCTTTCATCGGCATTCACTTCACAAACAACGCCGTAGGGCAGAACGCATCGTGGGGTAGCGTGACCAAAGTTAATATTATAGAGTATCGGGAGGTTTTTATTATCAATCACTTGAAGTAATTCCTCTTTATATTCCTCATAATATTTTTCATCCTGAGGTTTACCCACGATTATACCGTTAACCACTTCGAAGATTCTTTTTTCTTTTAATAGCTGAAGAATTTCTCTGAAAACCTTAGGAGTTGGCTGTTCCTCACTTGTTTCAATAAACAAAATACTTCCCCGCCATTTTTCTAAAGCTGGAAATAGTCGATAGTGCTCACAGATTTTCTGTTCGTCAGGATAGCGGTTTGCTGTTAAAATATCGGAAAGGCTCTCTATACAGCCCCCTAGCAGCGGGCCTTCAAAAACTGAGCTGCCTTGAAGCAGTTCAAAGCCTTTTGTTTCAGTGTGGGCAACACGATCCTGACCGATTGCTTCCCGGGAGAAATCCGTTCGTTCCTCATACCAGATATCGCTGGAACTAATCTCCTGTATCTCAGACTGGGAATCCAAAAAATTTAGAAAATATTTTTTGGTATAGGGCAGCATATCAACGGCAATATCTGCTAAATCAGTTATAAAGGCTGGACCATAATAAGTAGTCAATCCCAATTGATAAAACATTAAATGATTAATGGTTGTATCAGAGAAACCTGTAAAGATTTTAGGCTGATCTTTGACAGTTTGGATAAACGCTTCATCCTCCATTAAAAATGGAAGCAACCGGTACGTGTCGTCACCGCCAATCGCACAAATAATTCCTTTAATTGCCGGATCTAAAAAAGCTGCTTTTAAGTCTTCAGCTCTAGCTTCCGGATGATTTTTAAGATAATCAATTCCTTTCAAAGCATTGGGCATAAAAACAGGTATAAGCCCTAAGCTTTCCAACCGTTCTTTTCCTATACTTACGTTATGGCTGGTGCCTTCTTCACCCAAAAGCCCGCTAGACAGACTAACAATGGCTATTTTGTCTCCTTTTTTTAACCGTTTCGGTTTGTTCATCCTCTCCAACTCCTTTTTTAGATGATTGTTGTTATTTTTAAGTAAACCAGATGTATTAAGCGACTGATTTGGATAGAATCCAGAGTTGACCATACTCTGTCTGGATTCTCTTTTTAGTCTCTTTATAGCCGCATGCAGAATACAAGCAAATTGCTGCTAAGTTCACACTATTCACAGCTAAGACAATCTCGTCAATCTTGGGAAAATGGACTTTGATATACTTATCCAATAACAGAAGCGCCTTTTTGGCATAGCCTTGTCCCTGATATTGCCAGTCTGTTGAAAAACTGCGCAACAGCATGGCCTGAGGATTATCAGAATATGCTGCTGCTTCCTCCCCTTTTTGAAGAATAAAAAAAGTTGTAGCTTTTTCCTTGTTGATTAGAATTACAGGAAAACGGTTGACATCTCCCTTGGCAGCGTCTATTGCTGTTCTTGGCAAGCCTGAGAACAAAATCTGGTCTTTAGATAAATGATAGTCATTTAACTGTTTATCGATTGAACGGTTTTGCTGATACGGAATTAGTTTCACATGAACATCTCCTAATAAATAGAATCATTAGATAAATAATTTATAGACGAATTTGAAATCATTGTCCCCGCTCTGATTGGATCAGATAAACATGGCTGCCGCTTTATACACAAAGTCTTTTAGAGAATTACATAGATAAAAAAAGGAGCAAGGCAGTTAATGTTAACCCATCCTTGATTTCGTTGTTAGCAATTTTTTCTTTAACTGTCTCTATTGATAGCCAGCGTACTGCAGCTATTTCTGCCTGATCATAGGCTTTTTGCGAAGCTTCATCTATAACCCTTCCGAAAAAAATAACAAAACGTTGGTTGGAAATACCATTAGAGGGGAAATAATCATACCCTGTTCCTTCAATCTGTACTTCGTACCCTGTTTCTTCCAAACATTCACGAACAGCTGCTTCCTGTAGGCTTTCACCTGAATCAGCGGAGCCTGCGGGAATTTCTAAATTAATTCGATCAATAGGATAGCGGAAAGGCTCTACGAATAGAAGCTCATTTTTCTTATTGACAATTACAGCAGCAGCCACTGGCTGGTGCACATCGATAACATAATATTCTGGAAAATGATGTCCAGTCTCTGTATGAATATCATCTCGATAAACTGCATACCAAGGATTTTCAAGAAGTTTTTCTCTTTTATTTCTTCTAAAATGCTTCATTTTACGACTTCCTCCGATTTATCAGATTATTCCAGATGTTTGGTGAATGACGCATAAAGACTTGCAGTTCCTGTACTCATAAAGAAGACTTGTAAACAACTGACAAAATTTGCTTAGACTTCTTTTTCTCTAAACCAGTTAAGCACTTGTTCTTTATTTTCAATTCCTTCTAAAAGAATATAGGAAGCTTCGTGTTTTGTTGTATAGAAAAAAATACTTACTGGAGATATTTTCAGATTATCGATATCCTTTCTATTAATCTTTTTACTAGCTGTTTCACTGATGATTGTTAATGTATCTTCTTGAAAATAAGCAGTCATCGGAATTTTCTGAGCTTCATTATTATTGAAATAGGTTTGCAGCAAATCTTTCCGTGCTTTCCCCTTGTAACAATACCAATAGGACTTTGCAGCATTCTTTTGTAGAAAGAAAAACAATACAGCTGCAGCTATTAACATAACCAGTGTTAAAACGACTGAATGTGTAAGCAGCCAAACAATTGCTGGATACACTAAGACAATCAAAATAAAGGAAAGACGAATCCAACGTTGGACGGAATCCTTCACACTGGGATTTTTGTTACTTAAAAAGATGTTTTCCTGATGAGCTAAGTAATCATCAATGGATAACTGATAGTTGATTTCAAAATTATCTTTCATTTTTGCTCCTTCGCCTGCTTTTAAATTTCCTCCCAAGTACTGGAACCAGGAGGTTAGAAGATTGAGTTATATACTTATGGACTCATCTTCCCCGAAATCTGATGTAAAAGTATACCGTTCATTCATCACACTAATAGTAAATAACACAATCCTGCGCTGCCAGCTCTTTTAGCCAACTCGGGCGTTTTAGTTCATGATTCCATCTCAAATCTAATCGACGCAGCTGCTTGAGCTGTAAGATTTCCTCAGGTAGCTCGGTTAGATGATTACTACGTAAGTCAAGTTCGATTAGCTGTTGTGCTTTTCCAAGTTCAGCAGGAAGTTTGGCTAGTTGATTGCTGCGGAGATTAAGACGTTGAAGTCCGGATAACTGGCTGAAATCCAGCCCCAGTTGGACTAGATTATTCTTTTCTAAATCCAATACCCGAAGCTTACTCCAGAGCGTTTCAGGGAATACAAAGCTAGTCAGCTGATTATTTTTCAAATAAAGCTCTCGTAAATTCGTGAGAGCTTTCAATGTCTCCGGCAGCTGGTCTAAATGATTATCCATCAGCCGCAGTTCCTGTAAGGCAGACAATTCGCCGACACTTTTAGGCAGATGTTTCAGTTGATTGCCGCTTAAATTTAGATATTTAATTTTAGGCAGCTGGTCAAAGCAATCGGGTACTGCTTCGAACAGATTATCATGTAAATATACATAGTCTTCCAGATTTGAAAGCTTAAAAAATTCTCGTGGCAGCTCTTTCATTTTATTATGCCCAAAGTCAATTATTTTTAATTGAGATAATTCTCCGATTTCTTTTGGCAGCTTAGTGATTGTATTGACCGAAATATTTAGATTCGTTAAATTCTTCATAGCAAAGACTGCTTCAGGAATACTGGAAAAATGATTATTATAGATATTAAAAGCAGTAACTTCAAGTGCATCATATGAATGAAGTTCCGGCAGTTCTGATAAATTTTGAGACATCTTTATGATTTCCATTGTCTATTTCCCTCGGTTCATTGTTCAGATGTATAGCCATTAATCGTGCTTATCTGATATTTTTCTTTAAAAACAGCTTACCATTTTATCTAGTAACAATAAATACGTATTTTACCTAAATGAAGAAAATATATTAAATGCTACTTGTTACACTAGATAATTTAGAGCGTATACTCTTTTTGGCTGAGGCTGTTAATCACATAACAATTTCATAAGGTATTTTGGAAAACTCTCCTGCCTCAAATAAAAAAATGAAACAAAAGCAGAAATTTCCCGCTCCTGTTCCAATTGTTATGTTTTTCCTCCGTTTTTAATTGTATCAATGCAGTGGATAAAGCAGCATAATTTTAAAGGTCTTTTAGGAAAAATGACTCTCCTCGTAAAGCAAAAATTGTATAGTTAAATTATTTTTGTAAGTTCAAAATTTGCAAAATTGTCTGCATGACACTGTCTTCTTCATTGGTTCTGATGATATAATTTGCTGCTTCTTTTGTCTCTTCAAATCCATCACGCATGGCAAAGCTGAATGCGCCCCGCTCCATTAGTTCCACATCGTTCAAGCCATCGCCGAAAACCATAGTTTCTTCTGGTGTAACATTCAACAGCTCCTGCAGCTTGGCAACGGTGGTTCCTTTATGAACGCCGATATTTGAAATATCTATCCAAGCAGCTTCGGAAGCTACGATATACGCTTGATCAAAGAATTGACTTAGCTCTTCTCTAGTTTTAAAACAACGCAGCTTTTCATCATAAATCGTTATTTTCACAAAATCATCTGTGATTGCTGTTAGATCATCTATTTGAATAACCTTTGCATAAGAACCTTTAACCATTTTTAACCCTGCTTCATCTAAATCTGTTCGAACATAAGCAGCTTTTGGTGTGCAGGCAATGATAATATGTTCTCTGCTAATTTCTTCCAGACGCTGGATAATTTTTTGACCCAGTTCATTTTTTATAAGAGATTGGTACACATACTCACCTTCATGCTTAATACGAGTCGCACTGTCACCTAAAATCCAAAAATCCTTGGCTTCTTCTACACCAAAAAGCTCTTCAATCCGTTCACATTGCTTACCTGTACATGGTGCAAATACAACATTTGTCTGATTCATCAGTTCCTTGACCTCTTTAAAAAGCGGCCGATTAAAATCACCTTGACGATTCAAAAATGTGCCATCCATATCTGTAATAACTAATTTAATCATGTGTCATCCTCCTTAAAATAATATCTATCTTACTCTTTCATAAGACTACTAAAATAAATCGAATTCTGTAACGAAAGCCAGTGTAAGCCGCTGAAGATGTCTTCTGTAAGATGATTACTGAGCTGAATTTTCGGCTTATTTGGCTGTTTCAAAATAACTGAATTTTTTGATAAAGCCGTTAGTACCTCCTCTTCTGTAACAAACGATTCAGCGTTAAAAACAACTATGTGATGCGGGGCAATAATACCGTTATAAACTGCTACTAACTCTATCAGCTTATCCCAATAGAGTGCAGCTGATTCATCAATTAGTGCTGGTAGATACTTCACTTCCCCTGCCAGCCCTTGATTCCCAAGAAATAAATGATTGTTGTAAAAAATACTAATTCCTGGTACCTCTCCTTCAGGAAAATAAATGCCAACAATGATGTTGCTCCTATCAATTTTTTTTCTAATGAAAAAACCAATAGTTGCCAGGTTGGCGTCATTTTGAACAAATATTGGCAAAGACAAATAGTTATTGATTTCCTTTTTGAAATTCCAGCCGTTCATCTGATCATACCAGCTTGAAGTAACAGTATCTTGATGCACTCTTCCCGGCAGCGCGATGGAAATCGAATGAATCTTTGGATATTTCTGATACAGTTTGCTGCAGATTATACTTAAATGTGTTAAATCGACTATAGAAAAATCATACTCATTCTCAAAAATAGTCAATCCTTTTAAGTTTACAACTTTAGCCAATACTTTTAAGCGTTTTTTAAAAGCTTGGATGGACAATAACAAAAAGAAATGGCGGTTGTAATTAAAAAAATATCTGATAGACGGACGACCAATATCCTTTTGTAACTGATTTCCAGAAACAAACCACCCCTCTGCAACCAGTTCCTTTACTAAATTATTTACAGTGACAACGCTGATGTGAACTCCTTCAGCCAATTCGGCCTGTGTGGCAAATTCCTTCGAGAATAGAAAAGCTTTCAGCTCTGTCTTATTCACTAGCTTGATTGGATGATTTTGCCTACTGCTCATTTTTCTATTCTGCTTTCCTTAAATAAATATTATTAATTAAGTAACTTAATTATATAGTTATGTTTTGAATTTGTAAATAGCTATTTTCTTAGAAGAAACAAAAAGCATTTGCCGTAATTGGCAAATGCTTTTTTAGCAATAGATAGGTTTGAAACATAACTAACTGTCCCATCTTCTAGTATCTTTAAACTAACTCTATACAGGCTGATGCTCGCTAAGCCATAGTTTAATATTTTCCTGTAAGGCTTTATCATAGGTAAAATGATTGAGTTCAGCTGTTTTTTCAGCTAGCTGGGCAAAAAGGTCTACTGAATGAATCAGTGCTTGCCAGCTGCTTTCTAAATCAAAGCCGCCAAAAATATCAAACAATGCTTCATATACTTCTGGCTCGGCCCACTCGCTAATAAAGCGGCCGCCGTGCCATGTATCATATTCAATGCCATGAAGAGACTGCTCATACCATTCAATCATCTGGAGCAGGATATTCTTGTAGTCCATTTCTCTAGCCTTGGCTGACCACAAATCTTCTCGAAGAAGTTGTTTGCTGATATACATGGTCACAAACCAAAACATCTGATTGACTTGCGTAAAAGCTGGTTCATTTAAGGGCATTTTTTCAGGTATAACTGTTTTCTTCGGTAAAAGTTCTGCAGCTTGTCCTTGATTATCAAGAATCAGCTGAACACCGCGTTTAAATAACCAGGGAGTTTCCCCTGAAGCCAGTTGTTTCTGATATTCTTCCCCTGTTTTCACTACAAGATCTACTTGGTGCCCTCCTTCGAACAAGGTTAACCGCTCAGGATCATTTCCTAAGGTTTTTGTGGGAAAGGAGCTCCAGATATTTCCGAACTGAGCAATAAATTCTGAAGATTCTAGATAGTAATGGGGTTCATCTGTATATATTAAGATATCTAGATCCGACCATTGATCAGCCGGGCACTTCTTTCTAGCTCTAGATCCTATAATATAAGCAGCTTTAATATCTTCCCTTTGTTTCCCCACTGTAGCAAATTCAGCTATTAATTGTTCAAAAAATGTTTGACTATTTTTCATATGTTTCCTCCCATACTGTTTATTCAAAAAATGTAGTTCTCAGCTCTACTAGTCTGAATACTACGGGCTTCTTCTTTTCATCGCTAGGCGATAATTGTTCAAATGTTCTGCCCGACGATTTTAGCAACCTTCTTGTAGAAGATTCAATCCTGGAGCACTTAAAAAACGTTAGTTTCCACAGATATGCGGCTTCTTACTCCGGATTTTTCCACGTCTGCTTCCTCTCGTGCATTCTACTACTCATTTCGCTGGATAAATTAGTAATTCTTTATTTTATATAGCTAAATTATTTCATTAAATAGAGTAAAAGTCGATAGGTTTAAGAAAATAATCGAATTAACTTAACCGCTTTTTATTTCTGATGAGATGCAAAAAAACAGACGAATCATTTTAGGTTTGATTGGTCTGTTTTAAACAAATAAATTAACTTTCTGGACGTAAGCTAGTCGCTTTAAAAAGTGCTTGTACAATAATTGGTGTAATAATCACAGCTCCGATTACCTCGGAAACCCCATTAGTTACAACAATTCCCCCAAGTACTGCTATTAGACCAGAAGGGTCAACGCTATAGGCAGCTGCTAAAGGAGTAGTGTATAATAAACCCATAAAGAGCAGAACAAGTATAGTATTTGTTAATGTTCCAAATACGGCAGCAGTAATTGTAGCAGGTAGAATTTTTTTATTTTTGCTATAAAGCCAATGAAACAAAAATCCAGCGACTAATCCAACCAGCACTCTAGGTAGTACAGAGATAATCGGATTGGTAAAAATTAGTGTATCGAGAGGTGTTGTGGGAGAGGTAAAGGCTCTGATAATTGTAAAAATCCCCCACATTAAACCAATAAACATGCCGTCTTTTGTTCCCAAAACTATTGCAGCAACAATCACTGTAATATGAATAATCGTTAGACTAGTGATTCCTAAAGGTATATAGCCTAAAAATGGAACCATTGTCTGTAAAATAATAAGGGCAGTCAGTACAGCTCTGATTGTTATACGGTAAGCTTTAGTTTTTGTATTCATTTCTTTTCCTCCTTTGGAACATAACTTTGCAATTTCAATGACACGTGTGTCATAATAGGATTATACAATATAATGACACGCGTGTCATTAATTAGAGGTGATTTTATGGTAAAACAATCAAATAAAGAACGTCGAAAGATGAAACGGGAAGCCATTCTGGAAAGTGCCCGAAAAGTATTTAGTGAAAAAGGTCTGATTGATGTTACAATGAAGGATATTATTGAGGAATGCGGAATTAGCCGCGGCGGGATTTATCTTTACTTTGACTCAGTGGATGAAATCTTCATTGAAACCCTAAAGCAGCGTACTACGCGAAAATTTGACGGTATCCGCTCAGCCGTTCAGGAAAATGTTCCTTTTGAGGAATTACTGGATACTTATTTAGCCAGCCACAAGGATCGTTTATTAAACCACATTGACAGCAGTCTTCTGCGTCCGATGTATGAGTATTATTTTACACACAAGTCCGAACAGGCCTATCAGTTTCAGCAGTCTCAACTGGAAACGACAACACAAACGATTCAGGAAATTCTTTATTTAGGAGTTCGACAAAATATTCTAAAGGATAAGGCTCTTGATAAAATTGCTGAAAATTATATGTTTGTTATTGAAGGTTTGGGAATTCTGGCGTTAACTGGCGGAATTACAGAAGAACAAATAGCCAGTCAATTTCGTATTATGAAATCCCTCCTTCCAAGAATGGACAGTTAGAGGGTATAAGGATGTATGGCATAATAGTGATATCTCCCCTTCCCCTAAAATCAAATAAAGACGGAACAGAATGAAAATAGGAGTTATTTTCGCCTGTTCCGTCTTATTCATTTAGCCAGTCCCGTTCTATCACACTTTCTTTTTAATTTATGCTGTACTTATCATCAATAGAGTATTACAGCAAATAGTTATTTTCTCTGTCTGCTACCTGCATTGTCTTAAGTGAATATGTCGCATAGCCTCCAACAACAAGCGGCTCTTGCTTACACAGCTCATCCGCTGCTTCATAGCTTTCAGTTTTTAAGATGACCATTCCTGCCACTCCTTTGTATCCTTTAAATACACCGCAGGATTCCAAATAGCCAGCATCATCCAGCCTTCTTAAATTTTCGACATGCTCCTCCACAATTGCCTTTGTTATTCTGTTATAGGTCTTGCTTTTTTCTATAAACATAACATACAACCATTTTTCCATATTCTCACCTCATAAATAATTTTTTTATTAATTATCTGCTATTTTTCTGAAGTCTCCCTGCCCGTTTCTTTTTGCAGCCGGGCAACCCACACAAAGCGATGTTGCTGATTCTGGATAAACCCATTTTGCTGTAATTGATCATTAAGATAAAGTAACTCATTTAGATTTTTTTCTACTGAAAAACCGGAATATTCCCATGGAATTGTTTTTACATAATAAATCAAACCATCCATATCATAAAACTTTTGAAAAGGATAAGCTTCATTTTTATATAGGATTTCAAAGTTGTTTTGCTTTAATTTTTCCAGCACAGGAAATAGATGCCAATCAAAGGATGGTTTATTAAATCCTGGAATCAGTTGAGAAGATAAAACCAGCCCATTTAAATCCCCTACCTGTTGAGAAATAAAAAGTCCCTGATTTTTTAATACTCTTCTTACCTCTGAAAATGAAAAAGATGCTTGAGAATTTAGTACTAAATCAAATGAATTATCAGGGAAATCCAAAGATTCATCTGACTCAACGAATTTAACAACAGCTCCTTTAGGTTTTAGCCTTTCAAGCAGCAATTGGTAATTAGGCAGCCAGCTTTCAGTAACAGAGGTGTTTTCAAAAGGGTGGTTAAATGAGCTCAGTAGTTCTCCCCCGCCAGTTCCTATATCCAACAGCTTTAAATCAGGTCTTAAATAATCTGAAACTAATTTCCTATAACACCAGGGGAGTTCCTGCTGGGTATATTTTTGCTTTAAATAAGAAAAATCCCACCCTGAAAAGTTTTTTTGGTTTTGCTCACTTTGTAGCCAAGATTCTATTAAATTTATATCAGTCATTTTCTGCATCTCCTTAGTATTAAATGGTCATATTTTAAGGATGATACAGCCTGCTTGACAGGATAGATACTTTTTCCCTTGATACAATGCCTGTCAAATCAACTGTATCAAGGAGATACCTCGTTTTCGAACCATATTATTCCTCCTTCAATGAATGAACCATCAAATATGAAGCTACAAAAACATAAACATTAGATGACTTTATTTTGATTAGTGCTTCTTTGCTTTAAGTAAAGAGCACAGGTATTAAAGACGGTTTCAAAATGGGGACTGTTAGAACCTCTTTTCCATTACATCGTAGCATAAAAAATCCCCATTCTCAGTTAAAATTGTGTGATAGCTCATTTCTCGGTACCCTCTTTTTAGGTAGAAGGTTTTTCCTGGAAGTGAAGAATCAACTGTTCCAACAGAAAAAGATTTGGCGATTACCCCTTCTCCAAAGTTCATCAGCAAATGACCTATTCCCTGACCTTGATAGCTAGGTAGAACAAATAGACGATAAATTTCATTTTGATGAATACTAATTGTTCCGAGTAGCTGCCCTTCATTCATTACTCCATAGACTCTTTCTTCGTCAATGTCTTTAATTATAGTAGATAATTCATGATGCTTTAGAAAAAAATCCACCGCTCCAACTGGATAATACTTTGGATAACATTCCTTGATTGTTTCCATAGTGAGTGTCAAAACCTGAGCAGCTAATGCTTGATTTAGCTTAATTATGTCCATCGTTCTTCCCCTAATCATCATTCGTCTTTTTACTACCAGAAAAATAGATAGCTGAAATCTTTTCAATATCTAGTGGCTGCAATTTTTAGTATTCATCTAAATAAACACGCTCATCAGTCTCATTAAAGTCTGCCACCTTTTCTTTTCCCTGCATGGGATAATCCGTTACCAGACCAGAAGCACCTGCCTCTAAATAGGTAGTCATATTATTTGGGTCATTAACAGTCCAAATATAGACTGGCAGCCAAGCTCTGCGAAACTCCATCAAGTTTTCTCTACTTGCCATCCATTCTTCAATAAAAACAAAATCAATATTCATTGTACGAATGATATCCGGACTTAAGTAGCCTAACCCGCCGAAAATACAATAACCACTGATTGTTTCAGGAAACTTACGGTTCATTTCGCTTATTAATTTATATTCCAGAGACAAGAAAATCGCAGACTCCAATGCTCCATGTTTTTTCATGGTTTTGGCTACTACATCTACAAGATTTTCTTTTTCTTTATTATGCCTTTTAAGCTCGACTGCAAGATTGATTTTTCCTTTGGTATAGTTCAACACTTCTTCAAGTGTGGGGATTGTTGCCTGAAATCCATTTTGCTGTAGCTTGATGTCTTGCAGCTCTGCTGCTGTTAAATCATACACATACAGATTTTGACCAGCTAACCGCTGCAGGGAATCATCATGAATGACCATCGGTACACTATCCTTAGAAAGTAGAATGTCGATTTCCGCGTATTCTGCCCCAGCATCGATAGCTCCTTGAATAGCTTCAAGACTGTTTTCTACACCGGAGCTGCTCCCTCGGTGCCCGATAACAATCGGCTGGTGAAGTCCTTCTCCCTCCTCGGAAGAACGCCAAAGAAATAAAAAAGTGGAACAGACAGTGAATAAGATGAACACATTTCGAAACCGACGATTGCCAGCGGCTTTTGAGAATATATTTTTTATTCGTTTAAATGAATAGCTTTCGCCTGCTCCCTGATTTTTCTGATTATACAAATTGAGGTACCATTCAGAGACAAGGATAATCAATACAGGACTTACAAACAGCTGACTTGCCGAATACACTAAGAAACCTGTCCAAGCTAAAAAACTGTTCAATGATGGAAGTAAACTCGAGTTATTAAACAGCTCGCTAAGTGTAGCTGGAATATAGCCTACTGTAACTAAATACTCAGGCAATAGTTTAAAAAGACCAAAAACAATCAGATAAAAACCAATCAGCTTGACTACGGCCAGCGGCTCTTTTTTTACAAGAAGAATACTCCTTTTCGCAGCACTTAAAAAAGATCCCCCTTCAATAATCATTATTGGTAAGGTAAAAATTGTGAGGAAGAAAAGACAAAATAAGGACGCGAAAAATAAACCAATTAAAATCGCTCCCATACTGCTTTTTCCAAGCTCGCCAGTTATGAAATTAGGTATGCGAAAATAAGGAAAAACAAGACTGGAATAACCTAAGCCGGTTATCGGCAGGAATAAAAAGGTGTAAATAAAAAAACTAATCATGCTAATTGGCTTTACACTATTTTTAAACACTGAAAAATTGCTGATTATATTGATTAATGATGGTTTAGGATTCTCTTTTCTATCAGCAATAAAAGTTAAAATTATAGAAAATTCAAAATAGCTGATAGCGGCTAAAAGAAGAATCATCACGAGACCAGACAAAAAGCCGATTGGCGTCATAAAAAAGCTCAGCATATTATTATTGAACAGTACACCAAAGCCTGTTGTCTGTAGTCCTATTTGAAAAATAAAATCAAGAATCGGCTGTATAATAACTCGGTGACCAATCCGCATTAGTGTGACAAAAATCAAAATTTGAATGACTTTTCTCCACCACTCGGGTATCTTAAGAAACATTTTTTTACTCATAAACTCCCCCTGCTTACACATATACTTTGTAAATCTAATAACATGAACACGTGAGATTGTTAGAATCCATTTTTTGAACTTGATAGAATTTTCTGTCAATTATTCAGAAACTCCCTTTAACTCCATTCGTAATGCAACTCCATCATGCCCACTTTATTATAAACTATAATTTGTGATTTTTTTCATTTGTTTGAAAAAAATAGTACTGGAAAATAAAAGAATAGTTAACAGAGTGCAAAAGCACGCCACTAACTATTCTGATAAATTATTGCAGCAGATACTATTTAAGTCCGCTGCTTCCTTCTTCTAAAATTTCCATTTGTAAAAGGGTTTCTTTATCCTTAATTATCTTCTCTTTTCCATGGATGATTGATTGATACACCCCTTCATAGACTCGGCTGTAGTCACCAACCTCTGAAATTACTTTCTCCTCATGATAAACGCCATCATGATCCATATAAGTTAAGACGCCGTAATGTTCAGGCAAATCAATACCAAAATCCGGATGATTAGGCAGATAGAACAGCTTCAAATGCTCTTCCTGGCGATCCTTAGTCTGTTTCACAAAGGAGCCCTTCTTCCCATAAACAACAAAACTAGGACGTTCCTTCAAACGGAAATAACTGGATTTCACAGATACTTTTGTTCGATTATAGTAAAAATCCAAATCAAAGTAGTCATTCATCCGCCCTTCACCTAAAAGCTGTCGAACATCATAATGAATGGCATCTGGTTCGCCAAAATAAGACAGAACCTGATCAATGGTATGGCAGCCATGCCCATATAGATAACTGTTTATTTGTGAATAGTTTGCTTCTTCGGGGATTTCTGGACGGAAATAGTCATAATGCATCTCCACCTCTAAAATATCTCCTAGTTTGCCGCTTTCGATAACCTTTTGAACAGTCAAAAAATCTGAATCAAATCTGCGGTTCTGGTAGCATTGAATAAACAGATTTTTTTCCTCAGCTAGCTGAAAAAGTTCTTTGGCCTCAGCTGCTGTTTCCGTGAATGGTTTTTCTATTAGAGCATTTTTACCATTTTCTAAAAGCAACTTGCCGTAGTGGTAATGAAGACTCCCCGGGGTGGTAACAACCACTAGCTGAATTTCAGAATCATTAAGGATATCATTGATTTCTGTCGTATACATTGTTTCCGGCAGCATATCCCATGTAACCTTTCCTGATGGTGAAAAGATGGTCTTTACTCTAATTTTATCATTTAGTTTTGCGACAAATGGTAAATGGTAGCGATTTGTACTTTTGCCATTGCCAATATAAGCAATCGTCAGCATAGTCTAACCTCCAGTTCTGTTATACTTATGATTATAAGTAATTCTAAAAAATTAAAAACCAATTCGCACAATATTGGAAATAAGTTTCAGTTTATTGATGGAGTCTATGTTTTAGCTGAAACTTATGTCCAATTATGTGAATAAAATGAGAGTAACAACTGTTTATTACATTGAAAGGACTGGTGCAGTATGTTTTTAATAGATGATCTAAAAAATCAGCAAACCTTCACTTTTACAGAAAAAAGAATAGCAGGATATATTCTCGAACACCTTTCCGCTATTCCTCGTCTAAGTATTAATGAACTTGCTGAGCAAGCCTTTGCTTCCCGTTCGGCGGTAATCCGTCTGTGTCAAAAGCTTGGTCTCTCAGGATATAAGGAGTTTAAAGCCGCTATTGTTGAAATCATTCCAAGCTATTCCCGCTCTCTGGATACTATAAATCCTAATTTCCCTTTTGATATACAAGATAGCTCAGAACAAATTGCTCAAAAAATGGGCGAGCTGATGTCCGTATCCATTCAACAGGCAGTATCTCAAATTAATGGAAAAGTTATTGATGAAACCGTAGAAATGCTTTTACAGGCAGAGCGTATCTTTCTGTTTGCTCGAGGCGATTCTCAATTGACAGCAAGAAGCTTTCAAAACAAGCTAATGAAAATCAACCTGTTTCCGATTTTGGCTGAAGAGTACGGTGATGAGGAATGGACTGCTGCAAATCTGACAGCAAAGGATTGTGCTCTTTTTCTGTCATACGGTGGCAATAATAGCAAGCATAGCAATATACTCACTCATTTTTCGAAGAACGCTATTCCCAGTATACTGATGACTGGAAATAAGAACTCTCCCCTACTTGATTTGACCTCAATTCGCATTGTCATCCCACAGGTTGAGTATGACTTTGCCAAAATAGCCACTTTTGCTTCCCAAACGGCTTTCGATTATCTATTAAATACTATTTTTTCAGTTCTCTACATGAAGCATTATCGAAGCAACATCGAAAAACTGCAGACTGTTCAGCATTTATACCAAACAGGTTTATTTTCAGATTAAAGCCGCAATACTGGAGTACGGTCAATTTGATGAGTACTCCAGTATTGTGGCTTGCATAAACAGTATTTTTGTAACGATTTTTTATCTCTCACGATTAGGGTTCGACTTATCCCCTAAGCACAAGGAGTTTCCAATCATTCAATTATAGTGGTAAGATCCAAAGCCAATATACCTAACCCACATCTTCTGGAAACCGGGTGTAATCCTATTTTCTGTAACACTTTTCTTTGATATAGTTCAGTCAACAATTTAGTGGATTCCTATATAAATTTTCAGCTCAACATCCTTTGTCTCGCTATTTGGGTATTCTTCAAAATCACATAGATAGGTGCGTTTAAATGGCAGGATACTCGAATGAAAACTCTCCCAGAATTCAGGTACTGCTTTATAGACCTCACCTCGAACAACAAAACATGCGTATTTTCCTTTAGGAATTTTATGGGTCTCAATATGGGCTGGGAGAGCTGCTTCTTCTCCTGCTTCACAGGTAATAGAAATTTGACAATCCCTTGAGCTTTTAGATAAATCTGTATACAGCTCATAAACCTGCTCGCTGCACTTATCAAGAATAACAGGGTAGCAGTCTTTATAAAATCTGCCCCACAAAGACATGTCTGGAGTTTCATCTTCTGACAAGGTAGAAATTCCAACAAGCGTTTTTTCTTCAAACTCTATAATCGTAAATGGTTTTTCTAATCTTTGTTTTGCTTCCTGACTTTTTTGATTTTTTTCCATGATAAGAAATAGATAACTGCTGCCATTGGTCTGTTGTTGATAAGTCTTAACGGGTTCAAAGCCTAAACGCTTATAAAGAGTAATAGCCCGCTGATTAAATTCGGCAACAGCTAAACGAATGCTTGTAAAGCAATAATTTTCTATTAAATAAACGAGAACAGCTTCCAGATATTTTTGTCCTAATCCCTGTCCAGTATGCTCAGGCTTGATTCCCATACCAAATTCAATCGTTTCGGAATGATTTTCCTGAAATACACAGAAAAAACCAAACAGCTCTTCATTGCATGAAAACTTGAAAATAGTGATCTCCACGCTGGTCAGGATGAATCAGCTCCTCGTAGTCCTCTGGATCAGCAGTCATATCATAAAAAGCATACACGCCAGGGTATTTCCATTCATCTGCAATCTGTACCGCAGTTTTTTGCTCCATTCTTTCTATTTTAAATACCATGTTCTTTCTCCTAATATTTTTTCTAAAATATCCAAAGCAGTTTTGATTTCTACCTGAATTAAGTCGATAAATCTTCAATCGATTATTAACATCTCGTTTTCATCAAAACGCCAGTTTCGACCGTAAGCTACTTCCCAATAATACCCATCAGGATCACGGAAATAACCAGAGTAACCTTCCCAGTAGAGCGCTTTTTGAGGCTGCTTGGCAATGGTACCTCCATTAGCAAGAACAGCCTCCATCAGATTGTCCACCTCTTGTTCGGATTTTAAATTAATCGCCAAAGTAATGCCCCCGAAGCTATCAGTTGTTTCTGGCGGGGCTGCTTGATTAATATCCTCAGCAAGGTTTTTAAGAGGATAGAGCTCGAGTTTGGTTCCCTGATTATCAAAAAAGACAATTGCCGGCTGCTCCTCTTTTTCATAAGTTTTAAAGCCAATGCCTTTGTAGAATTTTAAAGACTTTGGTAAATCTCTTACACCTAAACAAATTAAATTAATTCGATTCATTTCTCGTACATCCTTTCTCATTCCCTGATATATTCTTGTGAAGGACCAATTAAAATGTTTTACTATCCCATACTTGTATGAGTGAATAGTATGGGAATCGTTGCTGTTTCTATTAAAAACAGAAAATACGTTCCCCTTCTTCTCTTATTTTAAACGTTTCAACTTCTAAAAACAACAACAAAGAGGTTGAGATAGAAATGGTTAGCTTCAAGCACTAATCAGGTACTTTTCAGCATCTGAGTTTGTGACATAAGTAAATGCCCAAACTCTTCTTTCTCTAAAATCCGAATAAACGGCGTTCCAAAAGTAGCTCACTACACTTCGTTCCGATAGCATCAACCTCTAAGTGCTAAAAGCACTAAGAGTTGAAGTTCTCGGAAATAAGCCGAACTATCTCAAAAATATGAAGAGCTCCAGGTAGGTATCAATCAACATCTACTCGGTTCCCTTGTAGTGTTTCTTGACAATTTTCGGATAATTCGTCTTATTGCTGTGAAACACAGCGAGGGATGAGCTGATGTTGAACAGTACCTACTTGGTTCTCGAAGCTAAACACTTTTGTCTCGACCTCAGTGATTCTAAGCAATAAAAAGGGATTTGTGAAAATGGCAGGAAATACGAATGTAAATCATTGATGTTGACTGATTCCTATCTGATGCTCCATAAATTTTTTGCTAAATTTCAGCTCATTATCGAAGGAGTAGTTTCTGCCTCACCGTTTTATCGGATTTAGGCACAGCTAAAGGTCTGGGAATTTATTTATGTCCCAGACCCTCTGTTTACTATGAACGATATTTAAATTCTTGTGAGCTCATTCGGTTAGTTTTGCTTACTGCATAAACGCAAGCAGCTTACTCAGATTACCTGAATAAGTCAAATAGACGCTTTGCATGGCTCTGGAAATTGCTGTATAAAGAATTTTTTTATCTCTTTCAGAGTGATATTTTTCTTCAGAGATATCATAAATTAGTACATGATCAAATTCCAATCCCTTTGAGAGGCTGATTGGTACGATTGTTATCCTTTCAGTATCATTATCCACGGAATTATTTTCAAAATCCGCCTTAAGCGATTCTGTTTCCTGTTCTGTTTTTGTAATAATGGTTAAATCCTCACCATTAGTTTCTTCAAGAAGCTTTTTACATAATTTTAAAAATTCTTCCTGATTTTTGAAAGAATGAAGCTGAGGCGCCTGTCCATCTTTACGCACAGGGACAATCGTCATTTTTGTATCCTCTGAAGCGAACTGACCGAATGTTTTTGTAATTGCACCACTGGAACGATAGCTGCTAAGCAAATCATAACGTTGTACGGCCTTATTTTCTGCGTTAAATAATTCTTGAATTTGCTCAAATGGTGTAGTTGAGTTAAAAATTGCCTGATTCTCGTCACCTACCATAGTAAATTCTGTTTTAGGAAACAGCTCTATGAGCAAGTCTAGTTGGACTTGAGTGTAGTCCTGTACTTCATCGATTAGTAGAAACTGCATTTGGGGCACGTCAATTTTTTCAATCAGCAGGTGTTCAACCAATAAGAATGCCGTTCCTTCATCTAAAGTTAATCGTCCAGAATGCTGAGGAAGAAATTTCTCGTTGCTGTAGCTGGTATAGACTGTTTGGAAAATTTGTTCCTTATTGATCCACCGATTCTGCCGAATTGCTCTTCCTATTGCTGCATATTTTTTCTGCAGCAGCTTCTTTCCATAACGAAAAATACTATCTTCAGAATCATCTGAAATCAGTTCACCAAAGTATTTTTTCTGCAATTCTTCACTCAAAGAAAGAATTTGATTCTGGATTTTAGGACTTCGTGCCTGCTTTATCAAGCGCCGTTCCCAGTAGCTGCTTAAGCTTTTTTTTACTGATTGGAGTTTATCAATAAGTTTACTATAGCTTGGTGTTTCGTTATATAACTCAGTGAGCTTTTCTTTTGAAATTACTGCCTTGCCGCGATAGCTAAGCTCAGTAAAGAAATCAGGTTGAGCGAGCAGTAGTGAATCAGCGTTTTTAACAAAGTTTGTAAATGCTTGACTACGCAGCTGTTTTGTCTGCGCATCAACAGTATGGCTGCTGATCCTGTCAAAAAGCTCCTCCTCATTTTCAAGCTCAGCAGCTGCATAGTTTTGAACAAATTGAAGCATCGTCAAATTAAGTGGATTTTTTTCTCCTAATGCAGGAAGAACCTTGGAAACATAGTCGATAAACTGATTGTTGGGAGATAAAATCAGAATATTATCAGAAGTAATTTTCTGACGCAGCTGATAAAGCAGATAAGCAACTCTCTGCATAATGGTTGAAGTTTTTCCACTACCGGCTATGCCGTTGACTAAGATTACTGGACTAGTCGTATCACGGATGATTGCATTTTGTTCTTTTTGAATAGTTGCTGTGATATCCGCCATATAGCCTTCTGAATTATTTTCTAATGCTTCTAATAAAACATCATCCTGAATAGCAATGGAGGTATCAAAATATTTGATGAGCTGGTCTCTATCAATGATAAATTGTCTGCGCCCTTTTATTGCTACAGGTATTGTCCGTTCATTGACTGAATAACTGGAATCTCCCAACTCGTTATTATAAAAGAGTTCTGATATAGGAGAACGCCAATCATAGATTCTACTTTCTTCAGCATCATTAGTGAATCCGCTGATGCCAATATAGAAGTTTTCTAAAGGCTCTTCATCCAGATAATCAACAGAAATTTTTCCGAAGTAAGGAGACTTCAATAGCGCCTCGACTCGCTTCAATTCATTTTCGGCACTTTGCAGACGAATATTCATTTGGTCGATTTCTCTGTTTTTCAGCTCAATCATTGAAAAAGTATCCAGATTATCTGAATAGCTGTCAAAATTTAAGCGAATATCTTCTGTGATAGTACTTAATGCAGCAGTTCCTTCCTCTTTCGCTTGTTTTAGTAATTCTGTCAATCTGCTTTTTGTTTCGAGCAGCTCACCATATACCACAGCTAAATATGCTTTTTCTTTCTGCAATTCCTCTTTACTCATAAAGCATCCCCCTCTTATCCGCTAAAGTAGTGCAACTGAAAAATATAGCACACTTTCGATGATTAAGCCAGTATTTCAAATCAGAAAACACTGCATGCCTTTTGGATAACTAGCTAATTAATAAACGGAGTCTGTTGTTTTGACTCCTGTATGACTCAAACTGCATCAAGTAACCGTAGACGGCACTGGAATGGCGCTTTTTGCCAAGGGGCTTCCGGCCAACTACCAAATCATTCGCATTATTTTCCTTTTTCAAAAAAAGAACTTGAAACAAAAGCATCAATCCCCTGCTTTTTGTTCCAAGTTCTATGTTTGTTTTCTTTTTTAACCTATCAATACAAACGGGTGTATAACCCTTTTTAAAGCTATAGCTTATTCTAACAATTCTTTAGAAATGATTTCCTCTAGATAGATGCTTAGCCAGTGATAGGCTTGTGCTGTTTTCCAGATGGAATTTTTTATCCGTAGAGCATTTTGGTTGAATAGCGATTCTTTACGATTAGTCGAGTCAATTGAATCCAGGAATTCGTCTACATGCTCAGCTTTTTCTTTGAATTCTTTCAAATTGTACCCATCAAAAAGCTCTTTATGAGCAGAAACAACTTCCCAGCGATATTCAATATAATTAACAGAAACAATCGCTTTTCTATACTCGCTTCTATTGAGTCGAACCATTTTCCGTGAAGCACCGGCTGTATCCGATTCCTCAAATAATTTTTTGACTTTTTCGTAATCTGCTAAGAAACGATTTCCAGTGAACAGTTTTCTTGTTGGAGTAGCTTCCTCTTCCGTCATATCTTTGTGCTGCTTGCTGTCAGTTTTATCCGTTGCTTTTTTATCAACAAGTTCCACAAGTGACGGCTTCTTCTTCTCCATTGCTGTCGACTCTTTAGAATCCTTTTCTGCTGGCGCTGGTTTTTCTGTAACAGCGGACGTATCTTCAGAAACAGCTGCTTTTTTTGTCTCGTCCTTTTCTGACTTGGACAAATTAGCTTCATTGATTGGCTTCGTTTTCTCTGTAGATATTTCTTTTGAAAGACGTTCAACCTTTAAGGCCTTTTCTTTAGCTACAGGTTCATTTTTGACTAATGCTTGTGTTGACAGCGGCACTGCTGTAGTGACTTTTCCCCCAGATAAGCGTTGGAGCTCTTCCTTCTGTTCAATAAGCATTCTGCTCATGTCAGTGGTTGTTTTTCCATTTTCTTCAATAAAGTCAGTAATTGAATATTCAATGCCATCAACTTTACCAGTTATACTCTCAATTTCTTTTTCAAAGGCCTGCAGCTTCTGTTTAAATAAAATGTTGCTTTCTTTTAGTGATTGCAGGATAGGCTCCCATTGCTTCTTCTGAGCATCAGCTGTATTTTTTTGAATATCCTCTGACTTTTTCACAAACAGCTCTTCAATCACTGTTGTCGGCTCTGTCTGTTCCTGTGTTTTTTCAGCAACACGCTTATCGATGTTCGCGATTGTTTCAGAAATACGATCAATGTTTTTCTCAACATCTGAAAGCTTTTGATTCAGTTTAAGGTTATTTTTCTCAAGCGTTTGAACCATAGGTGTTAGTTGCGCCTGCTGATTATTAATCAAATCCTGTAGAACCTTTTGTTTCACTTCTTCATTTTGCGTATTTAAAAGTTTATCAAAATCAAGCACTGGTTTACTACTGTTCTCCAAGTGAGACAGGATAGATTGATCCATTGTGTCAATCCGCTCATGGGTTTGTTTAATCCGGTCTTCAACATCACTCATCCGCTGGTAAAAAAGCTTATTATTTTCAGCTAAAGTAGTAGATAATGCTGGAAATCCTGATTCTTCACTCTTCAGTAATTCAGTTAGCTGAACAAGCTGCTGATCTTCTTGTGGAGGAGCTTCAATGAACTGTTTAACGTTTTCCAGCAGTTGAGTACTTTCCTCACTCTGACTGCAAAGCTGAGTATCTACAGCAGCTAATTTTTCAGTGATTTTACTCAAAGTACCTTCAAGAGCATCCATCCGCTCAGCGGTCTGCTGTTCTTTCTTTTCAAGACCGCTAATTAAAGTATGGAGCTGCTTTTCTTGATTGTTCAATGTTTTAGTAAAGTAGGTAAAGCTGGAGTTAGTCTTTTGTGCCTCCAACAGTTTCTCCAAATGCTTCAGCTGTTCTAATTGCTCTGCAGTTTCTGTCTTGCTGCTGTTCAGCTGTTCTTCAACACTGCTAAGACTAGCTGCAACACCTTCCATCCGCTCTGTCGAAACGTCTGCGGCTTTTTCAACCTGCTCGGAAAGATTCTTATGACTGTTAGTTATCTCTTCAACTGCAGCTGTTAACAGCTGTTTTTGAGCACTTAATTCCTGTGTAATTTCTTCCAAACGTTTTTCAGAAGCTGCTGGCTGTTCCGCCTGTTTTTTTAGTTCAGCCATAGTATTCTGAAGCTGTCGAATGTCTGAATTGATTTTCTGAGTTTCAGCTCCCAACTGCTTTTTCACACCAGCTGTTACTTGATGAATCTCTTCAGTTAAAACAATCATATTCTCTTCCAGCTCACCATACAATTTATCTTTTTGAAAGTCAGCTTTTTCTTCATGGTCAGCTGCTATTGTTTGATAAGCCTCTATCAGTGAAGATTTCAATGTGTTATTCTGTTCTTTTTGACTAGCAGTAAAAGATTCCAACTGTTTTTTCATTTTACTAATGCCGGTTTTATTTCTGTGTCGTAGTTCTTTTAATTCGTTTTGTAGCGTTTCTGTTTTAATCGCCTGAGAAGCCAGTAGCTCCCTGTTTGCAATTGTATAATTTTGTTCAAAGTCTTCTTTAAGCTCTGCAAGAGAGCCTATGATTTCTTCCTTCATTTCAGCCTGAATGTTTTCCAGCTGCACAGTAATTTCCTGCTTCATCGTTTGTTGATAATCTTGAAGCGTTTCAGTCATCAGGGCAGACATGTTTTCCTCCAGCCCCTTTTTCCAGCGGTCCCATTGCTGGTTCTGCTCTTCGTTCATCTGATTTCCAGCACTTGTCTTCTGTTGAGGAGATAGTTGCGTACCAGACTTCAACAAGTCAAAAACAGTCTTCAGCTCTTGTTGAAGATGGCGCTGGTCAAATGAAGTTAGTCCGGCTTTACTTGAACATTCTATTTTTAATACTACTGTTTGATTTTCAAAAAATTCTATATAGCCGTCTTCAATCTTAATTGCTTTATTCCTTTTTTGAAAAAGATTCAATCCTTTGGAAATTATCTGTTCTATTTTTTTATCATTATCTGTATCAGTGGTGAACGTTACCTCAAAATGGCAACGCCCCTCCCCAGTTTCTTCTATACCAGATACCAGCTGTACATCTGTATAAAACCCCATTTTCTTTTCCTCCAAAAGTAATTTCTATAAATACTCTTATAGTAAAGAATAGCTTTTATTTCATAAGATTGCAATGCTTCTATTATCACTATTTAAGGATTTTTGGATTTTTCCAATCATTTTCAAAAGGAATTAAAAATAAACTTTTTGTTTTATCTTATTCAATTTCTTTCCTATTGCTAAATAACCCCTTGCAGAAGCATCTTAAATCCATAATATCTGAATGTAGATTTATCAGTGCTAGTTTGCTCAGATAAGCAAGCCGCTTTTTGATCAGCTGTTGAAATAATGCTGGTAATGGCAGACCAAAGGATATAAACGATTTCTGGAAACTTCACAGAGTCGGAAAGCCTTCCCTCTGCTACTCCTTTTTTCAGTAAAGCTTCGAGTAGGTCGCTAAGCTCCTCAACAACCACTAAAAAATTATTAAGCTGAGAAGTTTCTGTAGCCTCTACTTCAGGATGCAGCAAAGCAGAAAAATAAATAGGATAATTTTCTTGGTAGGCCGCGAGTGTCTGACAAAAAGAAAAATAGCTATCAAAAAAATCTGCTTCCAACTGAACAATTTCAGCGAGTGTTTGTTTAAGTCTTATTATGTTTTCGTAGGCCGTCCCATAAAAAAGAGCTTGTTTGCTTTTAAAGTATGTATAAAGCGTAGTTTTGCTATAGCCAGCCTCCTTAGCTATTTGATCTAGTGTGGTTGCTTCAACTCCTTGTTTTAAAAAAAGTACTTCTGCGGTCAGCAACAGCTGGTTTTTGTGGAATTGTTCGAGGGCAGTTTTTTTGTCCATTATTTCAATCCTTTCCGAACTTAGAGTTCATTAATTATACCCTTAGTTTTTGCTGATATCAAAGAGTTTTACCAATTAATAGAAAAAAGAACCCTAGGAGACCTCGATATTATAGGCTTCCTTGGTTCTTTTAAATTTAGTTCATTTTAGAGTTGAAAAGCTAATTTTTTAAATAGAGATTTTAGGAATTAGATTGTCAAGATAAAATAGTGTTTTTTCTTCAGCCAGCTCATCTAAGCCCTCAATCCAGCGAAATGCTGTATGCTCTTCGTTATCCAGCACTATTTCCTGTGTAGTGTCAATCATTTCCCCTGCATAAATCAATCGAGTAAAGACTTGCTCTTTTATCGGATCAAAGGTGCTGTCTTCTGAAAGAATGTTCTTTAGCCTAACAGTCAGCCCAGTTTCTTCCATCGTTTCTCTTAAAGCCGCTTCACAGGGCAGTTCCTTTGGCTCCACCCTGCCGCCGGGAAGATCCCAGTAGCCTGCGTAAACATTAGCTTCTCCGCGTTTAGTAGTGCTACGCTTGATAACTAGCCATTTTTCTCCTTGTTTAAGCAGTACATGTGCAATCAATCGATGTGTCATTGCAACACCTCCATTTCTTATGAATTTGTTTTAGCCTTATATGCCGTTCCCCAATCGTCCATCACATTTAGAACACTTTCCAGACTCACTCCAGTATCAGTTAGGGTGTATTCCACTCTGGGAGGAACCTCCGCATATATTTTTCTAGTAAGCAATCCCAGCTCTTCCATCGCTCTAAGATTACTGGTTAATACCTTCTGAGATATTTGGCCTATCCCGCGTTTTAGCTCGCCAAAGCGTTTTGTTCCAGTCATTAGCTCTCTTATAATTAGAACTCTCCAGCGATTATTGAAAAATAAAAGCGTCGTTTCTACAGGACAATCCGGCAATTTATTCATTATAATCCCTTCCTTTTCCATTAGTATCCAAATGGATGCTATAGCACTTTTAAGTGCTTACTTCACAAAAGATTGTTATGTGCTTATTATAAGTACATAGAATTAGAAAATCAATTAAAAAATAACTCTTGAAAGGAATGGATTAATAATGAAACTTGCAGTAATTGGCGCAAACGGAAAAGCAGGTCAACTAATTGTGAAGGAGGCTCTAGCAAAAGGGGTTGACGTGACAGCTATTGTCAGACAAGTAAATAAGTCTGAAGCAGATAAAGTCTTAACGAAGGATTTATTTGATCTGACTTATTCAGATTTAAAAGACTTCGATGTTATTGTTGATGCTTTCGGCGTTTGGGCACCTGAACAGCTCCATCTTCATAGCTCTTCTCTTAAGCATCTTGGTGATATTCTCAGCGGACATAAAAATCGTCTACTGGTAGTAGGCGGAGCCGGCAGTCTGTATCTTGATAAGGAACACAAGAAACGCTTAATGGACCAGTCTGATTTTCCAGATTTATTTAAACCCTTAGCTGAAAATATGGGTGAAGCTTTAGATGAACTGAAAAAAGAGATGATTTCAACTGGACATACATCAGCCCAGCGGCAGATTTCCAAGCAGACGGCAGACGAACTGGAAGCTACACTCTAGGCGGCGAGGAATTCAAGACAACCACAGATGGAAAAAGCTCTATCAGCTATGCTGATTACGCACTCGCTGTAATTGATGAAGCCCTTAGTGGAAGTCATTATCAACAACGCATTTCTGTCATTTCGGAGTAAAACCAACTAGCTTAGTCATATGTGTAAAGTAAAGCTTTGGAGGAATGTGCTGATACGTACTGATGGTAGTCTTATCCTAACTTTGAAAGCTACAACATTCATTGCCTTACTCTCTTTTCTGCTGTATTTTATACCTATCTTCAAAGTAAGCATTGAGCCGTATTAATTGAATGAATCCTTATTAGCCGATACAATAAAGATATAGATATGAACGGAGGAAAATGTAATGAAAAAAATGTATGAAACAGCGATGACAAATCATGGCGGCAGACAAGGGTATGTGGAAGCACCAAACGGAAGCATGCATATGGAAATCACGCCTCCTGGCGTACACGCTGAAGGAACCAACCCGGAACAATTATTTGCTGCCGGTTATGCATCATGTTTTAATGGAGCTTTACAGCATGTTTTAAAAGAAGGAAATGTAGAATCAGATACAACAGTTAAAGCTAGAGTATCTTTATATACAACAGATGACGGCGGGTATCAAATTGGTGTTGTCATGGAAGTTCATATGGAGGGATTGGATAAAGCAACTGCACATGATTACCTTGAAAAGGCACATGAATTCTGCCCGTACTCTAAAGCGACTAAGGGAAATATTGACGTTCAATTGGAATTAGTATAAAAGCAAACTTAGATTAGAGGATAGGACAGAAGTGTTTAGTCCCGAGAAACAAGAAGAGATTCACGGAAATGACAGAAAACACGAATGTGAGTCAGTCGATGTTGACTGATTCCTACCTGGTGTTCTTCAAATTTTTGTGAATTTCGGCTTATTTCCGAAGGTCTTGCTCCTGCGGTTACTCGTCGCAGATGGTAGTAAGGCATGTGCTCCTGGGATTACTCGTCGCAGTTCAATGCTGGTATGTGCTACTGCTCCCACCGTTTATCCGGATTCCACGTAAGTGGGACATGGCTTATTGAGCTATGTCCCACTTACTCTTTTTTTATAGAATTTCTCTATATCTCACTGTTTTTCAGTTTTAGGCATACTAAAAATCTGTATTTTGGTTATGTTTCGGATTTGTTTTTTTGAAACAGAAACAGTGGCTACTTCCCTTTCCGCATATTTTCAAGTGCATATTCTTCGATGCGAATATCTTCAAATGAAGCTTGTCTGCCATTACCAATTGGAGCCTGTGCAACAAATCCTACCTTCAATAGCTGACTGCAGGGCAACGAAAAATACCGAACCATGCGGTAGTCGCTGCCATCCAAGGAGTAATGCATAGCAAAAAGCTGTCCTTTTCTTGAGACTTGAAGCCAGACCTGTTTTTTAGATAGTTCTACACCATTCGCATCATCTGAAACCCGGTTTGTCACAACACTAACAACTGATTTTGTTCCTAAATCGGTGAGTTCAAAGCACAGCTTTCCCCATAAATGGGTGTTTTCTAGAAACATCAAACCACAACCGTCGTAAGTTTCATCAAAATCTGCTGTTACTTTAGCACTCAAAATAAAATCACCTGTGAGCTCTGTATAGAGAAATGGCGCATTCAGCCCTTCTTTTCCATCGGCAGGATCAATAAAATAATCAGACTGTGGAGTAGCTTCCATCGTTAAATTACCTGATTTAATTACGCTTCCCGTTTCATCCAGCCAGTTAAATGTCCGATTCTTCATTATAATCATTTGTTGCTCTCCTCTCTTTAGCAGTCTTTTCCACCTGAATAGTTGAAAACAGCAAAATAAGACCAAATAGAAATAATGCTGCGGTCAAAATGGATAAATTAAATACATTGCTCAACATACCTAAAAGAAAAGGAAGACCTGCTGTTCCTACGTAAGCCAAGCCAATCTGAACGCCCATGACGGCCCCAGAATTCTGACTGCCAAAACGAGATGGTGTTTCGTGCAGCATGGTTGGAAAAATGGCGGCACAGCCTAAACCAGTTATGATAAATCCCAGCATTGCTGTAAAATAACCGGGGCTTATAAAAACAACCCCCACGCCTAATAAAATGAGTAGCTCGCTTAAAAATAAAATTCGCTGGTTCGACAACCAGAAGGTAATAAAGCCTGTAAGCATGCGTCCTACAGTCAGACTTGCATAAAAAGCTGAAACAATAAAACTTGCTTGACCCACTTCAATTCCTTTCACAGCAATTAAATAACTGCTGCCCCACAAACCCATACTTGCTTCAATTCCCACATAAAAAATGAAGGAAAGGACAGAGAATTTTACTCCTGGGATATTCAGTACCTCTCTGAGCTTCAGCGGATGTTCCGCTTTTTCATCTGCTGTACCTTTTTTCAATGCTAGAGGCGCAGGTGTCTTGTCTTCTTTGGACCAAAGAGGCAGGCTAAAGCATAAAACAACTGCTAAAAAGAACTGAATACCGCTTAAAAGCAAATAACCTGTACGCCAGCTTGCCCCCTTCAGTAGAACAGCTCCCATAATCATAGGACCTAAAGTAGCTCCAATTCCCCAAAAACCATGAAGCCAATTCATGTGGTGTGCTTTAAAGTTTAGGGCTACATAATCGTTAAGCGCTGTATCGATTGCACCTGCTCCAAGTCCCAGCGGGAAGGCAAAAATAATAAAGAACAAATAACTGTTTGTAAAACTAAAACCAATCAAACCAGCTGCTGTTAGCAAAACACTAAAAATTACTAACTTTGCTGTACCGAATTTTCTAATTAAGCGGGCAGTTTGCAGACTAGAGATGACTGTACATATAGATATAGCCATAGCAATCAGACCTGCTGCACTTAAATTGCTGTGAATATCTTTATGAATAACCGGCCATGCTACTCCTATTACTGAATCCGGCAGTCCCAAGCTGATAAAGGTCAGATAAATAACTCCTAAAAATAGAATCATTCGCTTATTTTTTGTCATGTGGCCCACCCCTTTGCTAAAAAGTTATCGATTGCTAGTTGAATGGCCCCAGCATAATTGCTTTCCTCAATTGGAGGATTTAACAAAATCATGGGCTTTGTCCATAATTTTTTCTGGACTTCTTTAATCCCGGCAATCAGTTCTTTTTCCTGTATCACTTCATCATTAATAACAATCATTTCCGGACTAATTAACAAGGCGACCAGCTCCAACAAGTAATTAATTATTTTTTTTCTTTCAATGATATCTGCACTCGCCAAACACTCATCAATATTCTTTTCTCCATTACTTAGCATGCCAATTTCACCAGCAAACTGCTGATACCCTTTATAAACTTTTCCATCAATCACGATTCCGGTTCCCACACAGCTGTTGAAAGAAAGATAAACCAGGTTCTTAATCAGGTTGTTGCTAGCAGCTTGTCCAAATGCAGAAAGATTCAAATCATTGAGAATCTCCACGTTTATCTTGGAAGGAAATTTACTTAAAAAGTCAAAGGTATATTGTTGACGCTGCTCCAGATTTTCGCCATAAATAAATCCGTTAGCTACAGGAATGCCAGGAACTGTCAGTACAATATAGTCAATTTGCTGCTCCTTTTTCAATATTTCCATAAGAGTTGTTTCTAATTGGTTTGGCTCAATTGTTCTCGTCAACAGCTGCTTGCCTGTCAATGAGAAAAGTATACAGCGGCAATTTTGAAATCCAAATTCGATATAAAGAAACGGGGCAAAGCGACTGGATAAGCAATATTTTTCTGCTGGTCTTCCCCCAATAGATTCAGGATCGCCAAAAGATTCTACTGATTTTTCCTGAATCAAATCAATCAGCTGATTTCTGACAGTTGTTACGCTGATACCAGCAGCTTCCGCTATCTCAGGCTTTGTCGCACTCTTGACCCTTAAAAGAAATTCAATAATCCTACGCTCATTATAGGATTTCATATTTTGTGGCTTTACACCCTTCATTGCTTCATCCCTCTCTTATGAAACTTACTTTCGAAAGTATCTAACGGAAGTGTAGCATAAGTTCTATTCTTCCGCAAGAAGATATGGATTGTTTTAGACGAATTTTCCTTTGGAATCATAGGACTTATGAAAAGAACTGACTCTACTATTTATAGAAGCAAAACCAAGCCTATCCGCTAGGCTGGTTTGCGAAGTTTATTTTCTCAAAAAAAAACTTGGAACAAAAAGCAGGTATTTCCTGCTTTTTGTTCCAAGCGTCAAGATTTTTTTCAGTTTTATTCTGCCAATTCAAACTGACATGAAATCCTTTAATCATTTCCAGTAAAATCAACAGCTATTTTCCCATTCGTTGTTTTTACTGCTAATTCTTTTTCACCAGAATTTCGATTATTTAGGCTGTTTTTTCCATTTGTAGTGCTTGAAGTAATCTTAAAGTCAGCTTCATTTCCGATGATTGAGCCCTTCACTGCTCCATTCGTTGTTCCCAGCTCCAACTTTCTAGAAACAGAAAAATCATCAAAATTAATTTTTCCATTGGTAGTGGTAAAAACTGCTTCTTTTCCTGTTAAATCATTTAAGTCAATTTTCCCATTTGTTGTCTGTCCATGAATTTTTCCTGACACAGCAATACTATCCAGCTCAATTTTTCCATTTGTTGTTTCAAAATCAGCACTCTTAAGATTTAAATCTTCCGCATCTATTTTGGCATTGGTTGTTTTGACTTTTACTTGATCAATTTGGTCTTTCGGAACCTCGACAACAACGTCCAGCTTATGAAAATTAAAATTAATGTAGGAGAATAAATTAAGTCCTCTTGATTTTTCTTTTTTCTCCATCACTAATTTGTTGCCTTTTTGCTCAATATCGTAAGTAGAATAATTGTTTTCATAGTAATTGATGGTTAAAGGTTGATTTTCTTCAACACCGACAACACTTACTGTCATGTTTTTATCAGTCAACTCGATTGTTCGAATTGAATCATTCCCTGTGTACTCTTTTTCATGGTAAGAGGTTTGGCCCCCTAATGCTTGACATCCGCTTAATAAAAAGCAGCTCGAAATCCCCAAAATCGTTAAACTTAACTTTTTCATATGATTGCTCTCCTTCGTGTACTCTTTTTCATAAGTTTATTATAACGAACTAACGAAGAGAATTCATAAGTCCAGCGATGTATCTTTCGTCATACAAATGACTGATATTCTGTCATTATTTCCGAAATTGTGTGTACAGCCTGTTGATGAAGCAGCTGCTGCTGATTGTGATAGGTGATGATAGCTTTCCACAAGGCCCAGCCCATCGCGCGTAAGCGAGTCCCCTCATCACAGGACAATGTTTTCAGGAAAAGTTCTCTTGAAGGCTGGTCAAAGAAGCTCCAAGACATTGCATAGTCACAGGCAGGATCTCCTGTACCCAGAATACCAAAATCAATAACAGCCGTTAAATGTCCGGTATTCACAAGTAAATTTCCTGGGGCAATGTCTCCATGGACCCACACCGGCGAATGCTGCCATTGTGTACGTAATGCTGCTTCCCATAAAGCTGTCAGCTTATCTGGATCATACACCTCAGATAAGTACTGAATCCCTTCTATTACTTCGTTGTTGTAAATCTGCAATTCTCCTCCCCGGTAAAAATTATGCTGGCTCGCTGCTGGTCCAGAAGAAGCGTCAATTTCTTTCAGTTCATTTAAAAAGTTCCCCAGCTCCAGTGCTAAAACCTCTGAATCTACGTTTTCTTTAGTCAATATATCGCCTTCCAACCATTGATTCACTGACCAAGGATAGGGAAAGAGTGAATCCGGCTGACCCAAAGCTACTTGAGAGGTAATTGATAAAGCCAATTCTTTGCCTAGATACGGCAGCCAAGCTGCTTCTTTCTCTATTTGTGGTGCGTAGGCCTTTCCACTGGGCAAGCGAACCGTTAACTCATCGCCTAGGTGAAAGGTTCGATTATCGTGGCCGCTAAAACGGACAGGTTTGACTGCAAGATTTTTCCACTTGGGAAATTGTTTTTCAATAAGTTTTTTTACTAAAGAAACATCTATATTTAATTGTTCCATGTTATCCTCCATCTAACTAGTACCAAGTATAGACAGTGTAACATATCTAGATTGGTCAATACCAAATCATAAAATCAGTACCTGTACTTCATTATTTTAACTCCCAAAAATCGCATCACTATTCGCCAGCTTTTTTTATTAAAAAGGAATTCCAGCAGCAAGCTGCAAGTCCTTTCCTGCTTAAATCCAACGGTCGTTTTTATTTTGCTGAGTAGATGATGTTATTTCACTTTATTTTAGATATAATAAAAGAAATCATCTCAATAGGAGGAAATCGATATGGTAATCTGTATTGCGAAGCTCCATGCAAAGTCTTTGGAACACACTGCATGGAGTAAATAAAATCTGTATAAATCTTGTAGAAGATTCTATATTCGGGAGACAGTCCTATCCTGTAGGATAGACAGAAAAAGTTGAAAGACTGTCGCTTCATTCTTTTACAAAATTTATCTAGTTGTTCCAACTGACTTTGCATTCCTTTGAAAATTACAATTATTAAGGAGCAAAGTCATGTTAAATCAACAAGTACAAGAATTAAAACAACTAAAAGCTTTTATCATTTTATGGGTCACACAAGCGTTATCTTCTTTAGGGAGTTCAATGACGAGCTTTGCATTGATTATATGGATTTATCAGCAGCAAGGTTCCGCATTGACAATGGGACTGCTCACGGTTTGTTCTTATGCGCCCTATGTTCTATTAAGCATGTTTGCTGGTGCGTTAAGTGATAAATGGGATAAAAAAAAGACTATCCTGTTTTGTGATAGTATAGCCGTTGTTGGGACGCTGACTGCTTCCTGGCTGCTAAAAACAAATCAGCTGGAAATCTGGCATCTGTATTTGATCAATATTATTAATGGTCTGATGGGTGCCTTTCAGTCACCTGCTTCAGATGTGGCGATTACATTGCTAACACCCCAAAAGTATTATCAGAAAACCAGCGGTCTGCGATCATTTTCCAACTCTTTAGTCACTATTTTGACTCCGGTTTTTGCCACAATGCTGCTTTCATTTTTTAACATTGAATTTGTTCTGATTTTCGATGGAATAACCTTTTCGGCAGCGTTTATCAGCTTATTATTTTTTATCCATTTACCTCTTCCAGATGCACTCAAAAAAGATGAAGAACAGGCCTCTGTTTTCCAACTGCTTAAAGAAGGTATTTCCTTTTTAAAAGAGCATTTAGGAATTCTCCAGCTAATCTTATTCTTATCTGGAATCAACCTGATTGCCTCGATGTCGGACACAGCTCTGCCTGCATTAGTTCTAACCAAATACAAGGAGCAGGAAACGGTTCTAGGCATGTTTAATGCTTTTACAGGCATTGCAAGTCTTCTTGGCAGTATTATTGTGTCTTTTCAGCCTGCCCCGAAAAAGAGAATTCGAATAATCTGCATCGCTCTTTTTATTTCGATGAGTACAGAAAATTTTATTCTTGCCTTGACTGAATCAATTCCCTTCTGGTACGTAGGAGCTGTACTCGGTTGGCTTCCAATCCCTTTTATGAGCGCCAATATGGACGTGCTGCTGAGGGAAAGAATCCCTATTGAAATGCAGGGACGTGTTTTTTCTGTCCGCAACTCACTACAGTTTTTTACTATTCCTTTAGGCCACTTGCTGGCTGGAATACTAATTGATGATGTATTTGAACCGCTCATGCGCACCAATTCGCAGCGCTTTCCAATCTTTGGAACAGGTGCCGGAGCAGGCTCAGCCTTTTTGTTATTTTTGCTAGGAATTGCCGGAATGTTGATTTGTTTTTATTTTAGTTCATTGAAGTCTATGAGAGCGCTGGATCAGCCCCTGCTTTCAGAAACCTCTTTGGCTGATCCTTCATAAATAGTTACTAGATAGGACTGGGCATGCGTCAAGTTGACGATGCTCCAGTCCATTTTAAAAGTACGTATCTTTCTTTTTTACACCCATTCATCATAAAATTCCTCTAAAAAAGACAGTAGAAAATCATGGCGTTTTTGTCCAAGCTTCTTACCATGAGCCGTATGCAGCCCTTCATTTATTTTCAATAATTTTTCGTAAAAATGGTTAATGACTGTACTTCCTTTGCGGTATTCTTCTTTAGAAATGAAAGACTGAACTGGAAGTTCAGGATCATGTATCTTGTGTCCTACTGTAGCACCATAGTAGGCCGTTCGCAAAATACCTATAGCTCCTAAGGCATCCAGTCGGTCGGCATCCTGAACAATCTTCGCCTCTAAGGATAGATTCGGATTCTTTCCGTTCAATTTTTCTTTGCTGTAAGATACATTTGCGAGTACATGGAAAATGTGTTGACGTTCTTCTTCAGAAACACAGATATCTTTAAGAAAAAAAGCCAGCTTCTCGTAGGCTTCTTGCTCATCATGAACCAGCTTGTCATCAACTACATCATGAAGATAGGCTCCTGCGATAACAATAAAACCGTTACAGTCTTCCCTCTCTGCAATTTGACCTGCAAGATGTACCACTCGTTGGATATGATCCATTCCATGCCCTGTTTGATCCTCAGCCAAAACGGCAGCTGTATACCTTTCGATTCTCTGGAGCTGTTCTATTTGTCTAGCGAGCAGCATTCCTTTTCCTCCTCGTCTTTTGTTATTTATAAGTAAGCAAAAGAATTTTATCACTTGATTCATTATGATAACATACTAATCTATTTATCTCCTCTGCTTTCATTGAAGTCACATTTTTTTCTAAAAAAACGCAAGTTATTTTTTTGTGAATGTGCTATACTATTTAGAAGAATCATTTGGAAAAAGGGGAGTTATTTATGGAAGAAAATCATACAAGCAGATCATCAAGAAGGAACAGCGAATCACCTGTGCTGCTTATCTTCTTGCTTATTTTAGTATTTATTAATTCTTTAGGACTTGGTTATCTTGTTTACCGCACGTATCAATCCGATACAGGTACATCAAACGTAGGAGAGAAAATTACGAAGCTTGAAGACCAGGTAAATAAGCTTAACTCCAGTTTATCTACCGGCTCAATTAAAACAGCTTCTGGAACTGAAACAACTACCAGCACTCCGCCGGCTGCCTCCGAAGCGCTGCCGCAAACAGGTGGAGCAACAACTGAATCCTCTGTTGCTGCCCCTGAACCAACAGAGGCACCTGCAGTTGAACCAGCAGCCGAACAGCCGGCAGCAGAGCCAGCTGTGGAAGAGGTTCAGCCTCAGCCAACAACTTATGTCGTTCAGGCTGGTGACGCTCTTTCATTGATTGCTGAGCAGCATGGTCTATCACTGGAAGAACTTATGATAAAGAATAATCTTTCAGATACAAATGTCCTTATTGGAACGGAATTACTTGTACGATGAGAATGTTAAAGCATCAAGTATCACTTTTTTTAATAAATATCCTATTTTCGGATTATGTATAGAAGAGTGATTAAATGAGCAATTATGACTATTTTACAGATATGTATCAAGATAGCTACTTTCCTGATTTTCTAGTTGATAAGATTAAAGAAATTTTAAAAGGCGTAGTGGCTAGTTTAGAAAACGACGAAACGGATATTACTGCTATCCAAGCTTCTCTTTATTCTGTTAAGCATTCGTTCCTACTCTATAATTTATCTCAGTAACAATAAGGAATATCTTAAAATGACAGAAAGCACGAATCAGCGATTAGCGAAAGAAACGCTTGGGCCATTAGCTATGACTCAAACGCTATCGCTTCTAATTCAATCAAAGATTTTAGACATATAATATTCATCTAAGAAGCGGCCATCTTGATAGATGGCTTTTCTTTTTGTGCCTTCAATTTCAAACCCGCTTTTTTTATATAAAGCCACCGCTCCTTCATTCACTGTTACTACTGTTAATTCCAAACGAGTAATCCCCATTTTTTCGGCCCAGCGGTCTAATTCCTCAAACAGCATAGTACCAAGACCTTTCCCTTGAATCGAAGGTAGTAAACCGATAACAATATAAGCCGAATGCTGAATTTTATTAAAAGCAGCTCTTTCTGCTTGAAGATATCCACCAATAGCCCCTGTGTCATCTATTGCAACAAAAAGAAAATCCTTAGCTGTTAATATCTGATCGATTCTTCTGACAGTATCTTCAACCGTTGCTATTCTTTCACCTGGCTCAAGCAGCATATATGAACTGCTCTTATCCAGCCCATGCTGCATATTTAAGAACTCCAAGGCATCATTTTGAGTAATTGGTCTAATATTCATATGTTCCTCCTTTTTACCGCAGAAAAACCAACTGATGATTTAACTAAAATAAACGTTCTTGTTCTATCTGATATGGTTTTTGGTAATTCGTGATAATCTCGCTCATTTCATAGACTATGCCCAATTTAGTACACAAATTTTTAAAATTGTAGCTTAACTGCTCATAGTTTTCAGCAGGAAAAAAATAAGTATTTTTATAGTTCTTTTCGTATTGATCGGCAATCGGTTTTGATATTTTTTGCAGGGCATTAAAGTAATGCTCCTTTTGCCGATCTCTTAAGGTCATGCCGAACATGGGATAAATATAGTCAGCTTGTACTTCGTGTGCTTTCATAATTAAATCAGCCATCAGCTTCCAGCTGTCAGTTATATATGGAAGTACCGGCATCAAAAGAATACCACAGTACAGTCCATTGTCTTTACATGCTTCGATTGCTTGGAAACGTTCGCTTGGCAAGGAAACATGTCGTTCAATTTTAGCTGCTACACGATCAATAGAAGTACTAAAGGAAAAGCCAAGATTTACTGGAGAATGTACTTGTATTTGTTTGTACTCTGCAATATCCCGTGTGAGTAACGCACTTTTCGTTGCCAGAGATATACCGAAGCCATGCTGGTCAAGAAGAGTTAAAACTTTCTTGGTCAAGCCTATTTTTTTATCTAAATGATTATAGGCATCAGATGCTGCACCGAATCCGACGATTCCTTTTTTACGCTTGGACTGAAGCTCTTGATTCAAAAGAACCAATCCGTTTTCCTTATAAACCACACTATCAAAATTTTCGATTTGATAGCATTCACTTCGTGAATCACAATAAATACAGCCATGATCACAGCCACGGTACATGTTCATTGTGTATTCTGTACCAAACCAGTCTGTTGTTTTTGTTTTAATCAGCATTTGTCGAGCTTCAACTGTTTTTGAGTTCATCTCTTTCTCCTCTCCCACCTATATTATCTCTATTATACAGTCTGACCTAAGGAGAGAGTCCAGCTGCTAGTCAAAAAATAGTAGAAAACGCTGATTCCAGATAGTTTCATGATGCTGAATAATCTCTTCTGCAGTCCAGTTATCATTATCAAGAGTCGTAGCTGTTCCTTTCTGCATAAAAATTTTATAGCCTAATCCGTGTGCAAAGCGAATCGTTGTATCTACACAAAACTCTGTCTGAGCACCACAGATTTCCAGTGTATCAACGGATAAACCCTCTAAAAGTTTAGACAACTCTGTGTGAAAAAAAGAATTAGCATGTTTTTTTGAGACATAATAGTCTTCTTTTTTTGCCTCAAGCTCTGGGAAAAGCTGCCAGCTGTCCGTACCATGAAGCAGCTCTTCATCCTCATGTTGGATAAAAATGATTGGCAGATCCCTCTCTCTGTAGCTCTTTATCCGCAGATTCACTTTTTTAAGAACCTGCTGCAGCTGAAAAAGTTTTTTAGTTTTTGTTTCTAGGCCAACCTGCAAATCAATAATAACTAGTGCTTTTTCTGTCATAAAACAACCTGCTTTCTATTCTAAACATGATTTCAACTAAAGATTCCCTTGCCATTCGATTCCCTGTGTTGTGTAGCAAGCACACCTCTATCACAAACATTCAACTAGTTATAAGGAAAGAAATATTTCATAATACCCTTTTAGTTTACATAATATAATTATCGTTAATTAAATACTCCATATTATTTTTTATCAATTATACACATAAATCTTTTGCTGCGCACTAAAAAAAGTGCGGGATTTTCTTCATCCACGCACTTATGCTTTTTAACTAAGTTCCCTTTTACTCCATATATTCCAGTATTCGCTGCAGACTGAAACCTCTCCCAAACACTTCGCTGGCATTCATGGAAATAATAAAGGCATTTTCGTCAATCTGCAAGAGAGATTCTTTCAGTTTAGGGAAATCTTTTTCTTTTATTACCGTCATTAAAAGCATTCCCTGTTTCTCATGATACCCGCCTTCAATCGGAATCATCGTTACACCCTTATCTAAAATCTTTAAGAGCTCTTGCTTCATTTCTGCATATTTTGGTGAAACAACAAAAACATTCTTTGATCGAACCACACCAACCTGAATAATATCAATGACTCGTCCAATTAAAAATAAACTCATTAATGAGTATAGAATTCGATCCACATCAAAAGCCAACAATCCTGAAAAAATAATAAAACCGTCGACAATCGAAACTGAAAGTCCTAAAGGTACTTTAAAATATTTATGAATAATTTGAGCTGGAATAGCCGTTCCGCCTGTAGAAGCATTTCCCCTAAAAACTAATCCCAGGCCAATTCCTGTTGCAATACCGCCATAGACAGCAGCAAGTAGTAAATTGTCAGTTAGAGTAGGTATATTAGAAGTAATCGCCACAAAAAATGGAAAAATCAGGCTGCCGTATATTGTTTTTAAACCATTTTCTTTTCCTAAAAAAATAAAGCATAAAATTAATAAAGGAATATTGATTGCATATAAAACCAGTGCAGGGTCTAAGTTGAATAAATGATTCAGCACAATACTCAGACCAGTTACACCGCCGGAGACAATCGACATCGGCAGCATAATGCTATTAATCGCTGCAGCCAATAAAAAAGACCCCACGGTCACATATAACGTATCCTTAATTGAATTTTTTAAAATAATACTTTTCATCTATAAACCCCTTTCTGAAATGTCCTTCGCTATACTACCATGTATTTAACATTTTTGTGCTGAAAATGAGAAAATTTTTAATCAAAATTATGGCTTTTTCAAAGGGACAGAACAAAAAAACATCAAATGATAATGGAAAAAGCTATAGTCAGCTTTATTCCAGTCATTCGATGTTTTTTTAGAATGAAAATTCACATTCATTTTATTCTTGATTTACGTACTCATTTACCAGCTTTTCAGCAGCTTTATAATTTGGATCCTCAGAAAGCTTTGAAAAAGTATTCAGTTGTTCCTGCAAAAAGAGCTTTCTACTCTGCTGCACTTCGTGAATATTTGCTGAAAGCTCAATTTCTGAAAAGAGATAATGATTATGCCAGTCGGTCGGCTGCAGGATAGTTGCCTGAACAGCTTGGAGCAGCAACTTTCCTGCTTCTGCGCTGTTTCCCTTATCTACCTGTTCTTGAACACTTCTATACTTGGCTAAAGATGGTGCAATCGGCTGAAAAAGCTGCTCCAGCTGCCTGGACAAATCAAGATAGGTTTTGGCTAATTTTTCGTTGCCTAATCGTTCGTTCAGCCTAATTAGGATAGCTGCTAAAGAAATCACTTCATTTACTCGTTCAAATAATCTTCGAACCGTCAATGCTTCAGCTTGTGGATACTTTTTCTTATGCTCTAAAACGTGAAGTTTCATATAGAAAGTGTCATAAGACATTTGAGGAATTTCTTGAAGTTTTTCTTCCAGCTCATCATAGCGATCCAAGGCCATAAGGATAGTTGCTCCAACATAAAGCGCACTTAAGCGTAGCTGTTCATTTTCAGAAGTGAATAGTGGACGAAAGCGTTCATATGCTTGCTGTAGACGTTTGCCAACCTCTTCTTCACTTTCAAAGGGCGTTAAAAAGCTGTATGTCCAGATTAGTTTTGCTAATTGAAAGTTTAGAGCTTCTGAGTGTGGAAACTCACGACAATAATACTGAATTCGTTCAAGTCCCGCTTGAAATGTCTGTTTTTGAAAGAGTAATGTAACTTCGTCTATGATTTTTTTGATTTCAGCTTTTGACAAGCTTAACTGGTAGTCAAATAACTCATCCAGACTAACATGAAGTTGTCTGGCAAGCGGTACTAACAATTCAGTATCTGGAAGACTGCTGTTCGTTTCCCATTTACTCACAGCTCCTGCGGAAACACCCAACGCTGCGGCCAGCTTCTCCTGTGTTAACTCCTGTTTTCTCCTATATTTACGAATCATTTCACCTATGTTCATCATAATCCCTCCTTCATCTAAACCTTATCATAGGATTATTTTTGAAACAATGGAGAGTAAAGACAAATACCGGAGAAAAACTTAACTGTCAGTTAAGTTTTTCTCCGGCTTCCGTCGTTTATTCCATTGATGAATCTATTATGAAAAATAATCATTCTGACATTAGTTTGGACTGTAGAGAAACACATGAGTATTCCATTATTTTTTAGAAGCTATCGATTAAGCTGCCCTTAGTTTGTTTGTTTTTTCACCTGAGCTTCAATGAGGGGTTCACTTACCTTTTTATTCCAGAATTCAATCAAAGGACCAGTAAAAAATGCATTGATGACTGTTCCTACACCAACGGGTCCCCCAAAAATAAACGCAAGAATCACAAAGAAAACATCTTGACTCACTCGAATTAATCGATAGCTTACATTTGTCCTGTCAACAATAATCGGAGCGATTGCATCATAAGGAGCATTTCCCAGCTTCGCAGACATGTAGAAGGATGCGCCAAATGTAAAAATGACCACACCAATTATTAAAAGGGCTGCCTGAGTAATCAAATTTAGCTCAATCGAAAATAGATTTGTATACATCCATGTAAAGAAATCAATAAAAAAACCTGTTAATACCATATTAATCACTGTACCAATACCAATGTACTTTCTGCCGAAAATAAAGACTAAAATTAGTATAACTATATTAATGATTAACTGATAAACACCTAACGAAAGACCTAGTGTCTCGCCAATCCCTATATTGGCAGCTGTGTAAGGGTCTAAACCTACTTGTCCTATTCTCAGTGTTGCAGCACCAAAAGCAAGTATAGCTACGCCCAACAGAGCAAATAGTGAACGGATAATTGTTTCCTTTATATTCATTTTCATCTTTTCACCTCAAATTTTCTATACTAAGCATCTCAAAATTTTCTGCAAAAGGCAAAACATATACCCTAAATAAAAACAAATACGGGACTAAAAAAAACAGTTCCATACCTGTTTTCTTATTATTAAAATGATATTTTTTTGTTGGCAGAATTACATTAAGAAAAATCTGCCAACACTTTTTAAGTACTCAAACACAACAAGGGAATAGCTGAGGGATAAACCGCTTTGAAGTGATTTAGAAGGTGTATGATTTAAACTGCATTGCATCGAGTAATCGAATTGGCGGTTTTTACCAAATCGTTTCCGCTAGGCTGTTCAGGTCGTTACGTCAAGTTCTCTGATCCATATAAAAGGACTTGAAACAAACCAGAAATTTTCTGGTTGATATTCCAAGTCCACAATTTTATTCAGTTTCCGGCATTTAATTCAAAAAATGTTTACTTCCCATTGATATCTGCCAAGGCAGCTTGAGCCAGCAGATTCAGGTAGTTCCAAGGTCTATCAAAATGAGGCTGGAAGAAGAAATCTGAAAGAGCCAAGTCTTCAACAGTCATTTTATTTTGAACAGCTAGAGATAAGGTGTTTGCAGACTGTGTAATGTCATATTTGGACATTAATTGTCCTCCGACGATCCGGTTTGTATCCTTCTCATAGACCAGTTCCATCATAACATTTTCTGTGGTCGGCATGAATTCAGGACGATAATTATCCTCCATATAAGTTGCTTCAACTTCCAGTCCGTTCAATGCAGCACTTTCCATTGTTACACCTGTTGAACCAATTTTCCAGCCGAACAAATACAAACCAGAAGTACCTTGGGTTCCACGATAAGCTAGTCTGTTTTCAGTCAAATTATAGCCAACCAGCATCCCTTGGCGAACAGCATTCGTCGCTAAAGGAATGTAGTTTTTTGTACCACTAGGATTATAGTGTACTACTGCACTATCTCCTGCGGCAAAAATATCAGGATTGCTTGTGTGCATATATTCATCAACAACTAGTGCACCGTTTGGCAGCATCTCTACTTTACCATCTAGTAAAGAGGTATTAGGTTTGAAGCCAACACACATAATCACCATATCCGCATCAAATTCTTGACTTGGTGTGATGACTTTCTCTACTTTACCATCAGCACCTGCCTTAAATTCCTGAACATTTTCTCCTAAAGCCAACTGAACACCACGGTCAACTAACTCTTTCTCTAAAACATCAGTGAAACGCTTGTCCAAGTATTTATTCAAAATACGGTCTAAACCATCAATCAATGTTACCTGCTTGCCGGACTCGACAAAGGCTTCTACCAATTCGATTCCGATATAGCCGCCGCCGACAACTACGACTTTCTGCGCATCTTTTGCTTTCTCTATAATCACATTTGCCTGATTATAGTTTTTACATAATAGAATATTCTCAGAGTCAATTCCTGGAATTGGCGGTATAATCGGCCAAGAACCTGTTGTCATAACTAATTTATCATAAGAAATTGTTTCCACGCTGCCGGTTTTTAAATCCTTAGCAACGACTTCTTTTTTATCAACATCAATTGATTCCACTTCATGCTCCATGTTCACTTTAGCACCAAGTGAAGCCAGTTCCTCTGGATTGGAATAAAATAGTCCTGAAGCATCCTTCACAACGCCTCCAACATACAAAGCAATCCCGCATGATAAAAACGATACATTATCATTGCGTTCATAAACAGTTACTTCAGCCTCCGGATGATTTGCCAGAATGTTTTTTACTGCTGCGGTACCTGCGTGAGTACAGCCGACAACTACAACTTTCATTAAAAATTCCCCTTCTCTCAACAGTTTAGTTTTCTTGCAACCTATTAAAGGTTTACATTAAAACTATAGCAAACTGATAATTATTATTCGATATATGTGCTTGTGAATTCAAAATTATTTTTTCACAAACTAACAAAAAATTGTTCGTATTTTCATGTGATAAAGATTCACGATTTTTATAATGATGATTAAATCAACAAAAAAAGCTTAGAGAATCATTTCTCTAAGCTTGTGAAAGTCACGCCTAATCAGCAACTGCAGCGATAACTTCAATCTCAATTAGCACATCTTTTGGCAATCTAGCTACTTCAACAGCTGAACGCGCAGGTAATTTCGTTGAGAATGCCGCCGCATACACTTCATTGAATGCAGCAAAGTCATTCATATCTTTTAGAAAACAAGTCGTTTTCACGACCTGGTCAAAAGAACTGCCTGCTTCATCAAGAATTGCCTGAATATTTTTTATTACCTGTTTTGTCTGCGCTTCAATCGTATCCCCTACGATTTCCCCTGTTGCAGGATCCAGCGGTACTTGACCAGAAGCGAACAGCAAGCCGTTAACAATATTTCCCTGAACATAGGGTCCGATAGCCTTCGGTGCATTTTCGGTATGTATTTTTCTAATCATCGCTTCTTTCTTACTCCTCTTCCTTTAGTTTTTGACAGTCTGGGCAGAGGCCATAGAGCTCTAAGCGGTGCTCGTTGATCTCAAAACCTGTTAAACGGCTTGCGGCCATCTCAACATCTTCTAGTCCGGGATAATGAAAATCTACGATTTTACCACAGTTTTGACAGATTGCATGATAATGTTTTTTTGAACCAAAGTCAAAACGGCTGGAAGCATCTCCGTAGCTCATCTCCTGTACAAAACCAATTTCTGTAAAGAGTCTCAAATTATTATATACAGTAGCAACACTCATGTTGGGAAAACGACTTTCTAATGATCGGTAGATTTCGTCAGCAGTTGGATGCGTGTGATTTTCAATAAGATATTCCAAAATAGCATAGCGCTGTGGAGTGATACGAATATTGGCTTCTTTGAGTTCAGCCATTGCATTTTTAACTAAAATATTATCCATTGATAAACCCCTCCTTTTATTAAATAATACTATTTATAATCTAGCTTGACAAGAAATTATGCCGAAAATAGCGGAAAACCGCTAATAATTCATCGATTTCTTAGTAATCAAAAAATACATGTAATAAATAAAGTACTAAATAGATAAAAAAAACAAAGGTTAACCTTTTAATTTAGAAAGCGATATCAGTAATTTAGAAAAACTTTCTTTTCATTTCACTTCTTTTTACGTAATAACATAGGAATCAGGAAAAACTAAAATAAGCCGACAACGAAATAGCTGTCGGCCATATATTGTTTGTAAATCATTTAAAATAGTTTTTGCTGTTAATTATCTTTAGTATATAAAGCAGTTGAAAGATAGCGCTCGCCGTTATCTGGAATAACTGTCAACACTTTCTTGCCTTTTCCTAGTTTTTTAGCCGTTTCAATTGCTGCTTTAATGGCTGCTCCAGCTGAAATCCCTACAAGCAGCCCTTCTTTTTCAGCTGCTTGTCTAGCAGTTTCCATTGCATCATCACTGCTGATTGCCAAGATATCATCATAAACAGCTACATCAAGAACTTTAGGAATAAAGCCAGCGCCAATCCCTTGAATTTTGTGAGATCCGGGAGCTCCCCCTTCTAAAACGGGTGATTCTGTTGGCTCAACAGCAATCACTTTAATATCTGAATAAATCTGTTTCAGTTCATGACCAACACCAGTAATCGTACCGCCTGTGCCAATTCCTGCCACAAAAGCATCCAGACCTGCATCTGCGAAAGCATCACTAATTTCTTTACCAGTCGTTTTCTCATGAATTGCTGGATTGGCCGGATTCTCAAACTGCAAAGGCATAAAGTAGCCATTTTGTTCAGCAAGCTCTGTTGCTTTTGCAATAGCACCCTTCATCCCTTCTGCTCCAGGTGTTAGAATCAGTTCAGCACCATATGCCTGAATCAGCTGACGGCGTTCCACACTCATTGTATCTGGCATAACAATGATTACCTTATAACCTTTAGCAGCACCAACCATTGCTAATCCAACGCCGGTATTTCCACTTGTAGGCTCAACGATTGTTCCGCCTTCTGATAGCTTCCCATCTTTTTCGGCTTGTTCAATCATGCTCAAAGCAATCCGGTCTTTTACACTGCCGCCGGGATTAAAGAATTCCAGCTTTACATAAACCTCAGCAGCCTCTTCAGGTACAATTCTTTGAAGCTGAACAATTGGTGTTTTACCTATCAATTCAGTAACAGATTTAGCAATTTTTGTCATACGTACTTCCCCCATCTAAAATAGTAGCTTTAATCAATAATAGCCCATTTTTTGAAATCACGCCATTAATTTGCTATAGTTAAGCAGATATACTTGAACTTTATTTATTTTTAATAATTATAGTGTATAGTTGAAAAAACAGCTGAAAAAAATGAACAAGGAGTAAATCTATGGAGATTGTAAATATTAGTCCCCGCGGCTACTGTTATGGTGTTGTGGATGCAATGGTAATTGCCAGAAACGTTTCATTAGATGAAACACTGCCACGCCCCATCTATATATTAGGAATGATTGTCCACAACCAGCATGTTACTGAGGCCTTTGAAAGCGTCGGCATTCAGACCTTGGACGGGCAAAACCGGGAAGAAATATTAGCTCAGGTTGACTCAGGCACGATTATTTTAACTGCACATGGTGTCTCACCAAAGATTAAGGAACTTGCTCAGGCAAAAGGACTTACCGTCATTGATGCGACTTGTCCGGATGTAACCATCACCCATGAACTGATTGAACAAAAAACTTCAGCAGGCTATGATGTGCTCTATATAGGGAAAAAAAATCATCCTGAGCCAGAAGGCGCGGTTGGTGTTGCTCCTGATCAGGTACATCTGATTGCAGCTGCGGAAGACATTACTGCATTAGACTTTCCTAAAGATAAAAAACTATTTTTGACGAATCAGACTACTATGAGTCAATGGGATGTATTGGATTTAATCGAGCTGGTTAAAGAAAAGTTTCCTTGGATAGAAATCCATCAGGATATCTGTAAAGCTACTCAAGTACGCCAAGAAGCTGTTGTTGAACAAGCACAAGGTTGTGATTTAACGATTGTTGTTGGAGACCCCAAAAGCAACAATAGCAACCGGCTAGCTCAAGTTTCTGAACAACAGGCGAATGTCAAAGCATACAGAGTATCTGATGTTACAGAGATTCAGCCTGAATGGCTTAAAAAGGTCAATAAGGTGGCTGTGACAGCTGGCGCTTCTACACCCACACCGATTGTTCGTGAAGTTCTTGATTACCTAACCCATTTTGATTTTGACGACGTTACTACTCATCGAAGAGAGAGTACAGTGACCGAAGCCGCCATCCTCCCTCGTCCGCGAAGGAAAGATATTACTAAAAACAGAGAGCGGCGCTTAGAAGAATTACGAAGCGGCAGCCGCTAAGCAAAAAGACAGAAAGTCCTTTGAACGCTTCATGAAATTTAGCGTTTAGTCTAAGTTTCATGAACAGTTACTTGGCTTTCTGTCTTTTTTTCTTTTGTTAACGAACTTCAAGAACCTGTCCTACAGTAATCATATCACTTGATAAGCCATTTAAAGCCATCAACTGATCCACCGTTAACCCATAGCTCTCTGCAATTCCCCACAGGGTATCGCCGGAATTTACTGTATAATTGGAAATGCCTGATTCTGCGTAAATCACTGCCTGATTTTCAGCAGCAGTTGAATAATAGCTATAACCCGCCGTTCCTGTATCAAACCTTGTTAAAGCATATGCTTCAATCAGCCAATTTAACTTTTGCGCATAATCAGGATCTGTTGCATAAGTACCGGTCAATGCAGCAGTTGCATCCATATAGCTGCTTGTATTACTTTTCCATACACCTGCATAGTGATAATCCCCATAGCCTGAAACAGCCGACAAAATCACATTGGCATGATCCTGAAAGGATTCATAATAAGAAGAATAAACTCTAAAAGGTTCAGCGGCGATTAACCATTCATCATTAAGGTATTCCGAAGTGGTCATATAAACAGTTTGTCCCATGTAGCTTCCCTTCACACCAAAAAGATTGTAATTTGGTGCTGCTGCCAGTTGAGAATTGCCATAGCTGCTTTCGAGCAATGCTTGAGCAATCATTACTGAAGCGTACAAATCATTGGCACTAGCCACAGATGAAGCAGAATAACCGATTGATTCAATGAAGCTTTCTGGAGAAACGGAAGATATTTGTTCATATTCAGTTGCTTCAACTTCTTCAGAACCAGCAAATACTCCGCCAACTAATGGAACAGATAATAAAGCAACTCCCATGCCGGAAGTAAAGCGGTGACGGTTCTTTTTCTTTTGAATCGTTCTTTTCACATGCCTGCTGCTTCGTGTTTCACATTTTTCCATTCACTTTTTTCCTCCTCAAACTGATAACGTAGTATTAGTTTAAAATGATTTGAAAAAAGAAACAACGATATAGAATCAGAAAAGAATAATTTAAAGGAATAGAAATTTTTTTGTAATATTTTTGTTTTCATATAAATAAATTCATTTTTTTATTTGAGTATTATATAGACGATGTTTTTACGAGCTTAAAATAAGCAAATAAAAATAATAACCAATGTTACTATTTCAATAAGATTACAAGTAAAATTGCCTAAGATTTCTTGTTTTAATGGTCGGCAGTATCTTTCGGCAAATAATATGAGGAAACCAGCTAATGTTTCGAAGTAAAAAGGTATGAATAGGCCTATTCTTTTATCCCTTAAAACTAAACTCTGTGTGCATATATCATATTAGCAAAGTATTTCACTTTGAAATTGAACAGTGTGACCACTTTCATATTTTTGAATTAGCACCGAATAAAAAAACACTAGTTATTTTTTTGGAAGAATAGAATAAGTTTTCGGTTTCTCAAGCAAGAAAATCGAGAAAAACTCACCAGTATCAAGGGGTTTAAAGATGAATAAAAGAGATGTTATAGGAATTGCAAATAAAATCAGGCTATTTTAAATACTCGTTCGTTTTATACTTCATACTGAAAATGAGGAGATTAATTAGATTGTTACTCGTCACAATTTCGGATCCTAAAAATTCAAATAAACGGTATTCCAAAAATAAATCTCTCAGAAATAAGTCTAAGAATCTCAAAAAAATGTGATGAAATGCGCTCCTAAGTTAGACTTAAAATCTAACCTAAGGGGGAGTATGAGTTATTATGAAGGAGATTTTTGGGTTTATTGGAGTAAGAAATGTATCATGGAGTGGTTTATGCAAACTTTGAAGGCTTAAAGGAGGCAATTGATTATTGAATTAATTACTATAATTATGATTGAATCGAGACAAAGCTTGGTTGCAGTCCCATCCATTATAGAGAACGACTGAAAACATATAACTACCAACTAGATTTTTTGGCTCTATACTTTTTGATGTTGGTGGAATTCCACCAATATCTTTTTTATTTTCCAAAACAATAGAAAAGACACCTTGAAATCCTTTAGAATTAATTTGGCGAACCAATCCAAAAGGAGGAATCAAGATGT
>NZ_JBXPBP010000011.1:0-115731 GCF_056924295.1 Enterococcus sp. LJL128 | reverse complement strand
AATGTATATTATGTAAACTAGTAAATTAATGAAATACTGACACTATAGGCTTTATGTGTCACCTACGGTGTCAGCAATCAAAGTTAACCGAAGCTTTCTAGATAATCACGTTCATTAAATGCTTCACGTATCCTGTTTTTTTGATCTAGCTTGTCATTTTCAATAAAATCAAGTTTTCCCTGTTCATTTACTCTAAAGCTCTTTATCATTTGTTTGTGCTGTTTAGTCATTCTTTTTCGCCCGTCCTCAGCAATATTAGTTACGAACTGACTACCAAAACAATCCTCTAAAATTGCCATTGATACCGAGACTTGACTTTCAACCCAGCTTCTAGTGCGATAGACTGATTTTTCCAGCGGTTGCATTGTCAAACGTACGCCTTTAACTTCGCCTAAGAAGTTAGACCAAAAATCACACACTTTCCAGCGACTTTTATTTGAATCACTTTTATTTGGAATTAAGAACGCTAAGTATTCCGCCATAATCGATTTAGCTAGCTCACCTATTTCTAAGTTACCAGCAGCAACCATATTCATGACCACTTGCGCCCGTTCTTGTCTTAACTGGATTTCATAACGATTCCAGAAATCAATACTTTTGTCTAAATCAACACCCTGAGAATTTACGAGTTGTGCGAGTTTATCATAAAAACGAAATTCAACGTCACCTTTACCGATATACAAAGTTTGTCCTGAAATTTCAGATTTATGTTGCATATCTCCGTTTTCAATGTATCTCCATGAACGAGTGCCAGCACTGCTTCTGAAATGTTTTTGTCGCATTTTACGATGTAATGTGTTAATATTTAAACAATTCACATAATCGTCAATGGCTACGTCTAAACGTGTTATGTGATGAATTGTGAAAGCTGATTTGATTAGATTAAAGAAATCAATCCAAGTTAGACCTTTCCAATTATTCTCTAAAAACCGACAGCCCTGTCCTTTCACGTCCAAGTGTGTCAGGGCTTTTTTTGTGCCTTGCGGATTGTCATTTCTAATCATAACCGTTATAAAGTTCTCGAATTTATACATATATTCATATTCGTTAGAATCAGCAAGTTTTTTACATTCGAAATCGTCAACAGACAGGTGAAGCATATCGCATAAACCATTCGAAAAAATATTTCCCTTAAAAGTCACAGAAAACCAGTCAACGCAAGCCTCAAGAGGGTTCCTAGATGTAGAGTGTAGGGGGGTGTTACTAGACCCCCCACTTGCGAAAATTTCCTCGTAATTTTTCATTTTGTCCGCCCTTCCTATCTCCGTTTTAGTCGTCAAGCGCAACCGCTTTGACGAGGCAACAGCCCGACAAATTCGGAAGTCCCTTCCCAATTCGCCTGACCGTTGATTATTCATATAAATCGACAGCAATTATTTTCGTTTCTGCTCGTTTGTTTTTTCCCCGGTGAAAAAGGTCAACAGTCAAAACTAACTTTGCATTTTTCTTCAGTTCGGGCAGTTCGATTTTATGATTAAGAATGAAGCTCAATTTCATACTTGTTTTAGGTAGCCTAACGTGCAATATGCGGGCTTGTCTACCTTCCGAGTATCCACGTTCATTTCTCAACGCCTCATAGCTGTAAAGCCGTTCAAAATACACGAAATCATAAGGCGTAATCATGAATCTATCAACAACAAGACTTCATTATCGTCAATGAGTTTGCGTACTTTCACAGCTTCCTCAAAACGTTCCTCAATCGGCTGTTCCTGATGCCGAGATAAGTTGTCAATCACCGCATAGGAATCATACAACTCTCTCATATCGTCCGTTTGAATATAGTTATATTTTGACTTGACAGGTAGCTTCGAATCTTTATTCGCATTCGCTATATAATACTCATATTCCACAGGGTCATACCATTTCTGAAAGACCCAGCGCCCCAGTAATGTACGACATTGAACGACCTCAAAAGTCTGTTCCCTGATAGGCTTAGCAACTCTAGTGAATACCTGACTTGTCGCCAATATTTTAATTGCTTGTTTTCGCTGTTGAGTAATTGTTCGCAATATCGTTACTGGAAAAGTACGCACTGTATTGTCAAAATCATTTTGAATCTCGTCCCAGCCGATTACCAACCCGTTGTAGCCCTGTTCCCTGACCAGCTTCGGCAAGTCAACTAAATCGTCCAGCGTGCTTAAACTCATATCTTCGTATCGATAACCGAAATTCGTCGCTATGAAGATATCTTTATATTGCGCTCTATAACGTTCCAGCTGCTCGACCATACTAGACGTTTTCCCGCTCCCTTGACAGCCTGAGTACAAACGCAAGCCGTATTCCTGAAACGGTTTAATGCCTGCACGCATTAACTTGATTCGTTTAGCAGAATCGACAGCTTTATATTTTATGAATTGAAATATTTTCAAGGTCAATTTCTCCTTTCCTAAATTTTCTTATTCGTTAAAAATTCATTGTGAGTAAAGGGATTCGCAAGCGAATCTCTTTACTTCACAAATGGAATTTTTCTAACGACAGCAAAGAAAATATTTTTGATTAACGTGAAGTTGTCTCTTAGAATATATAAGCCCAATATCGATAAAATTAATGAAACACTGACCGCATTATCTAAGAAAGCGAACAGGTCACGAAGCGGGTTCAACATGCCCATATCTATGCCAAAATCAAACGCAGGAATTAAAGAGATAACAATATCAACTAAACCAAAAATCAGCTTAAAAACTAATTCTAAAAGCATTATTCAACCACCGCGTTTCTTTCATGTATCCAGCGATACATGTCAATTAAAAACCATAATAATATCCCACCGTTGGCGAATGGCTTCACAACTGCAAGGAATTTATTCAAGTGGCTCATTGGCAATTTAACTGTCCCTATCGCAATCGTGTTACCAGCAAGCTGACTAGAGCCGAAATCGACGTCTAAGTCTTCAAATGACTTTTGAGAGCCTGAGAAAAGATTTTTAATACTTGAAACTGAATCAAAAATGAAACTGAATTTCAGTTGAATCTTATCAGAAACACCCGTCCACTCATGGTCAAGGAAATCAAGATTTTCGGGAACTATTAGAGCTATGATTTTATCTAATAAATTGTTTAGAAAATCAAGAATATCCTTAAGCGAAGAGCCTAATGTCCCTATCAATTCTTTAAGAAAATCCCAGATATTCGAACCAGCTTCATTAACGATATTTCCAAAACTCAATTTTGATAACAATACTTCTAATCTGTCAAAATCAAACGTTTTATTCATGAGCTTTACGAGATACTGAAGAATTAGATCCAGACGACCTTTTAGCAAATCGACCAGCTTAGTTAGTGTTTCAGCGTAATCGATTAAAACATTTATTCCCCGCATAGTTGAAATTAACGCTTGAAAAATATCCAACAACATATCTAAACTTTCGCCGAATCCTTCAACAATTGAGTACCTAATGCCGTACAACAACGTATCAAGAAATTCTGAAAAAATTCCAGTTCCCTTTCCGTCCTCAGCAGAAAAGTAATCATTAATAATAGCTCTTATGTCATTGACTGTGTAAATCCTCAGCGACTTCAACAAATCTTTTAAGCCTTCAAACTGTCCTTTAAGGAGTTTCATAAATACCCCGTCCTCCTCAAAATACATTTTGAACTTGTCGATAGAATCCTTAACAGCGAGCAAAGCAGCAATTATACCAACGTCCGACCAGCTCGTGCCACCTCCGTTTGTCTTAATCGCGTCTATTTGACTTTGAAGGTCACTATCTTTAGCGGATGAGATAACACTCAACGCATTAATATTGTTCTGCAAATTCGTTACAGAGCTGTGAATAAAAGAATCAATATTATCCATTCGTTGACTATTCGCACTAATGTTCTTTTGTAAATTCGTTACGGAGCTATGCATATAACTATCCATATTTTCGATTCTTTCACTGTTTGCGCTAATATTTTTCTGCAAGTTCGTTACAGAGCTATGCATGAAACTGTCCATATTATCCATTCGCTCGGAGGTCTTCGTATTTAAGGCATTAATATTATTCTGCAAGCTCGTTACGGAGCTATGCATAAATTTATCCATATTATCCATTCGCTCGGAGGTCTTCGTATTCAATGCATTAATGTTATTCTGTAAACTAGTTACAGAGCTATGCATGAATGTATCCATGTTTCCAATCCGTGTACTATTTGCGTTAATATTGTTCTGCAAGTTCTTAACTGCTGTTTGCCAGCCCGAATCGATATTATCCATGCGGTCAGAGGTCTTCTTATTTAACGCATTGATATTATTCTGTAAGCTCGTTACGGAACTATGCAAGTAACTATCAATATTATCCATTCGGCTAGTCGCTTTTGAATTCACGTTATTAATATTTGTCTGTAAATTTTTTACTGCATTATTCCAGCCCGCGTCTATATTATTCATTCGACTAGTCGTCGAGTTTTTCACGTCGTCAATCCTAGCATTAGTAGCCCAAACACTATTCCTAGTCGCACGCAATATCAAATCAAAGTTTATACTCAACGCATTTGGCAAATGCCAAGCGTAGATATTCCAGCCGTCAAAAGCGCCGTTAATCGTAGCAACATTGGCGGGACCGCCTCGAGCAGTGGCGAAAAATGTATTAGTCCAAGTCGCACGTGCTAAACGTTGTCTAACAGATGGAACATTTATGATACTTCCGTCCTCCACTTTCGCTAAATCGTCAGCGCCTTGAAAGAGGGCAGAATCCGCTAACCATGGCGGACTTATCGGGACGATTTCGGGAGCATATTCTTGATACTCTTCATACTCTTCGGCAGTGGGTTCTTGCCCTTGAATACCCACATCAGAAGTATCCAGCACACTTTCAGAGCCACCGCTATCAGCGTTATATAAATCACTACCCACATCATTTCCAGACCGTACATTGTCAGCAAGGACAACAGGGGAAGAAATGAAAACGCAATGACAGACAGTAACAAGAATAAAAAAACTATACCTATCCACTTACCTATTTTTTTTAAATCAATCATGTTTTTTCTCCTTTCATAAAATAGAAAAGGGCTAGGCTTTCGCCTAGCCTCAAATGAGTACATTAACCTTTAATCGCAGATTTACCGAAGCGCTTAGCGATTTTAGGAGCCGCAAAAAGGGCTGCAATAACCAAACCAGCAGTAATGATAACAATTGCATTATCCGTAAAGATTGAAGAAGCAAAATCAACAACCCACTGAACAGGCTCAGACAAATCGACCTTGGGAGCTGTCGGCATAGTAATAGCACCAATTAAACCAAACATACGATTAACCTCCTTTTAATATAAAATTATTGAAATTACTTTACTGGCAATATAAGAACCGAGCTTATAAAGGGCGTAACCTGAAACGGCAATTAGCCCAATTACCAGTAAAGAAGATAGCAACCAATCTTGATTGACATTTGTTTGTGCTTGTTCTTCCTGATACGCTATTAAGGTCTCGAGATTTTCATTGAGTTTATTCAATGATTCGTCAGAAGCTGAACTGTCCGCGCTTTCTATTTTGCTTAGAGCTTCTAACACAGAAGCACGAAACGACTGTTCTTGTTCTTTCTCCGTTACCTTCTCCGTATTAGATATTTCAGACTGTTTAGAATCCTCAGTAGCTTGTGTAGTACGTTCAGAACTTTCACGTTGAAGCTCCTTTTCGTATAATTCTTTGAGTGCCTTCAAATCGTTTTCGAGTGCCTGGAGGTCTTCTTTTTTCAGTTCGCTCATAATTAAGCACTCATAGCACTAAGGCAAGTAAACGACATATTATAACCACGTTTTTCGCACTTAAGTTCGACCGTGCAAGGGTCTTCTACTTTCACAGTAGCAACAAATGAGTCGTCACAGAAAAATTCTAAAATCTGATAAGAAACTGGGTCAGCAAATCTTGCGATTTTATACGGATTCCCTGTTTTACTTGTTTTTTCCTCGACGCCTCGATAAATTAATTTTGATGTATTTTTAAACATAAGCATTCCCCTTTCTTAATTGATATATATATTAAACACTTAAAAGTGTGTAATAGACTGTCAAAAAACTCCCAGAAAACTTTTATGAGAAAGGAACAATATAAAAGCCGATACAATGCTCTTTATTCTGATGAAGCGATACAAGTTTTTTTCTAAATTCAATACATTTTTCAAATGAAAGCCCCTCAATACCAGTCCAGCAATTATCACGCATGCAGAAAACAACATTATACTTTTTCATTTTGTCATATCCTTTCTATAAAACTCTTAAGAGTTGACGATATATCGTGTTACAAATAAATTTTACACTATATATAAACAAATGTCAACGATTAATCGTATACTCTCTGTTTGATATATCGTTAATAAAATACTAAAATATCGTTAAAGAGGTGAAAGAAATGTCTGAATATAAACACAATGAATTAATCGCCGAACGAATCCAATTGATAGCTACTGAAAAAAACTTGACTATAAATAGAATAGCCACACTTGCAGGACTAACGACCAGTACAGTAAATTCTGTATTTACAGGTAAAAGTAAGAATCCAACTATCAGCACTATAAAAAACGTTTGTGAAGCCCTTGATATTTCTGTTAGTGATTTTTTTGACTTTGAACCATACAACACGACAATGAGTAAAGAAGAAACACCCGAAGAAATTTTGAATCAGCTGAAATCCTTATCTTCCGAAGTTGAACGACTAGAGGAAAAATTCAAAGAACAGTTAGGTACACAATAAAAAAAGACAGCCTGAGCTGTCTAAAATTTAATCACTGCATATTGAACTATATTAAACCAAACAAAAATTATAAGGAATATCAGTATAACCAGAACTATAACTATAAGGGGCTTTGAAGCTCCTTTTCTTTTTTCCCAGCTATAAGTACCCTTTTTTCCTCCGACACCTAACAGAGCAGATAATAAAAGTACGATTGATAAAACCAGCAGGCAAACAACAACAAAGCCAGTCTGTTGTAGTGTATTGTTCGTAAATGTAAATCCTAACATAGTACACCTCCGTTTTTAGTTCATTATATCATACATAACGAGTGTGCAATGTATATTATGTAAACTAGTAAATTAATGAAATACTGACACTATAGGCTTTATGTGTCACCTACGGTGTCAGCAATCAAAGTTAACCGAAGCTTTCTAGATAATCACGTTCATTAAATGCTTCACGTATCCTGTTTTTTTGATCTAGCTTGTCATTTTCAATAAAATCAAGTTTTCCCTGTTCATTTACTCTAAAGCTCTTTATCATTTGTTTGTGCTGTTTAGTCATTCTTTTTCGCCCGTCCTCAGCAATATTAGTTACGAACTGACTACCAAAACAATCCTCTAAAATTGCCATTGATACCGAGACTTGACTTTCAACCCAGCTTCTAGTGCGATAGACTGATTTTTCCAGCGGTTGCATTGTCAAACGTACGCCTTTAACTTCGCCTAAGAAGTTAGACCAAAAATCACACACTTTCCAGCGACTTTTATTTGAATCACTTTTATTTGGAATTAAGAACGCTAAGTATTCCGCCATAATCGATTTAGCTAGCTCACCTATTTCTAAGTTACCAGCAGCAACCATATTCATGACCACTTGCGCCCGTTCTTGTCTTAACTGGATTTCATAACGATTCCAGAAATCAATACTTTTGTCTAAATCAACACCCTGAGAATTTACGAGTTGTGCGAGTTTATCATAAAAACGAAATTCAACGTCACCTTTACCGATATACAAAGTTTGTCCTGAAATTTCAGATTTATGTTGCATATCTCCGTTTTCAATGTATCTCCATGAACGAGTGCCAGCACTGCTTCTGAAATGTTTTTGTCGCATTTTACGATGTAATGTGTTAATATTTAAACAATTCACATAATCGTCAATGGCTACGTCTAAACGTGTTATGTGATGAATTGTGAAAGCTGATTTGATTAGATTAAAGAAATCAATCCAAGTTAGACCTTTCCAATTATTCTCTAAAAACCGACAGCCCTGTCCTTTCACGTCCAAGTGTGTCAGGGCTTTTTTTGTGCCTTGCGGATTGTCATTTCTAATCATAACCGTTATAAAGTTCTCGAATTTATACATATATTCATATTCGTTAGAATCAGCAAGTTTTTTACATTCGAAATCGTCAACAGACAGGTGAAGCATATCGCATAAACCATTCGAAAAAATATTTCCCTTAAAAGTCACAGAAAACCAGTCAACGCAAGCCTCAAGAGGGTTCCTAGATGTAGAGTGTAGGGGGGTGTTACTAGACCCCCCACTTGCGAAAATTTCCTCGTAATTTTTCATTTTGTCCGCCCTTCCTATCTCCGTTTTAGTCGTCAAGCGCAACCGCTTTGACGAGGCAACAGCCCGACAAATTCGGAAGTCCCTTCCCAATTCGCCTGACCGTTGATTATTCATATAAATCGACAGCAATTATTTTCGTTTCTGCTCGTTTGTTTTTTCCCCGGTGAAAAAGGTCAACAGTCAAAACTAACTTTGCATTTTTCTTCAGTTCGGGCAGTTCGATTTTATGATTAAGAATGAAGCTCAATTTCATACTTGTTTTAGGTAGCCTAACGTGCAATATGCGGGCTTGTCTACCTTCCGAGTATCCACGTTCATTTCTCAACGCCTCATAGCTGTAAAGCCGTTCAAAATACACGAAATCATAAGGCGTAATCATGAATCTATCAACAACAAGACTTCATTATCGTCAATGAGTTTGCGTACTTTCACAGCTTCCTCAAAACGTTCCTCAATCGGCTGTTCCTGATGCCGAGATAAGTTGTCAATCACCGCATAGGAATCATACAACTCTCTCATATCGTCCGTTTGAATATAGTTATATTTTGACTTGACAGGTAGCTTCGAATCTTTATTCGCATTCGCTATATAATACTCATATTCCACAGGGTCATACCATTTCTGAAAGACCCAGCGCCCCAGTAATGTACGACATTGAACGACCTCAAAAGTCTGTTCCCTGATAGGCTTAGCAACTCTAGTGAATACCTGACTTGTCGCCAATATTTTAATTGCTTGTTTTCGCTGTTGAGTAATTGTTCGCAATATCGTTACTGGAAAAGTACGCACTGTATTGTCAAAATCATTTTGAATCTCGTCCCAGCCGATTACCAACCCGTTGTAGCCCTGTTCCCTGACCAGCTTCGGCAAGTCAACTAAATCGTCCAGCGTGCTTAAACTCATATCTTCGTATCGATAACCGAAATTCGTCGCTATGAAGATATCTTTATATTGCGCTCTATAACGTTCCAGCTGCTCGACCATACTAGACGTTTTCCCGCTCCCTTGACAGCCTGAGTACAAACGCAAGCCGTATTCCTGAAACGGTTTAATGCCTGCACGCATTAACTTGATTCGTTTAGCAGAATCGACAGCTTTATATTTTATGAATTGAAATATTTTCAAGGTCAATTTCTCCTTTCCTAAATTTTCTTATTCGTTAAAAATTCATTGTGAGTAAAGGGATTCGCAAGCGAATCTCTTTACTTCACAAATGGAATTTTTCTAACGACAGCAAAGAAAATATTTTTGATTAACGTGAAGTTGTCTCTTAGAATATATAAGCCCAATATCGATAAAATTAATGAAACACTGACCGCATTATCTAAGAAAGCGAACAGGTCACGAAGCGGGTTCAACATGCCCATATCTATGCCAAAATCAAACGCAGGAATTAAAGAGATAACAATATCAACTAAACCAAAAATCAGCTTAAAAACTAATTCTAAAAGCATTATTCAACCACCGCGTTTCTTTCATGTATCCAGCGATACATGTCAATTAAAAACCATAATAATATCCCACCGTTGGCGAATGGCTTCACAACTGCAAGGAATTTATTCAAGTGGCTCATTGGCAATTTAACTGTCCCTATCGCAATCGTGTTACCAGCAAGCTGACTAGAGCCGAAATCGACGTCTAAGTCTTCAAATGACTTTTGAGAGCCTGAGAAAAGATTTTTAATACTTGAAACTGAATCAAAAATGAAACTGAATTTCAGTTGAATCTTATCAGAAACACCCGTCCACTCATGGTCAAGGAAATCAAGATTTTCGGGAACTATTAGAGCTATGATTTTATCTAATAAATTGTTTAGAAAATCAAGAATATCCTTAAGCGAAGAGCCTAATGTCCCTATCAATTCTTTAAGAAAATCCCAGATATTCGAACCAGCTTCATTAACGATATTTCCAAAACTCAATTTTGATAACAATACTTCTAATCTGTCAAAATCAAACGTTTTATTCATGAGCTTTACGAGATACTGAAGAATTAGATCCAGACGACCTTTTAGCAAATCGACCAGCTTAGTTAGTGTTTCAGCGTAATCGATTAAAACATTTATTCCCCGCATAGTTGAAATTAACGCTTGAAAAATATCCAACAACATATCTAAACTTTCGCCGAATCCTTCAACAATTGAGTACCTAATGCCGTACAACAACGTATCAAGAAATTCTGAAAAAATTCCAGTTCCCTTTCCGTCCTCAGCAGAAAAGTAATCATTAATAATAGCTCTTATGTCATTGACTGTGTAAATCCTCAGCGACTTCAACAAATCTTTTAAGCCTTCAAACTGTCCTTTAAGGAGTTTCATAAATACCCCGTCCTCCTCAAAATACATTTTGAACTTGTCGATAGAATCCTTAACAGCGAGCAAAGCAGCAATTATACCAACGTCCGACCAGCTCGTGCCACCTCCGTTTGTCTTAATCGCGTCTATTTGACTTTGAAGGTCACTATCTTTAGCGGATGAGATAACACTCAACGCATTAATATTGTTCTGCAAATTCGTTACAGAGCTGTGAATAAAAGAATCAATATTATCCATTCGTTGACTATTCGCACTAATGTTCTTTTGTAAATTCGTTACGGAGCTATGCATATAACTATCCATATTTTCGATTCTTTCACTGTTTGCGCTAATATTTTTCTGCAAGTTCGTTACAGAGCTATGCATGAAACTGTCCATATTATCCATTCGCTCGGAGGTCTTCGTATTTAAGGCATTAATATTATTCTGCAAGCTCGTTACGGAGCTATGCATAAATTTATCCATATTATCCATTCGCTCGGAGGTCTTCGTATTCAATGCATTAATGTTATTCTGTAAACTAGTTACAGAGCTATGCATGAATGTATCCATGTTTCCAATCCGTGTACTATTTGCGTTAATATTGTTCTGCAAGTTCTTAACTGCTGTTTGCCAGCCCGAATCGATATTATCCATGCGGTCAGAGGTCTTCTTATTTAACGCATTGATATTATTCTGTAAGCTCGTTACGGAACTATGCAAGTAACTATCAATATTATCCATTCGGCTAGTCGCTTTTGAATTCACGTTATTAATATTTGTCTGTAAATTTTTTACTGCATTATTCCAGCCCGCGTCTATATTATTCATTCGACTAGTCGTCGAGTTTTTCACGTCGTCAATCCTAGCATTAGTAGCCCAAACACTATTCCTAGTCGCACGCAATATCAAATCAAAGTTTATACTCAACGCATTTGGCAAATGCCAAGCGTAGATATTCCAGCCGTCAAAAGCGCCGTTAATCGTAGCAACATTGGCGGGACCGCCTCGAGCAGTGGCGAAAAATGTATTAGTCCAAGTCGCACGTGCTAAACGTTGTCTAACAGATGGAACATTTATGATACTTCCGTCCTCCACTTTCGCTAAATCGTCAGCGCCTTGAAAGAGGGCAGAATCCGCTAACCATGGCGGACTTATCGGGACGATTTCGGGAGCATATTCTTGATACTCTTCATACTCTTCGGCAGTGGGTTCTTGCCCTTGAATACCCACATCAGAAGTATCCAGCACACTTTCAGAGCCACCGCTATCAGCGTTATATAAATCACTACCCACATCATTTCCAGACCGTACATTGTCAGCAAGGACAACAGGGGAAGAAATGAAAACGCAATGACAGACAGTAACAAGAATAAAAAAACTATACCTATCCACTTACCTATTTTTTTTAAATCAATCATGTTTTTTCTCCTTTCATAAAATAGAAAAGGGCTAGGCTTTCGCCTAGCCTCAAATGAGTACATTAACCTTTAATCGCAGATTTACCGAAGCGCTTAGCGATTTTAGGAGCCGCAAAAAGGGCTGCAATAACCAAACCAGCAGTAATGATAACAATTGCATTATCCGTAAAGATTGAAGAAGCAAAATCAACAACCCACTGAACAGGCTCAGACAAATCGACCTTGGGAGCTGTCGGCATAGTAATAGCACCAATTAAACCAAACATACGATTAACCTCCTTTTAATATAAAATTATTGAAATTACTTTACTGGCAATATAAGAACCGAGCTTATAAAGGGCGTAACCTGAAACGGCAATTAGCCCAATTACCAGTAAAGAAGATAGCAACCAATCTTGATTGACATTTGTTTGTGCTTGTTCTTCCTGATACGCTATTAAGGTCTCGAGATTTTCATTGAGTTTATTCAATGATTCGTCAGAAGCTGAACTGTCCGCGCTTTCTATTTTGCTTAGAGCTTCTAACACAGAAGCACGAAACGACTGTTCTTGTTCTTTCTCCGTTACCTTCTCCGTATTAGATATTTCAGACTGTTTAGAATCCTCAGTAGCTTGTGTAGTACGTTCAGAACTTTCACGTTGAAGCTCCTTTTCGTATAATTCTTTGAGTGCCTTCAAATCGTTTTCGAGTGCCTGGAGGTCTTCTTTTTTCAGTTCGCTCATAATTAAGCACTCATAGCACTAAGGCAAGTAAACGACATATTATAACCACGTTTTTCGCACTTAAGTTCGACCGTGCAAGGGTCTTCTACTTTCACAGTAGCAACAAATGAGTCGTCACAGAAAAATTCTAAAATCTGATAAGAAACTGGGTCAGCAAATCTTGCGATTTTATACGGATTCCCTGTTTTACTTGTTTTTTCCTCGACGCCTCGATAAATTAATTTTGATGTATTTTTAAACATAAGCATTCCCCTTTCTTAATTGATATATATATTAAACACTTAAAAGTGTGTAATAGACTGTCAAAAAACTCCCAGAAAACTTTTATGAGAAAGGAACAATATAAAAGCCGATACAATGCTCTTTATTCTGATGAAGCGATACAAGTTTTTTTCTAAATTCAATACATTTTTCAAATGAAAGCCCCTCAATACCAGTCCAGCAATTATCACGCATGCAGAAAACAACATTATACTTTTTCATTTTGTCATATCCTTTCTATAAAACTCTTAAGAGTTGACGATATATCGTGTTACAAATAAATTTTACACTATATATAAACAAATGTCAACGATTAATCGTATACTCTCTGTTTGATATATCGTTAATAAAATACTAAAATATCGTTAAAGAGGTGAAAGAAATGTCTGAATATAAACACAATGAATTAATCGCCGAACGAATCCAATTGATAGCTACTGAAAAAAACTTGACTATAAATAGAATAGCCACACTTGCAGGACTAACGACCAGTACAGTAAATTCTGTATTTACAGGTAAAAGTAAGAATCCAACTATCAGCACTATAAAAAACGTTTGTGAAGCCCTTGATATTTCTGTTAGTGATTTTTTTGACTTTGAACCATACAACACGACAATGAGTAAAGAAGAAACACCCGAAGAAATTTTGAATCAGCTGAAATCCTTATCTTCCGAAGTTGAACGACTAGAGGAAAAATTCAAAGAACAGTTAGGTACACAATAAAAAAAGACAGCCTGAGCTGTCTAAAATTTAATCACTGCATATTGAACTATATTAAACCAAACAAAAATTATAAGGAATATCAGTATAACCAGAACTATAACTATAAGGGGCTTTGAAGCTCCTTTTCTTTTTTCCCAGCTATAAGTACCCTTTTTTCCTCCGACACCTAACAGAGCAGATAATAAAAGTACGATTGATAAAACCAGCAGGCAAACAACAACAAAGCCAGTCTGTTGTAGTGTATTGTTCGTAAATGTAAATCCTAACATAGTACACCTCCGTTTTTAGTTCATTATATCATACATAACGAGTGTGCAATGTATATTATGTAAACTAGATAAAATATAATTAACGAATAATTCAAAACACAACCTCTCACTCTCTCCAAATTTTTAATTCAATCAAAATAAGCAGCACATATAAAGGAAGCTTCTTGTATGTGCTGCTCTACTTATGAATAAAAAACGATATTTTGTTTAAAGGTTGCTAATCAAGAAAAGAAAAATTTAAATCAATAATCATTCTTTCTAATAGCGTCTCTATTTCCACATGAATTTTATTTGTATATGTCTCTAACTCATCAAATGGATTATAGTTAAACCTATGGTTTTCTAAATAGAGCCATATTTCATCTTAATTCTTTTTGAGAACTAACTTTTTTGACAGTTTAATGTTGAACGGGTTTATTCAATGTTTGACATAGGCATCAAAAGATAACTTCTTTTTGTAAATTTTTGATATATCAGATATCTTTAACTCTCTTAGGTTATTTATACTAATTTTCTCATTTATATCTCCCAAAATATTATATGGTTTTACTTTTTCTATGTCATCATTTTTTGCTAGTAATTCAAAAAGCTTATCTCCAAAATCATTTTGAATGTTAACCACTTCTAAATTAGTACGAGCACCGTTCCGCACTTTATCATGTAAACTATTCAATTCTTCTTCCAACCCTTGATTCTTAAACGTTAATAAGTCAACCAATTTATTATTAATCTGAGGTTGAAAGCTAGATTCTTTGGCAATCAAGGTATTCCTAACAATACGTTTATTATGTTGCTCTTTGCCTAATTTATAGTGAAAATAATTCAAACAAGGATCATCTAATACTTGTGGAAGATTGTTTTTATCGAATTCTTGTCTTTCATCTACTATAAATACTAAATCACAGTAAAAATAATTTCCAACATAGGTTCCTTTTATGTTCTTGGGTCTTGGTTCAGGAATCACATAAAAAATAATGTCATTTGTATTTGCTTTCATCAAATGACTTTCTTTACAATTTGTAGCCCTGAATCGTTTGCTCCAAATATAAGGACACCAATTGCTTTTTTCATCTAGTTTATCTGAAACAATTGTTTTTTCATCAAAAACGTAAGCCTCTCTTTGACTTGCTTTATGAAAAAAAATCCAATAATTCATCATATTTCCTCCATATATTTATCAATATTATCCTTTTGAGAAATTCCAAATTTAAATTTTTTAGACCAAACCTTTACTTTTATAATAGTTGTACTTCATAACTCCTTGTTCCACTGTTATGATTGGCGATAAATCGACTGTAATCGTATCAAAATTAATCAATTTTGCTAAAAATGCTTTATGACTCCCTCCTGAAGTTATGTAATATTTATCTGAGTTTATATCATAACTAGCAATAGGAGTTTCTGTAGCTGGGTTTTTAAGTAGTTTAACGAAACCTTCGGAATCGTTTATATATAGATTAACTAACTTATCGAGTTTCTCTTCCACTTTCAGTGTCGGAGTAGTCTTTCCATCAAGGAAATCCAGAAAAATATCCCCCCAATTATTGTAGCCTTTAAACCTATTGATCCCCACTATTCTCTTTACAGGTATTTCCTTTCTCTCTACATCAAAAACATCAGTTGTATATTTTCTGACCTCCATAACTTCAACAGGTATTGTCATTAATTCATCCACTGAAAGCGAATTGAAATCCCCAAGCATTTGTTTCAAACGAATAACACGCTGTTCATTTTCTATAATTAGAGCTTCCCATGCTTTAAAAGAGGTTTGTTTCTGTTTTCCGTCTAAAAAAGGAGCTCTCTTTAGTTTAATATCATTTTCCAGATTTCTTTTAAACCTTTTTTTATTCAGTAGCCTAACAATATAATTGCGATATTCATAACTAATAATATCGTCGATTACCTTACTTTTATCCCCCAAAAATAGTCATCCTGGTATTTCCAAGCTTTCAATTTTCCCCCTCATTTCTTATAATGTTAATCTTCTTACCTAATACTTTGATTTCTGAACATGCAATCAATTTCTTTGAAACTCATTCCTCCACAGGTTCATTGTGCATTTCTAATCTAATTCATCAGCAGCTTCTTCCAACACTATCTGAGTTTCACTTAAACGGTTCCAGCTACTAATCGTTTTTGAGAACTAAATACCGGCTTTCTATAAATTATCAGCCAAGTCAGTTTTATTATATAAAACATCTTCTCGAAGAATACGACACATTTTTTCTGGTTCTTCAAAACAGGGGCTATGTGCCGAATTTTCAAAAGTATAAAATCCAACAACTGGAGCTTTAATGTTCTTTGCAAACTGCTTCGACAGACTGTAAGAAACTTGATAATCAAACTGACCATGTAGCACATAAATTGGAACTTCTAATCTAGGTACTTCCTTTTCAATATTCTTTTGTAGTATTATATCCCACAGGCAGTTCAATGCGAAAGAATTTCCCTTCATGAAACGAACTTTGTCCATTAATTTATAGCCTTTAAAACGAATAAGTATCCCTCCGATAGACATCACAGATCTACATTGTCGCATCAGTCCTATACCTAGTTTCATCATTGCAGCATTTCTAACAGATAAATAAGCAATCTCCACTTTAGCCCCTTGATTGATTGGTACTTTCTCAAGCTTCTTTATCATTTTTTTATCACCTCTAGTACGGAATTCATTTAACATATAATTATAGGCCAACCTTTCTGACTCTATTTGTTGATTCATTTGGCCTATCCCAATGTATGCCTGAAAAAGTTCAGGACTTTTTTGAACAGTTAATATTCCAAGTAAGGTTCCCCAAGAATGTCCCATAATGAAGATTTTCTCTTTAGAAAATCTTTCACGCAAGTAGCTGACCACAAAAAGTGTATCAGCTATCATTTGATTAATCGTCATTGTCTCTCTACTAACATTCTTTCGGTACGAAATACCACTACCTCGCTGTTCCCACCAACAGACCGTAAACAAATCTTCTAAGCCGGTAGGATATTCTTGAGTAAACATTATTTCAGGGGAACCAGGGCCACCATGTAAAAACAGTAATACTGGATTTCCAATATTTTTACTCTGTATAAACATCCCTTGTTTATTCCCATTTACTTCTATGAATATTTTTTCATTCAATTGTTTCACTCTTTTTGTCCTCATTTCTAACTTTTTTTTGACTCTCTTACCTGAATCATCAATTTCTATCGTTTTTGAGAATCCCAATTATTTTCTAAAGCCACTTTTATTGCTTCATTTTCTTACCTAAAATTTTAGATATATTGTTTGAGTGTTTCATAATCAACAGGCTCATTTGTAAAGTCAACATCCAAATGTTCTACATGTTCTTTTCCAGCCAGCGAGAGTAGCGGAACAAATCCATAGTCAGTTGAATTTGAAGACAGCTTTACTTCAACATCGCCAAGTTGAGGAACAAAAGGTGTATATTCTTCTTCTAATATCTATATCCCGCCGTTACGCTTTTACTTTAGCGTTGTTTTGGGCGGGGGGGTTCTGGTACAATGTTAATAATTTATTGGTTCGACTATTGCCGATAAGGTGAAGCGATTACATAGGATTATTTCGGAGGATAAAACATGAATTCAACAGTTACTTTCTATATTACTCGACATGGGGAAACATTACTTAACTATTTACATAAAGCACAAGGTTGGGCAGATTCCCCATTAACTGAAAGAGGAATCCAAACAGCCTCACAACTAGGACTGCAACTGAAAAATGTCCAATTTTCGGCTGCATTTTCCAGTGATACATCCAGAGCTTTACAGACTGGAAAAAACATATTAACTGCACAGGGGCAAAATGAACTGCAAGTTATTACTGATGAAAGGCTCCGTGAGTGGTGTTTGGGCTGCTGGGAAGCAGAAAATAATGATAAATTTATTTCCAGTATGATGAATGAATTACAGATACAAAATGATTTTGCAGAACTTAATTTCCGTCTGCCGGAAGTTCATGAGATTATTTATAAATCCGACACAACAGGTATGGTTGAACCGTTTCATATGATTACGGATAGATTGGAAAGTTTTCTCAAAGATACAGCTGATAATTTTATTCACTTGAATAATCCAAACGTCCTGATTGTTACTCATGCTTTTACTATTAAAACATTGATGTATTTGTTTTCAAAAGAAATGTTGCGAAAAAAACCTAAAATTAAAAATGTCGATATTATTACTATTAAGTGGGATGGCAAAAATTTTTCTATCCTTACATAATAAACATGATACACCTACTGCTAAGGAACACTATATACAAAAAATCTTTTCTAAATACTCATCTGGATATTTATTTATATACTCGCAGTGTCCATAACCATTAAAAAACTGGATATCTACATTTCCAGTTTTTTAATGGTACGGTTACTAAATCATGCGTTTTTTTACTTCCAAATAGAAAAGGTAATTTCCTACTTCCCTCTAACAATCGTTTTGTGAAAGACGGACTTTGCTTAAATTCGAAAAATCCAAATGATACCATCACAAGTCTTTAGCTTTCATCAAGTCAATTCTCTTTTGATTTTCTTTTTTAGAATTCAGATATCCTTTATACCACACACCAATAAATGCTATCGGAGCAACTAATACTGCTAACGAAAAATTAGTTGAATCAGCAAGATACATCCAACCAGATACTACTAGGAAAAGAATAGGTAAAAAAGAACCCACTATCTTTTTCTGATGTAAACCTAGTTGATATTGAACGGCAATCAATAAAAAAATAATAACAAAAACAACTAAAGTTCTCACACATTTTCCTCCTTGCTTTGCTTCTCATATTTTTCAATAATTATTTTTGCGATATTAAGGTCAATCTTTTCATCTACAGCTAATTCCTTAATAAAAGATCTGAATGGTTGCTCATCTCTCTTATCATTGATTTGAATTTTTTGGATCAGCCTATCTAACCTTAAACGAACGGTAGGGTATGATACATCATAGAATTTTGCTACCTCTTTGATATTGCCCGATTTTAAAATAAAGTTTTTCACAAATTCTGCATCTTCACTTTCTAAAGACGAGAACCAATTAGGTATATCTTCAATATTTATAATAATCACCTCAACAATGTATTTAATAATATTAATTATATCTTTAATATTATTAAAGTCAACAATAAAAAAGCCTTCTTAATTAGAGACAACCTTCCTACTTTTATTTAAAAAATAGACAACACCTCCGATTATTGTCATTTACCGTAGAAGCTATACTAAAATCAGATTCTTCATCAATACCAATGATAATGTATGCATCTCTGTCCTCTAGATTATTTGCCATGCACATAATATCATGTAGTAATGCCCCTTTATCATCATGCCATTTTTTTGAAATCCCAGTATGGCCCCTCTACTTTGGAATCTATTAAGTTCAAGATCTCGTGTTCAAACTTTTTAATAGTTTCCCCCTCCTCTTTTTAGTAACAACGATTTAGCTGGTTTACCTACTTTCTATTTTCAAAATCATGGCACTAAATCAGCTAATTACTGTCTATAATTCAAATAACTTCATTTTGATTGGTTCCAACTACTGATCCTTTTTGAGAATTTATTTCACTACTCAAAATCGTATAAACAAATTATGTAACACTAGTTATTATTTGTTATAATTGAAATGGGAGGTGATTTCATGACTAAGATTAGCCAAACAAAATTAGTTGAAGCTAGCAATGCAAAAGAGTATCAAGAGCAGCTTAAAATCGCTATTGACGAATTGCAGTCTTCCAATCTTGAAGTCGATATTCAGCATTCTATGAGTCGTGCTCAAAAAGGTGTTGGATATATGTATTCGGCAATTGTTATAGGAAGATTGGTTTAAAAATTTTATTTTGAACATGTGGTTTATCTGTTTCAATTTTATAGACAGATTGAGAGGACTTATTAGCATCTAAAATATTCTTTTCTCTTCATTTGATAATTATTTTTCATATTCAACTATTATTTACCCCTTTTTTAATAGAATAATGTTATACTATTTTTATCAAAAGAAAGAGGTGTATAGTGTGAAATTTAAAAAAATTTTGGGTATTGGTTTAGTTGCTGTTGGACTATTAGGATTGGCAAATTTGTCTAATGCAGATGAAAAGAAAGTGTATATTCCTAATTCATATGTAAGAGAATATCTACTGCAAGGTGCAGGTCTTCACCCTGAAGATGTTGAAAACCAACTACCAACAGTGTCTCAGCTTGAATCTATTCCAGATGAAATGCTACTCCTCATGATAGGATCTGAAGAAGGTGCAGTCAGTGAATCACTTGAAGGACTAGATTATGTGAAAAATGTAAATAAAATTCACTTAAATGGTGGCGGCGGGGTCATTGATTTTAGACCATTGCGTGGCGCAAAAAATAGTGTGGAAGAAATTGACCATTATAGTTCTGGTTCAGATGGGGTGGCACACAATAATGCTGTGGATTTGAGCTTTTTAGATGGCTTTACCAAGCTGAAGAAATTCCACATGGTTATGAATGTGACGGACCTATCGGTATTTGACTCTATTCCGACAATTGAGCGAATCATTCTAGATAATGAATCGGAGGACCGCACAGTAACCAGTGGTGTGCTTGGTGTTTCAAGAAATAATAGGGCACTGGTCATGGCAAACCCAATCATTTATTCTACTCACTTTGCAAATCAACCGAATGCCCAGTTGACAATCAAAACAGATACAGGTGCGGCAGTGACTACAGTTGTTAGAAATGACATGTTCTACATCACGAATATTCCGGCAGATGCGAAGACATTACTAATGACAATCGAGAAAGATACAGAATTCGAAATCGATTCAGAGGATATGGGGTATGCTCATCATAAAGTCACTTGTGAATACGAAATCAAGTGGTATTGATAAAACTAGTAGATGCTACCATAGCAAAAAGTATGGAGCCTTAACAGTAATAAACAGTAGTAAATAGAAACACAGACGAAGAATAACCGGCTTTATTAGTTGCTTTTCGTCTGTGTTTTATAATCGGTTGATAGTCAAATTTTTTTCAGTTAAGGTTTTTTCAAAATATTATTGTTTCCAACGGATAGAAATTTGGCCCTTTCCATCAAAATTATAGTTACCATTTCTCACACTAAATGAAAATGACAGAAATTATTCAGAGCCGTTAAGAGCTTCCCATTTCAACAAATCATTGCTTTAAAAACAATAAGAAGAATCCTCTAATTCTGAGTAATAAGATTCGAGCTTCCTTTGACTCTCACTATACGCTACAAACAGAAAATAGTGGGTAAGATATTCTACCCACTAATCTTAGTATGTTTCATATTAGAGTTAAGTAATCAACGGCTATATTTTTTGATTTTTGAAATAGTTACTTTTTCTTTTTACCGCTGAAATTTTTTCAGGATACTTCTTTTCGAGATACTTATATCCTCTTTTGGCAACCAAATAAGTTAAGCCAATAGCTCCTACAGTCCAAGACGCTTCTTGTCGTCCCTTCATTTTTCTTGTGTGATAGCCATGCCCCCATTGTTTTCCCATAAAGCACTCCCTTATTCGTATTATCTAAATAGATTTTTAAATTCAGTATATCACCATGTTATCTACTGTTAAATATGATATCCTCTTTCGTCAGGCTCAAAAATCTCCTTGTTTCTCTAAATCTTTCAAATGCTGCTCGAATCGTTCAATAGGATTATCCTTCATTGTTCCTCCTCCCATAAACACTCGTTTTTGAGACAAGATATTTTAAACTTAAAATTGACTTCCGGATCTCCTTCAGATCAGATATGAAGCAGCGGGAATAGAATTGCCTTAGATTCTGATTTTATACAAAACATCATAGCCCTGGCTTTTCACAAATAAGACGGAATCAAAGTACCCTAGTATCTATGTTTTAGCCAAAAAAACACACAGAGAAAAATTTCTGTGTGACTTGCGACTATTGAAACTAGCTATTTTAATATCCGAAACTAAACATATCTAAGGTTTAGATTTCCAGTTATTATCATTTTATCAGCATATAAATTACTAATCTGTCTTTACAGTGTAACCGTATCATTCCAACAACTTCCTTTGTTTTGAATACTCAGCATACTTATAAACCTTATTGATTTTTTTACTCTTTATTTCCATAATTTCTACTTCAGTAAGAGACTTTAAGATATTTTTATGCTGCAGTTCTTCAATCATTGCAGTTAATTGATAATACTCAGTTAAAATTTGGTCTTCATTTGTCTCGTCAGGTGTACTAGGCCGATAATCATCAAATCCAAACCGTAGAGCCTTTGATAGTGCCTGCTGTATCTCAGCACATTCCTCCATAGCGACCAAAACTAAATGTTCATTGATATTCACAAGTGCTCTCCCCTTTTTGCTTATCATATAGTCTGTTAAGTATACACTTCTCTTCTTTGCTGTTCAATTTTCTTTAAAAGAAAACAAAAACCTCACTGTTTATGAAGTGGAGCTTTGGCAATTCTTATTCAGCTATTTCAAGTAAATATCACTTACTTTTTTTATGCTTTTTTAACATGAAGGATCAGTAAACATCTGTAATCATAGGGTTTTCTTCTTCTAAAAAAATATTTTTCATCACAAATACTTTGACAATCAAAGTATTTTATTTAATAATAGATATACAGTCTTCAAATGATTGAAGAGACTTAGTTTAACTTTAGCAATTACATGATTGCTGATTAAGGAGCGTACAATTGAATGGGATTTTTAAATGGTAAAAAAATTGTAGTTATGGGTGTTGCGAATAAGCGCAGCATCGCTATGGGCTGTGCCTCAGCAATGATTGATCAAGGAGCAGAAATCATCTATACCTATCAAAATGAGCGGATGAAAAAATCACTAGAGCGCTTAGTTGACGGCTCCGCTCTACTAGTGGAATGCGATGTTTCAAATGACGATAGTCTAGCTGCTGCATTTCAGCTTATTGAAAAAGAAGCTGGAAAAATTGATGGCATTGTCCACTCAGTAGCTTACGCAAATAAAGAAGAGTTATCTGGAAACGTAACAGATATTAGCCGAGACGGTTATGCATTGGCACAGGACATAAGCAGTTACTCGCTGCTTGCAGTTGCTAAGTATGCCTTGCCTGTACTGAATGAAGGCAGCAGCATTGTCAGCTTGTCCTATCTAGGTGCGGTTCGCGCTATTCCTAATTACAATATGATGGGGATCGCTAAAGCAGCCCTGGAATCAGCTATCCGCTATTTAGCTGCTGAACTAGCAACTAAAGGCGTTCGTGTGAACGGGATTTCTGCTGGTGCTATTAAAACTTTGGCAGTGACTGGTGTCAAAGATTACCAAAAACTGATCCAGCTTTCTGATGATCGAACACCTGATAAGGTTGGCGTGACAATTGAAGAGGTGGGAAATACCTGTGCATTTTTAATTAGTCCTCTCTCCAGTGGTATTATTGGAGATATTGTTTATGTCGATAAAGGGGTTCATTTGACTTAAAACAAATTTTTAAATCCCTCTCAGTTGGCAGAAGTTCACTACTCTGCCAACTGAGAGGGATAATTTTTTCTAGTCAATCTTATTCGTTAGACTGGCCGATAGGATTCCAACAACCGGAAAGACTCGTCTTCTGTTTCATACTCATATTTCAAAATCAGGCAGTTTGGAACCCCCTTGTTCATTTCTTCAGTAATATCCTGCCAGACATCGAGAAAATAAACACAAGCGCCCGCATGAGAAACTGCAAGTACCGTTTGATGATCTTCATTTCTCATGATTTCTCGGCAAGTTCTAACCAGACGCTCCTGAACCATTGCCTTGGATTCCCCACCAAATTGAACAAAGAAATTCGCCTTCTCCTTATCCTCTGGGTTAAGCTCCTCACTTTCTCCTTCAAAAACGCCGAAATTCATTTCTTTTAGACCTTTTAATCGTTTATAAGGCATTTGATTTTTTGTAACAATTTCCAGAGTATCACTTGCTCTCTCAGCTGTTGAACTATATGCATGATCAAGTTCAATCGTTTCAAAGAATTTTCCTGCAATTTCAGCTTGTTGAATGCCGAGCTCAGTCAGCGGTGAATCACAAACCCCTTGTATTTTTCTTTTTAAATTAAATAGTGTCTGACCATGACGCATCATGTAAAAGGTCTTTTTCACTATATCCCCTCCCCTATTATTGTTCTTCTCCTATTAATTTTATACTGTCAAGTAAGGTACAGGTCAATGCTTTTTGAGAGATAATCAATATTTATCTGCAGAAAAAAGAGCTGCTTAACAACTTAATAGAGGAAAAGCAATATTTATCTTTTCCATAGTCTATTAAACCGCTGCAGTCTCTTAATAATTTTATATCATTTACCTAATTCATTTTCATTCCGGCGCTCTTTCATTTCTTTATTTAGTTTTTTATGCGCCTTTTTCGATCCTCTAACTAAATCTCGTTTATATTTTCGTTCTGCAAAGGCTTCAAACAAACTATCCAGATCATAATCCTGAGGATAAAGCTCTGCTGCCGTACTAATTAATGTCAGACGCTTAAGCAGGACATCTTCCATTTCCTTTTCTACATAAACCTTTCCGTAATAGTCATCCACTGGTTCATAGAACAAGCCGATTTTTCCAGTATCGTTATTTCGTACTCGGTCTCCTTTGGAAAAGTTTTGAATTGGAGCAGCTGTTGTCTGTTTCACTGGTTTAGCAGCAAGTTCAAATGTTGTTCTGCCAAAATCATAAGAACGATGGTTTAGATAAGCCTCAGCATTTTTCAATACCAGAGGACTAATACGCATTTTCTCAGCAATCCAGAAGGCGTGGCTTTCTCCCGTTTCCCCTAACAATAATTTATATTTCGGTGTTAATGTTTCAGCATCAAAGGCCATACCCGCAGTCATAAAGTCTTCATGCTGTAAGGCAAATTCTTTTATCTCTCCAAAGTGCGTTGTAGCAATCAGCAAACTGCCTTTTTTATACATCTCTTCCATAAGAGCAATCGCTAATGCCGCACCCTCATTTGGCTCTGTGCCGCTTCCAATCTCATCCAGCAGCACTAAGGTATGCCGATTTGCTTTTCTTAGAATCTCGGATAAATTCTGCATGTGTCCAGAGAACGTACTAAGGGAATTTTCAAGGCTTTGTTGATCTCCGATATCAATAAAAACGTTGTCAAAGACGGCAATGTCTGTACCAGGACCATTTGAGATTAAAAGACCAAACATCGTCATTAGCGACATCAATGCAACTGTTTTTAGCACAATCGTTTTACCGCCAGCGTTTGCTCCTGTAATTACAAGTGCCCGGTTATCAATTCCTAAATCCAGTGATAACGGAACAGGATCTTTCAGGAGTGGATGCTGAACCTTATTTAAAACAATCCGTTCTTCTTTATTTACTGAAGGCTTAGTACCCTTAATGGACCGGCTATATTTTCCTCTAGCAAAGATAACTTCGAGTTCAGTGATGACATCAATACAGTATGTGAGTTCAGTCATTTTTTCCCCAATTAGTCCAGTCAGATAGGCCAGAATTTGATAAACCTCTCCTGTTTCTGCTGCTTTTTCCATAATTAGTAAATCATTGTACTTTCTCACTGTATCCGGCTCAATGAAAACAGTCGTTCCTTTAGAAGACTGATCAATAATCGTTCCTGCAACCTTTTGCTTGAACTCAGTCTTAATAGGAACTGTGTAACGTTCATCTTTTATAAGGACGAGACGATCCTGAAGCTTTTGCTGATTTTGACTGTTTGACATAAATTTGCGTAAACGCTGATCGATTTCTTTTTCCAGCTTACTGATTTGATTTCTGATTCGTTTTAGTTCCTTAGAGCTTTCACTTTTTACCCTGCCCCCTTGAACAGAGTCATAAATTGCTTCTGAGATCTCGGAGAAGTCTGCCAAATCATTAGTATAAGAATAAAGAATCGGTGTTTGGTACTGATTTTTCTCAAATAGCTTAGCGATTAATCGAAAGCTTCTCAAGAAGTCCGCGTATTCAATCAATTCACCAGGTTCTAAAACAAGACCTTTAGTAATTTGATTGGTTAGCTGTTCAATTCGAGTCAGCCCCATAAATGGAACGTGCTGACCACTGGCAAGAATAATCGTTGCTTCTTCTGTTTCATCCAGCCATCTTTGAACAGTTGCCAATGAAGAAGAAGGTTCTCGTTTTTCTATATTTTGCTTAGCAAAGCTGCTAAAGGCATATTTTTTAATTTCATCTTTAATTAAGTTAAATTGTAATGCGTTATATATTTTTTTATCCATGATATCCATCCCTTTCAGAAAAGATACCTGACGAATGACGAATAAAATTGCTCAAAAAAAGACGGCAAAAATCCCACCGTCTGAATAATCTACGTATATATTTCGACAGGCATCTCATAAGCATAACAAATAAGCGTACTTACTTGTTTATTAAATTGCTAGATTAGATACCTAAAACACTCATCAATAGTCCTCATTTCATTTTTGAACAATTTCATTTACAGACACTATTATACCGAACTGATTCAAAAAAGCAATACATTTATTTTACATACGCCACCATCTTAGCGATATCCTCTGCTGTCATTGCTGCTTTGGATTTTTCAATCAAGATTTTTTTCCGGTCATAATATAGGCAGGAAACAGTCTAATCTTATCGTAGTAAAGCTCACTGTTTCGTAAGCGATATGTGGATGTTGCAGGAACTGCATTCTTCCCTGTTTGCTGCTTTGTAATCATGTTAAATGCTTTTTTAGCTATATCCCCTTGAAGGTTTGGAAACAAAGCAATTTCCTTCTCTAATAATGGGACAATTTCTTTAATCCGTGCTGTGCTAATCGTTGTTTCTTTTTTCGGAAGCTTTACAGCATTTGTGATATATATTCCTAAATCAAGAATATCATCGATGGTCTCCACCTCAATTCCCGCTTTTTTAAATAAAGGAATAGTCGTTGTCATGTAAAATGGCGTATCACTGCTTTTGCTGTAAAAATCATTCTCCGGAATATCTGCAGTCACCTCATTAATCATCAGAACCTTAATCTTATCTGCCTGAATAGACGAATCAGGATAATAAGATAGAATTTGTGCCTGTTCTTTTGGAAAAATTTCAGCTGCTGCTGCTTGTAATTCCTGTCTTATCTGTATTTATTACCTCCATTTTGCTATCATTATGCCTGAGAAATGCCATATATAAAAAACTAATCGCTGTTATGAAAGCTAACGGCGTCATTACCTGTCTTTCTTTGGAACTCTTTGAAGCCAGATTCATCAATACATTAAGTCCAAAATAAAAGCCGAACCCATAAGCCAAATATTTGGCTGCAATTTGGGGAAATCCAACAGAAAAAATCCCTCCTAATTGAAGCAAAACAAAAATACCAAGTAGCTGTATCAAAACAGAGACAGCACAGGTGATTCTCATTTTCTTTGGCATAATCTTATGGGCACCCCCCATTGCAAATTCTCCTAAAGGAGCACCTAATGCCAATAAAACATATAGAACGGCAACTCCTCCAAGCAAAATACTTCCAACAATTGCTAACATCTCATTCCCTCTTTCATCAATAACAGTATTTTATTATTTAAAGTAGTGTCCTCGATCGCTAAGTTTACACGAAATTGCTCAAATAGTAACTTTTGTAAAAACGAGCACATATGTTCCTTTTCTATTTTTTAACAACAAGAACAGATTGAAAAACTTTTCCCATTTTTCTTTAAATACGCCCATCTTTGTACTATAATGGCTAGATATGATGAATTGATTTGAAAGAAGGATAGCTATGATTGACTTAAAAATGTTGTTAATGATTTTTGTAATCAACTTTGCCTATATCACGCTGAATACGATTCGGTTCATGCTGACAATGAAGGGCTATCGTCTACTTGCTCCAATTGTCAGTATGGCTGAAATTACAATTTATGTTTTAGGACTGAGCATGGTGCTGAATCGACTTGATGATCCTTTAAATCTGCTTGTCTATGCTCTTGGCTATGCAGTTGGGATTAGTGTCGGCATAAAAATTGAGGATTATTTAGCTTTAGGCTATATCATGGTGACTGTAATCCTGCCTTCCACAACTAAACAGTTGAATCTTCCCGAACGGTTAAGAGAAAACGGTTATGGTGTTACGGAAAGTGTAGCAATGGGTAGAGATGGCGAACGAATCGTTTTGGAAATTCTTTCACCCAGAAAAAATGAACGCAAACTTTATCATTTGATTAATGAAATTGAACCAAGAGCTTTTATTATTTCCTATGAGCCAAAATACATTTCCGGCGGCTTTTGGACTAAAAAAATTAGAAAAAGAAATTAGAAGAAGAGTGGGACATTAATCAGAAAAAATCTGATCAATGCCCTACTTTTTTGTTTTAAGCAACCGAAATAGATAAATGCAAGTAAATAATAATTGGCGCTAAACTTAAGAAAATTGGTAAACTATATGTAGAGAAAGGTGTGCGGCATAGAAAAAATTAGACTAGTTTTCTGTTTAAGAATCCAGCATCTTTTCAAATCATCAATTATCTGTTAAACTAAATATGTAACGAGTTGGTGACAAGGATGGTGATTTTTATGTTTATATATGTAGGATGTGCAGGCGGAATGACCTCTAGTATGTTTTGCCAGCGAATTGTTCGAGCGATTGAGACTCTAAAATCCCCTTTGACAGCTGTTTTTGAGGATGTAGGGACAATCATTCGTAGAAAAAAAGAGTTTGAGGGGAATTATGACTTAGTCTTTGCTTATGGGGGAATCGACTTCATAAGTCCAGTGAATGCGTATGATTTTGGGACAACCTTTGACGTAGTCTTTGTTTCTCCTCAAGTAAGACATATGACTAAATACAAACGGGAAATTCTGGAGGATTATCCAACCATCGTTGAAGATATTGGAATGAAAACCTTTGGCACAATGAATGGTGAGGTTGCCTATGAAAATCTGTTGGAAGAGCTGATTGCTTTGGACTACCAGCGTTCTTCTACCTCAGGCAAACATCCTGAAACAAAAAATGGTGACAAAAATATCGAGCTGCTGGTTTTAGGTGCAGATAGAAATGATGCTTTTTTTAAGTCTTTCTTTTCAGTTTGGGAAGCTGCTGGTCTGCGTGTTTTAACAGGAAGTTATTCTTTAGAAGCACTCTTTGACTTTAAACCAGAAAAAGATTTTGATATCCGCGTTCTTTTTGGTAATACCAGTCAGCTTTCCAGCGATGAGTTTCCTAAGCTTTCTCGAAGAATTGATGGCGTCTTAGCCGTTCCTTTCGCTAACTCTTCTTTTGAGAAAATAAGACATTGGTTTGAAGACTATGCTATACCAGTCTATGTTTTTGACAGTAGCAATTTAGCAATAAAAAAAGGTGAGCCGGAAGCTCACCAGTATGCATCAATTTTTGATGAGATTGTCGCTAACTCAGAGTATACAAGAGAAATTAGTCCGCCGCAATGGGAAACCCCTCCGCCAAAAAAACAGCGGAAATCTACTTTGTTTGGTCTGGTGTCCTGGGAATAAATGATCGCTCTGCCAGTAATAGCCATTGCGACCACTCTTTTTTCGAGGAAAAGAGAAACAGTGTTATTTCTTTTCCAAAAAATCGTTCGAAAATTTGAAGCTGTCGTCCTTCTTTGAAGGCCGTTTCAGCTTCTTTTTCTATTTCAGAAAACTCAATCGAATCAGTTCCCTTGTGAAGGATAATGCTGTAAAGAATAGATTGCTCAAATTTAAGAGGAGGATTATCTTTTTGCTCCGGCAAAGGACCAAACACTCTGCTCATTGCCTCGTAAGTTGTCAGCCAAACCGTCCCGCTTTTTCGAATCTCATTTTCCTGAAAACGACCTCTGGAAACAGCTTGGCGCAGTGTATTACCGCTGGCTAACCCCCATCTTTCAGCAGCCTCGGTAAATGTCAGCACTTGATTCAAATCAATCATCCTACTTGCCCCCTCTCTCATTTATGTGTGAACAACAAACTAGTTTACATAATATAAATATCGTTAACTATATATAGAATATCTTAATTGTTGGCCAGTTTTTAAAAACCTAAGCAGACATTGCTGATAAAATACATGCTTCATAAATACACGTTCCTGCGCATCAGCCGCCTCTTGATAAACAGACAACTCCTCATAATGTACTGCTGGTTTTAGATTCTCCTTATTTAAAACTGGATAGCTCAGCTCCCATTGATTATCCTCCTGAGATAAATCTCCTGTTAAAAGCAGTGCTTCTAAAAAGATGTTGCGTTTATCTGCTATTCTTCTTTTTTTAATAACAGAACGAAAGACACGAAAGGCCTGGCTAGCAAAATAATGGCTATCTACATCACCGATAAGCTGTTGAAGCGGCTGATAGCTGTTCGGTATACCACCTGTACCTAATGCTGCAATTGCTGTAAAATAGCTTGGCAAATCAAAAGGATAGCTGTTTTTAGGATGAATGGAAACAAAGGATAACTGCTCATTTCCAGCAGTGTTTTTCTCAAAAAAAACTGGAGCTGCTGAAGAAGCCACACCAAAGAAATAATCCTGTTCTTCTGTGAAAAGGCTATCCCAAAGCATTTCACCATAAAAGTTTACTTTCTCTATTTCAGTATAGCCATTAATGCGTTTCTCTACTTCATTTATTTTTTCCTCTGAAACTTTTGAAAAATCTTCCGCTGAAAAAAAAGAAATAGTTAAAAAATATCTACGTTCTTGACGAGAAATTAATCTAAAATCAATCATTTCCTCTAAAAACTGCTCAAAGCTTTTATCAGAAAAAACCTTTTTTAAATCCCGCAGAATAATCTCCTCTTGTTGATGCTTCTGAAAATAAGCAACGACTTCATTGAATAATGAATTATTAACTAATTTATTTAGCTTTGCTTGTTTTTTATGCTGAAAATAATAAGTTATTTCTGTCAATCACTTCACACTCATTTCTACTACCATTTAGATACATTTTGAATCATTAGAATCAAACATGTTCATGACAGCTGGAGAAGCTTTCCTAGCCAACTCTCATTACCTATGTAATTTTTATGGAAGACAATAAAAAATTATCCTCTCTCTTAAATACGTACAGTAAACATTTTAACGGCTGAAGCAATCCGCTTCAGCCGTATATGTTGATTAACTAAATGCTTCTGTTAATTGAGGTACAATTTGCTTCTTACGGGAAACAACGCCCTTCAAGAATGCTCGGTTATTCTTCAGCTTAATATCAAAAGCTTTTTCAACTTCATTCATTGAATCGCCAACGATTAGAAGCTCTGAATCACTTGCAAGAATATCTGTAATAATCAATACAAAAAGATCGTAGTGATTTGCAGCGCGTTCAGCATTCATTGCCGCTTCCAACTCCACTTGACGATTTAGCACTTCGTTCAAATCAACAGTATTTACCTGAGCAATACGGACGCTTTTCGCTCCCATTGGAAAGCTCTTCGCATCAAGATCCAGCAATACTTCAGCAGGCTTACCACTAAGGTTTGTTCCTGCTTTCAGCATATCTAGTCCATAGCCTTCTAAACTGATTTCAGCGATGTCTGCTAAAGCATTAGCCGCCTGAATATCTTCCTCTGTACACGTAGGCGATTTAAACAGCAATGTATCAGAAATAACTGCAGAGACCATCATCCCAGCAATCTGCTTTGGAATGGTAACATTATTTTCCTTAAACATTTTATAGATAATTGTACTTGTACAACCAACGGGCTCCGCACGGTAGTACAATGGATCAGCCGTTTCAAAGTTAGCAATTCTGTGGTGGTCTACAACTGAAAGAATAGTTAAATCCTTAATATCAGCAACACTTTGCTGGAATTCATTATGATCGACCAGCATTACCTCTTGTGTTTCGTCACCAGCTTTTTCAATAATTCTCGGTGCATCTACATTAAAATAGTCCAGTGCGTATTGCGTTTCTTCGCTAGGTGTACCTAAAGCAACCGGCACTGTATTTTTACCTAATTCCTTTTGTAAGTATGCAAAGCTGATCGCAGCTCCAATTGCATCTGTATCGGGGTTTTGATGGCCAAAAACAAAAATTTCTGACATGGGTTTACTCACTCCTTCTATAATCATTCATTATTAATAATAACAAAAAATTGAAAAGAAACAACCGTTTTATCTATTCTTTATCATAAACTCCAGTTGCCTTCTCAAGACACGGAAAAATAACCAGCTGCATCCATATCAGCTGCAGCTGGTTAAGCTAGGCTATCAACGAGTGAGATAACCTTTGTAGTTAGTGACATGAAGAAGATTTTTAGCATTTGCTACCCGTTCCTCTGTTGGCGGGTTAATCCCATCCAATGGATAATCAAGCCCTAAATCATCCCACTTATATTTCCCCATAGTATGATAAGGTAAGATTTCGACCTTATCAACGTTGTTTAACTTCTGTATGTATTCGTCCAAGCGAATCAAATACTCATCGTAATCACTACGTTCTGGTACTAGAACATGGCGAATCCAAACTGGCTGATTAATCTCAGAAAGGTATTCTGCCATTTCCAAAATATTTTCATTTCCTAAGGAAGTCAGTTTTTTATGCTGTTCATTATCAATATGTTTGATATCGAACAAAATCAAGTCCGTATATTTCATTAATTCCTGGAATTGGCTGAAAAATGGTTCTTCCCTAGTAAATGGTTTACCGCAAGTATCTAATGTCGTATTGATTCCTTGTTCCTTGGCTTTTCTAAATAAATCAATTAGAAAATCCATTTGCAGCAAAGGTTCTCCTCCACTTACAGTAATTCCGCCCTTATCACCCCAGTACGAACGATATTTCAGTGCTTCCTGCAATACTTCATCTGTAGTAACAACTTTACCGCCGGAACCAATTTTCCATGTGTCCGGATTATGACAAAATTGGCATCTCATACGGCATCCTTGAGTAAAAACAATAAAACGGACACCAGGCCCGTCAACGGTACCAAAATTTTCTGTAGAATGGATTCTTCCTGTAACTGCTTCAGTCATATTTCTTCTCTCATTTCTTTAAAAAGTCGAAACCACACAAGCATTCTTAATAATGCCGGTCGATCCGCCAGTTCATTTTAAAAACCCGGAACAAAATTAATTATAAAATTGTCCCGGGCGATATCAATTAATTGTTTAAATTATAGTTTGTCATGTGAAGTTCTTGAAATAACATCTGCTTGTTGTTCAGGTGTCAAATCACGGAATTTCACGGCATATCCAGATACACGGATTGTAAGGTTAGGATATTTTTCTGGATTCTTTTGAGCATCCAATAATAGTTCGTTTGTGAATACGTTAACGTTCAAATGATATCCACCGTTGTCGAAGTATCCGTCCATTACGTTACGCAGGTTGTCAATTCTTGTAGAATCATCTTTACCTAGTCCGTTTGGATTGATTGTTTGTGTATTAGAGATTCCATCTAATGCACTTGTGTAGTCTAATCTTGCAGTTGAATTAAGAGAAGCTAACAAGCCATTTTTCTCACCTAGGAATTTACCGTCACGGTAGCTTGGGTTTGCTCCTGGAGCTAATGGTTTACCTGCACGGCGTCCATCAGGAGTATTACCAGTTGCTTTACCATAAACAACATTTGAAGTAATTGTTAACAATGAAGTTGTAGGTTTAGCATTGCGGTAAGTATGCTGACGCTTGATTTGAGTCATGAAGTACTCAAGAATCCAGTTTGCCATTGCATCTGCTTCTTCGTTGTCGTTACCGTAAGTTGGGAACTCATTTTGTGGAACATAATCCACAGCTAATCCATCTTCATCACGGATAACTTGAACATTACCATGTTTGATAGCCATTACTGAATCGGCAGCATGTGAGATTCCTGCGATACCTGTAGCAAAGGTACGTTGTAAATCACTTTCCATAAATGCCAATTGAGGTGCTTCATACGCATGTTTATCGTGCATGTAATGAATAACGTTCAATGTATTTACATATAATTCAGCTAACCAGTCCATGATATCTTTGAATTTATCCATGAAGTCATCAAATTCCAAAGTATCGCCAGTCATTGGACGGAATTTAGGAGCAACCTGCATTTTAGTCTTTTCATCTACCCCGCCGTTGATTGCGTAAAGAACTGCTTTTGCAAGGTTGGCACGTGCGCCAAAGAACTGCATATCTTTACCCATTACAGTTGCAGATACACAACATGCAATTGCGCAGTCATCAGAACCCCAGTTAGCACGTAGTAAATCATCATTTTCAAATTGGATTGAAGAACTTTGTTTTGCAATCTTAGATGCAAAGGTTCTGAATCCTTCTGGTAAATGAGAAGAATACAATACTGTTAAGTTTGGTTCTGGAGATGGTCCCATGTTTGTTAATGTATGCAGGATACGGAAATCACTCTTGGTAACTAATGAACGTCCGTCTAAGCCCATACCAGCAATCGATAATGTTGCCCAGATTGGGTATCCTGAGAATAATTGGTTGTATTCAGGTGTGCGAGCGAATTTAACCATACGCAATTTCATAATCAAATGATCAATCAATTCTTGTGCATCAAATTCAGTAATGACACCATTGTCTAAATCACGTTGAATATAAACATCAAGGAATGCAGAAACACGTCCGATAGACATAGCTGCACCATTTTGAGATTTAATAGCACCAAGATAACCAAAGTATAACCATTGGATTGCTTCTTGTGCATTTGCAGCTGGTTTAGAAATATCACAGCCGTAAGTAGCAGCCATTGTTTTCAAGTCAGCCATTGCTCTGATTTGTTCTGAAATTTCTTCTCTCAAACGGATAACATCGTCAGTCATAACTTTGTTACCAGTGTTGTTTAAGTCTTTTTTCTTTTCAGCAATCAGAAAATCCATACCATAAAGAGCGATACGACGGTAGTCGCCGATGATACGTCCGCGTCCATAAGCATCTGGAAGTCCAGTAATAATTTTATTTTTACGAGCAGCTCTCATTTCAGGAGTGTAAGCATCAAATACACCTTGGTTATGTGTTTTTCTCCACTCAGTAAAGATTTTTGTCATTTCATCATCAACTTCATAACCATTAGAAGTTAATGAATGATTAGCCATGTTGATCCCGCCGAAAGGCATGAATGCTTGTTTTAAAGGTACATCAGTTTGAAGACCAACGATTTTTTCTTCTTCTTCAATCAAGTAGCCTGGTGCATGTGACGTAATAGTTGCAGGAATATTGTTATCCATATCGTAAACGCCATTTTTCTCATGCTGTACTTCAAATAATTCCTGTAGTTTTGTCCACAATTTGTCAGTGCTCGGTGCGATTGGTTCTAAGAAACTGTCATCACCTGTATATTCTGTATAGTTTCTTTGGATAAAATCACGAGTGTCAACCGATGTTTTCCATTTTTCGCCTTTAAAGCCTTTCCATTGCTCCATGTTGTGCCTCCTTAGAATATGCTGTTAACAACTATAACAGCTTTATGTGACAAGTATAACACATCTCCTGATTTATGCAAGCCTTTACTTGTTATTATTTTATCTATTTATGGTATATTATAAAATAATTATGGATAACCCTTGATATATAAGGATTTTAATTTTGTGAACATTTTCACTTAATAGTTTTTTAATCATTTCTCATCTGTTTCTTTTGTTCTAAAAAACAGGCTCAACTGTACTAACACAGTCGAGCCTGTTTCTATTTTTTATAGAACAGTTTCATCTGGTATTTCCAGACTAACTAATTCATGAACTTCTATGATGCCTGTTTCCTCTTTTTCATTTATGAAAAATGAACCATTTGAAACACGGTCATTAATTGGAGCATCTGCAGAGTTAATCGTCAGACGGTTGCCTTTTTGAGTGAGAATCAACAGCTGCTGATTGGTCTCGGTTGTGCTTTCTCCCATATAAACTACTCTATGAGGATTGCTCTTCAACTCTCTAAGTACCATTAATCCACGTTTCGCACGACCTAGCTGATTTAATTCCTGTGCAAGCATCCGTTTCATACTGCCTCGCTGAGTTAAAATGGTGATAGGCGTATCTCCATTTTTATAAACAAGCAGGCCATTTACTACAAAATCATTTTCTTTCAGATTAATTGATTTCACTCCAGCAGCTTTTGCACCAACAACTGGTACTTCGGACAACGAGTAACGCAAACCAAAGCCGCGATGACTAACCAGGAAAACATCCCAGCCAGAGGGTTCAGCTACTTTGCAGACATTCACCAGCTCATCATCTTCTGACTTCAGTTTCATACAGGAAACCGGACGGCTGCGATACGTGCGCCAAGGTTCAAACTCAGTCATTTTAGTCTGCTTAATCATGCCTTCTTTAGTAATGAAAACAAATGCGGCGTTTTCATCTAGTGTTTTATACGGATAAACAGCAATGATGGATTCATCGATTGCCATTCCCCCAATCGTTTGAGAAATATGTTCGCCGATGTCTTTCCAGCGCAAATCAGATAACTCGTGAATCGGACGGTAAATGACGTTAGCCTTATTCGTAATCAGCAGAATATGATCCAGCGTGTTGACCTCGCCGACGAAGATTGGAAAATCGCCTTCCTTCATCCCCAGCTCTTCTGGTTTAGAAGCAGCATACGAGCGTAAACTACTGCGTTTGATATACCCTTCTTGAGTTACTGAAACAACGACATCTTCTTGTGCAATCAGAACTTCTGTCTCAATCTTAATTTCTTCGATTTCATCTTCAATCTTAGTCAGGCGGTTGGAAGTATATTGTTTTTTCACTTCTCTCAGCTCTTTTTTCATGACAGATAACAAGGTTTTTTCATTATTCAGAATTTCATTTAAGCTCTGAATTTCCTCGTTTAATTCCTTTGCTTCTGCTTCCAGCTGTGTAATATCTGTGTTTGTTAAGCGATACAGCTGTAAGGTGACAATTGCTTCAGCCTGAGCTTCAGAAAATGCATAGGTCTCTACTAGATTATCTTTTGCATTTTTCTTATCTTTACTTCCTCTAATTGTAGCAATTACCTTATCCAGAATAGAAAGGGCTTTTATTAGACCGTCAACAATATGCTGGCGTTTCTTAGCCTTCTCAAGCTCAAAACGGCTGCGATTGGTAATCACTTGCTTTCTATGTGTGATGTAGCTTTCTAAAATGCGCAGCAGACCTACCTGATGCGGCGTCATCTTATCGATTGCAACCATATTGAAGTTATAGTTAATCTGTAGCTCAGTATTTTTGAAAAGGTAGTTAAGAATTCCTTCTGCATTTGCATCTTTTTTTAATTCAACTACCATTTGCAGCCCTGTCCGGTCAGTCTCATCTCTCACTTCAGCAATTCCATCGATTTTTTTACTTAAACGGATTTCATCGATTTTTTTCACCAAAACAGCCTTATTTACCTCATAAGGAATCTCAGAGATGATAATTTGCTGTTTACCACCCTTTATATCTTCAATTCTGGTTTGTGAACGGAGAATTACTTTGCCCTTGCCCGTTTCGTAAGCCTTTTTAATTTCTTCTTTTCCCTGCAAAATTCCCCCAGTAGGAAAATCTGGACCAGGGATATATTCCATAATTTTTGCCAGTGAAGCATTGGGATGGTCAATAAGGTATATTGTTCCATCGATGACTTCCATTAAATTGTGAGGTGGAATCTCAGTTGCATATCCTGCAGAAATCCCAGTTGAACCATTCACAAGCAGATTGGGAAACTTCGCCGGTAAAACAGTTGGTTCCTTTTCTGTATCATCAAAATTCCAAACGAAATCTACGGTTTCTTTCTCAATATCCCGCAGCATTTCTCCACTAAGCTTCGATAAGCGGGCTTCTGTATAACGCATTGCAGCAGGTGGATCGCCATCCATGCTCCCGTTATTCCCATGCATTTCGATAAGAACTTCTCTTAACTTCCAATCCTGGCTCAGGCGCACCATGGCTTCATAAATACTGCTGTCGCCATGAGGATGATAGTTCCCCATAATATTTCCTACTGACTTCGCTGATTTTCTAAAGCCTTTATCAAACGTATTGCCGTCCTTATTCATCGAATACAGGATTCTTCTTTGTACGGGCTTTAGCCCATCTCGAATATCCGGCAATGCACGTTCCTGAATAATATATTTGGAATAGCGGCCAAATCGGTCGCCCATTACTTCTTCAAGAGTCAGTTCCTGAATTTCCTGACGTTCTTCCAAAACCGTCACTCCTTTGCAAGGTTTGAGACTTGGGCATCATTCCTGTCTCTTTCTTTGTTCTATTTTCAACTAAACCAAATGTCAAACTGGTTTTTTTGATGCTAAACATTTTTGGTTCAATTCATTTAATCTGCTGTTAGTTCTTCTTTTACTTCACAGAAGCCATTAAGACAACAGCTCTTCTATCGTCGCTGTAAGTACCCGTTTATCCTTATCTTTAAACAGAAAACCCATCGATTATAAATCTAGTGAAATTTCTTCAAAAACCGGTTCTTCTGATTTCGCTGCTGGCTCAGGCTGTGCTGCAATAGCTGTTTCATCCTCTTGCTTATCAAGGATGCTGCCTTCCTCCTCTAAGGTAAACTGAACATGTTTCTCAATCCACTCACGTCTTGGCGCTACTTTATCCCCCATCAGGGTAGTAACCCGACGTTCCGCTTTGTCATCTTCATCGATTTTCACTCGAATCAAGGTTCTTGTTTCAGGGTTCATCGTTGTTTCCCACAACTGGTCTGCATTCATTTCACCCAGCCCTTTATAACGCTGAAGCATATAACCTTTTCCGATTTTCTTTGTTGCCAATTCTAATTCTTCATCTGTCCAGGCATATTCCATTATTTCTTTTTTTCCAGAACCTTTTGATACTTTATACAATGGCGGTAATGCAATATATACTTTACCAGCTTTAATCAACTGCTTCATATAACGGTAGAAAAATGTTAACAGCAGCACTTGAATATGGGCTCCGTCCGTATCCGCATCGGTCATTATGATTACCTTATCATAGTTGCAGTCTTCAACTGAAAATTCTGCCCCCACACCTGCACCGATGGTGTAAATCATTGTATTAATTTCTTCATTTTTTAGAATATCCTGCATCTTGGCTTTTTCAGTATTTAATACTTTTCCGCGTAGCGGCAGGATCGCCTGAAACTTCCGGTCACGTCCCTGTTTAGCGGAGCCTCCAGCAGAATCTCCCTCCACTAGATACAATTCATTTCTTTTAGGATTGCGGGATTGAGCAGGCGTTAGCTTACCAGAAAGTAGTGATTCTTTTTTCTTTTTCTTACCGTTCCGGCTTTCTTCTCTGGCTTTCCGGGCAGCTTCACGAGCCTCCCGAGCTTTAATTGCCTTACGAATCAACATCTGACTTAGATCGTTGTTCTCCTGAAGATAGAAGACCATCTGCTCGCCTACTGCTGTATCTACGGCATTTCTTGCTAATGGTGTTCCCAGCTTTTCTTTTGTCTGACCTTCAAACTGAAGCAGATTTTCAGGAACTCTGATAGATAAAACAGCTGCTAGGCCTTCACGGAAATCACTACCTTCAAGATTTTTGTCCTTTTCTTTCAAAAGCCCCACCTTGCGGGCGTACTCGTTATACGCTTTCGTCATAGACGTCTTCATTCCCACCTCATGGGTTCCGCCGTCTTTTGTTCGAACATTATTTACAAAGGACAATACGTTCTCTGAAAAACCATCATTATATTGATATGCCAGCTCTACCTCAATACCATCTTTCTCTCCGGAAAAATAGACCACTGGAGTAAGGACATCCTTTTCTTCATTTAGATAGTCAACAAATTCCTTGATTCCTTCTTCATAATGAAAGACTTCTTCCTTTGTTTCCTCTTCTCTTAAATCCTTTAGAACGATTTTAACACCCTTCAAAAGAAACGCTGATTCCCGTAAGCGTCCAGCCAATGTTTCATAAGAGAACTTAATAGTCGAAAAAATCTTTTCATCTGGTAAAAATGTTACAGTCGTTCCATTCTTTTTTCGTGTTTTTCCAATTTTTTTCAAGGTGCCAACTGGCTTTCCGCCATTTTCAAAGCGTTCCATGTACTCGACACCGTCTCGAACAATACGAACCTCCAGCCATTTAGAAAGTGCATTAACCACACTTGCCCCTACGCCGTGAAGTCCGCCAGATGTTTTGTATCCTCCCTGGCCGAATTTTCCGCCGGCATGGAGCACTGTAAATATCACTTGAACAGTCGGGATACCAGATGCATGCATACCAACCGGCATACCACGTCCAGAATCTTCTACTGTCAAGCTATTATCTTTATTAATCGTTACTCTAATTTCATCACCATATCCGGATAATGCTTCATCTACCGCATTATCAACAATTTCATAGACTAAATGGTGTAGTCCTCTACTGTCAGTAGACCCGATGTACATTCCCGGGCGCTTACGAACAGCTTCCAGTCCTTCTAATACTTGGATGGAAGAATCGTTATATTCATTGTTTACTTTTTTCACCAAAGAAAAAACTCCTTATACTTGGATTTCTCGCAGCTTCAGCCACATCATTACAATGATACTCTAAAAGCTCTCAAAAAAAAAGAGCTTTCCTAGGTTGTGCTTAAAAATACCAGTGACGAATTTTTTTAGAAATTTTTCTGTCCCTCTGCTTCAGAAATACTCGCTTATTCCATTATAAGCTATGCTTTCTTTTTGGTTTTCACAAAAAATCTCAAAAATTCGGATTTCACTGTCTTTTTCAGCTACACCTAAATAGGCAGCTCTTTCTTAATAATATACGTAAAGTCATTAAGAAGACATTTTTGCTAGCTCTATTTTAATGCATCGATTCATGATAATATCATTTCGTCCAGCATTTTTCAATAGTTCAGCTGCTTCTTCACTTTCCAAGCCCAATTGTGCCCAGAAAACACCTGCATCTGTTTGCAGAAATTCTTCGGCGACCTCTGGCAGGAATTCACTTCTTCTGAAAACGTCTACGATATCAATTTTTCCCGGAACAGACTGTAAATCCTTATAAACCTTTTCGCCGAGAATCTCCTGCCCCTCAAGAACAGGATTAACTGGAACTACTGTGTACCCTTTATCCTGAAGCAGTTTTGCGATTTGATAACTGGTCCGCTCTTCTTTATTGCTCAAGCCGACAACGGCAATTCGCTTAGTTTCTCTTAAATAAGAGAAAATTTGTTCATCTGACGGATTCTGAAATGTCATGATTGATCCACCTTTCCATTACTTCATCTTTCTCTATTCTATCATTAAATATCAAAAAAATCTGTTTTATACGTTAGATTGACTATGCCGCTACAATCGTCAGTCCTTCCAGTTTTCTGAAAGCCATTAAGAATTCATGATTGTTTGGAAAAATCTTTCATGATAAAATGAAGTCTAGTTTGAATAAAAGAAAGGGGCGTACACATGAAGCTGGTACTATTACTGTTCATCGCCTATTTATTAGGATCTATTCCTTCCGGGGTATGGATCGGGAAATTATTTTTTAATAAAGACATTCGTGAATATGGTAGTGGAGGAACAGGAACAACCAATACCTTTAGGATTTTAGGAAAAAAAGCAGGAATCGTTGTTTTACTAATGGATATTTTAAAAGGAACACTAGCTACTAGTCTGCCAATGATATTTTCGATAGCTGTCAATCCATTAATATTTGGGGTAGCCGCTGTATTAGGACATACCTTTCCGATTTTTGCTAAATTTAAAGGAGGAAAAGCTGTTGCAACCAGTGCAGGGATGATACTAGCCTATAATCCTTTGTTTTTCCTTTATTCTGCAGCAATTTTCGTTATTTCTCTCTTCATTTCCAGTATGGTTAGCGTCACTAGTATGGTCAGTGCGGTATTGATTACCTTATCAACTATCTTTTTACCTTATATTTTTCCACAAATATTACCACAATTTGATTGGCTGCTGACAGCCATTGCTGCTGGCTTGACTATCTTCATTTTCATCCGCCATAAAGACAACATTGGCCGAATCAAGAATGGAACAGAAAACAGAGTGCCTTTCGGGCTTAACGCAAAAAAAGAAAAATAATTATAAAAAAAACCAGAGACAAGCTGCTAAAATAGCTTGTTTCTGGTTTTTTGATACATTCAGCTGCTTATGTCTTATTTTACTGGTTCTAGAATATTTTGTGTTGGTGGAAATTCCTAAAGGAAAACCCACCAGCACTTTTTTGAGTATTCAAACACAAAAACGGATAAAATGAAAGCGGCCAGAACCACAAATTGATGGTTTTACAGAAGGATTGAACAACAAAATGAAAGACATCCAGCGAGCAGCTTATGGGTATCGCAACTGCTATCATTTTCGTTCACGTATTTACCTTGTTCAAGGTCTTTTTTTCTCAAAATTAAAAGGAGATACGCAACCAATAGCTCTGCAGCTATAGAAGCAAAGCATAATGAACTTATAGGCTTAGCTGCACAAATCATTGGCAGCGGTCCTCCTAGTTCTAAAAAGGAACTTGAAACAAAACCAGAATACCTCTGATTTTGTTTCAAGCTCTACAAGTTTATTCGGTTTTTGTCCTACCAACACAATTGTCATGAAACCATTGTCATTGTACTCAGCTGCAAAGTTGCTTATTCAACGATTATTTTACACCAATCGTATAATCTGTTTTAAATAACTTGTTTGCTGCTAAACGATTGATGCCGAATTTATCAATTAGCTGTCCATTGCTTTCCACAGTATCTGCAATTCCGCACCATGGTTCAATACAGACAAACGGTGCTTCAGTAGCATACGGTGACCAAATCCCGACAAAAGGCATATTCGTATAGCTTAAAGAAATTCCTCGCTCGCCTTTGTCGCTTTGGATAATCACCTTGTTTGCTCCAGGTGTTTCAAAAATAAGCGCGTCGTTCACAAACAGTTCCCGACTTAAATCAAAAGCCGCACTTGTCTGTCCCAATGTTTTATTTTCTAAATCAAGATAAGGTCCAGAAAGCGGAATTTGAATACGGTCCTCATTTGGTTCCAAAGAAAAATAGTAGTCGGTTAAATCCAAATCCTTTTCTAAAGGCACATTAAATGCGGGATGTCCCCCGACAGAGAACAGCATTTCTTCTTTCCCCGTGTTCTCTACCTGATAAGAAACCTTGATGCCCTTATCTTCAAGCTCGTAAGTGATAACTAGTTCGAAATCAAATGGATAGACCTTTCTTGTCTCGTCATTGCTTTTTAACGAAAGAGAAACCAGACCATCGCCTTGTTCAAGGACTTCAAAGTCTTTATCTCTTGCAAAACCATGCTGGCCCATCGGATAGACCTTATTCTGATAGGTATACCGATCATCCTTAAGTCGCCCGACAAATGGGAAAAGAACTGGTGCGTGTCTACCCCAGAAGGCAGGATCAGCCTGCCAGATATATTCTGTATTGGTTTCTTTGCTTTGTAAACTCACTAGCTCAGCACCCGCTTCAGCAATTGTCGCTTTCAATTTCTCATTTTCAATGACGATTGTCATATCTCATCCCTACTTCCGCTTTTTATCTAATTCTTTAATGAATTGCTTATTCAAAATCTTTAGGTATGTTCCTTTCATTCCCAGGGAACGTGATTCAATAATACCTGCTGATTCCAGTTTTCTCAGCGCGTTCACAATCACAGAACGAGTAATACCGATTTCATCGGCAATGCTGGATGCCGTCAAGCGGCCTTCTTCTCCATCAAGAGCTTTAAATATTGCCTGGACAGCCTTCAATTCGCTGTAAGACAACGTATTCACTGCCATTTGAACCGCAGTTGCACTGCGAACCTCAGCCTCAATACTACGGGACTGCTGATACAAAATCTGCATACCAACAACCGTTCCGCTGTATTCTGCTAATACTAGATCCTCATCTGTAAAAGAACCTTCCATCTTCGCCAGGATGATTGTTCCCAGCCGCTCGCCGGCACCAAAAATAGGGATGATTGTTGTTAGGCCATTGGGATATTCTGCCCGCAACTCAATAGGAAAGGCCGTCAGATCACTATTGATTTGAATATTTGATTCTGTTTTCTGCAAGACACCTACAGCATCTGTATAGCTTTGAGGAAATTGTTTTTCTTCAAACATATGCTTCACTCGGGCATTGTTCACATCTAGTTTTTCATTGTAGCCCAGCAATTCACCATTGCTGCTGATAATATAGGCGTTACTCACTAAGATATCTCCGAGAATTGTTGCCATTTTACCATAAGGTAAATCAGCCTCCAAATCAAACGTATTCTTCTGTTGAAGCAAGCGGTTAATCTGACGTGTCCGTTCCAATAAAGTTTCCATAATTCTACCCCTTTTCCTGCTTATACTTATAAGATGTAACGACTTAAATCTTCATTTTGCGCAATGTCATTTAGTTTTTCGTTTACGTATGCTTCTGTAATGGTTATTTCCCCCATCTGCATATCAGGAGCTTCAAACAACAGCTCTTCCAGTAAACGTTCTAAAATCGTGTGGAGTCTTCTGGCACCGATATTATCTGTTTCCCGATTTACTGTAAACGCAATATGAGCAATTCGCTCAATCGCCTCCTTAGTAAAGGTTACAGTAACATTCTCTGTGCCAATCAATGCAATATACTGCTTGATTAAAGCGTTGTTCGGTTCCGTTAGGATACGTACAAAATCCTCTGCTGTTAAGTCTTCCAGCTCTACTCTAATAGGAAAACGCCCTTGAAGCTCTGGAATCAAGTCACTCGGCTTCGCCAAATGGAAAGCGCCAGAAGCGATGAATAAAATATGGTCGGTTTGAATGACTCCGTATTTTGTATTCACCTGAGAACCTTCAACTATTGGTAAAATATCTCTTTGAACGCCTTCTCGTGATACTTCACCAGAATTTTGCTGATTCTTTGTTGTGATTTTATCAAACTCATCGATAAAAATAATCCCGCTGGATTCTGCCAGCTTAATCGCTGCACTATGAATATCAGCATCGTTAACAATTTTGGCAGACTCTTCCTTAACTAGAAGCTCCTGTGCTTCCTTAACTGTAACAGTGCGGTCCACTTTTTTCCTCGGAGACAGTGCACCTAAAGTTTCACCCAAATCAATCCCCATCTGTTCCATTCCAGAATTCATCATCGGCATTGTTTTCTTTGGTTCATCAATTTCAATCGTTACTTCACGCTGATCCAGAAGTCCGCGTTCCAACTGATCCAAAACGGTTTTTCGATTGACCTTGATTTCTTCAGTAACCTCTTCCTGTGTTTCTTCAGGCTGTTGTCCCGCGCTAAACATTTTCATCATTTGATCAAACTGATTGCCGCTTGCCTGCTTTTGTTCTTTTTTGATTCCAGGAACCAGCGCTTTAACCAAACGCTCATTGGCTTTTCGCAAAGCTTGTGCGTATACGTTACTATACTGTTGTTTTTCAACAATTTTAATTGCATTTTCGACTAAATCACGAACCATTGATTCCACATCGCGGCCCACATAACCAACCTCAGTGAATTTCGTTGCCTCAACCTTAATAAACGGCGCATTGACAATCGTCGCCAGTCGTCTGGCTATCTCCGTCTTACCTACACCAGTCGGTCCAATCATCAGCAGATTTTTGGGTGTGACATCCTGCTGCATTTTTTCATCCAGCTGCAGCCGACGATAACGGTTTCTAAGAGCTACTGCCACTGATTTTTTAGCATTTGTCTGCCCAACGATATACTCATCCAGCTCTTTCACGATTTCTCTTGGTGTTTTATTTAATTCTTTCATACTATTTATCCCTCATTTATATTTCTTCTACAATAATATTGTGGTTCGTAAATACGCAGATATCCGCAGCAATATTCAGTGCATTTTCTGCAATTTCCTTAGCTGACATCTCTTTGTCTCCATAATGCTTCATTGCTCGAGCAGCAGACAGCGCAAAATTTCCGCCCGAACCGATAGCCAAAATCCCATCATCTGGAGTAATAACTTCTCCTGTTCCGGAAACCAGCAGCATCTCTTTTTTGTTCATTACAATCAGCATTGCCTCCAGCTTTTGCATAGACTGCTGCGTCCGCCATTCCTGAGCCAGCTCAACTGCGGCTCTAGTTAGATTGCCGTTGTATTCATTTAGTTTTCCTTCAAATTTTTCTTCTAAAGTAAAGGCATCCGCCACACTACCGGCAAAACCAACAACAACTTCATCGTTGTAGATTCTACGCACTTTCTTTGCCGTACCTTTCATAACGACAGATTCGCCCATCGTTACCTGACCATCTCCGGCCATCGCAAATTTTCCATCTTTTTCAACAGCACATATGGTTGTTGAATGAAATTGTGATTCTACCATGCTACATCCTCCTGGTTATCGTTACTCATTCATAGTTTTTGATGATTTTATAATTTAATGAATGCAAGATTCTATTTATTCTAATGTTGAAATTATCTGTCGCTCCAAGCTTTTCAAAGACAAATTATTCAGCTTGCTTATACTACAAAAATCAAGTATAACAACGTACATGTTATTTTTATGACAACAAACCTTACGAACGCTTCCTTAGTTACTCTCCGCCTAGTGAACGGCAAAGTATATTTTCATACAAAGAACATATACTATTAAGATTTGCTCTACGCCCGCGGATGAAAATTTCGGTAGTTTTTTTGAAGACTTTCTCTGGTGACATGAGCATAAATTTGTGTAGTCGATAAATTAACATGCCCTAAAAGCTCTTGAACCGTCCGCATGTCCGCTCCATTATTTAACAGATGAGTAGCAAAGGTATGCCGCAGCATATGCGGGTGAATATCCATATTCAGACTACTCTTTTTTATCAGCTGGTTTAAAACATACTCAATCCCTGTTGGTGTAATAGGGTCTCCCCGATGATTCACAAAGATATAGGCGTGCTCCTTACCATATTTCTCCATCAAAGGTTTTCGGCCATTCTCCAGATAAACAGTCAGAGCATCTGCAGCAAAAGAACCAAAAGGAACATATCTGTCCTTATCTCCTTTTCCGGTGATAAATAACGTGCTCATAGGAAAATCCACTCTTTCCAACGTGAGTGACGCACATTCACTAAGTCGAAGCCCAGTGCCATATAAAACTTCCAGCAATGCCAGATTTCTCAATTCCAGCGGTTTGTCTCCCTGTGCTGCTTCAAAAAGCTTGTCCATTTCCTTTTCATAAAAAAAACGAGGCAGCTTCTGCTGTTTTCTTTTCAAATGAACATAGGAAAACGGATTTTCAGTTATTTGTTCATTTTTCAGTAAAAATTGATAAAAGGTTCGTAGGCTGGCAACTTTACGCCCGACAGAATTTCTACTGTACTCTTCATCGTACAAAACACCTAAATAAGTACGTACATCCAAATGATCTATTGAAAGATAATCCTCATTTCCGGATTCCTTTAGAAATGCCAGAAAATGAGTTAAATCATTCTCATAAGCAATTTTTGTCTTATCAGAATATCCTTTCTCAACTAGTAAATAATTGAAAAATAATTCAATCCACTTCTTATCCATGAAACCCCCTCCAGCAATTACACTGTAACTTTAGCATAACCAAAATTAAAAAACAAATGAATTGTCAGAATTTAATCAATATTTCTAAATTTGTTCACAATTCATAATTTTTTCTAACGTTAGCAGGTTCTTCTTGCCAAAATAAAGAACCCCGAAACATTGTTCAGGGCTCTAAGGAAAGCTGTTTATTCATGATATTATAACAGCTATTCCTGATAGCTAATTTTTATTTGCCGTTTTTTTATGTCTTCAAGAAATTGCTCTCGATTAACGGTTAGACGATCAATAGTAACCATCTTTTTTCCATTAGATAAGAGACTAAGCTCATGTTTTAGTCCCATAGAAGCATAGTCAATATCTGCAAATGTCAGTCGGCGTTCCTTCTTTACAGAGTATCTTATCGTGATTTCTTCATTTTTCACATAGATGCGCCATCTTTTGGCTGCAAGCATACCAACAAAACCTATTAAGGCAAAAATTAAAAAGAAATACAGATGCCCATAGGTAGCACTTTGATTTCCAAATAGTTTAACTAGTAAGAAAAGGATAAAAAATCCTAATCCACAATAAATCATCATTTTCAATACAAGTATTAATCCATAAGGAATTGTCAATTCATAAGAACGCATGCTTTCACTCCAATTTTTATGGTTTTCGTTTATTTATTTACTACATCTTTTGTTCCATTAAAAAATAACTAAAAACTATCAAAATAACAATGCTTGTGATAGTTTCTGACTATTCATGCTTCAAAAGTGTCCCTCTTTTAAGATGAGGCAAATAAATAACTTTTAAATTATCTCCTTTTTCAATTGACTTAGCAGAATAAAATCTTAGTCGAATTGTTTGATTTGTTTGCTCGTCTTTGATTGTAACAATTTTTGGGAATTTTCTATCACTTGTTCCAGCAGAATTTAATGCGATACCCTCAACTATCTGGTATTTTCCAGTTAAAATATTAGGGAAATCAAAAATTCCAGGAATTATAAATTCTACAAACATCACAGTCATCCAAATAAGAAATAAAATCTTTATTATCATATTTGTTTTCTTTTCATATTTCTTCATGAACTTCTGCTTGGCAGGTATCGCATCCTTATAACTGATAAAGTATTCATTTTTAATTATTTTCATGCATCCTTTAACACTAATTATTATAAAAGTAACAATCAATCCATATATAATTAGTAAATAACCAATACTCATTCAATAACCCCTGTTTTATAAAATATTTTTTGCTCTACCTGTCTCAAGATGTGATAAACACGAATTAAATTACTCCCCATATTGTTGCTTGTAACTATCAGGCAAATCCTTCCAAAGCTCAGCTGGTATACGATTACTATCGATTATTTCATCAGCAAAGGTATGTTTGGTCCAACTATCTCCTTCATTCGTCCAATAAAAAAGACCTAAACCACCACTATATACCCAAACGATATCTTCATTATCTCCCCAAGAAAGAATAAAACGATCTCGCTTTCTAAAATAATCATTTGCTTCATAAGTCGTTGTATCTCCGCTCCCTTTTTCCCACACATTAAACGAATAACCAGGTACTTCAGCCTCATCTTCTGTATTTACTTGAAGCAGCTCATATTTCCCGGAAGGAGAACTATTGACAGAAAAGACTTCCTCACTTCTTGAATCTTGTGCAGGATTGAAAAGATACAAAACCACTAAAAAATAACCAGCTGTCAACAACCCAATAACACCTAAGGTCCCAAGAGCTATTTTAATTATAGTTTTCATTTGCGCTCCTTTTCCAGCTTCGATTTGCTTACTAATATCAATGTTAATATCGTTGAAGGAACGTCATCATCATAAAAATTGCTAAGAATATGGACATCTTCTACTCTATAATACATCTGAAATCAAAAGCTCAAATTGATAGTAGTTAATCAAAAACATTGTTTTCTAGTAAAAAGAAGAACAAACAATCTACTAATCTGTTCTTCTTTTAGTTCATCTTTACCTTTAGTCTTCAGAATTTTGATAAGCTCCTATATGAGAATTGGGATAATAATAGAGTTCTAAAAAATCCCCTTTATGAATTGTTTTATCTCCATAAAAGCTAACATGGATAATTTCTCCAGTTTTATCATCTTTAATTTTTATTGCACGTACTTTATTTGTCTCTTTTCCGGTGGATTGATTAACTGCTGGTCCTGAAATAGCGATGTATTTCTTTTCTAAAACATAAGGCAAATCCTTAATTAGATTCACACCACCAGAAAGAACAACTAAACATAAAACTAAAAAGACAAGATATACCCCTGTTGTCATTATTCGGCCATATTTACTGACAAAATCTTTCGTTGAAGAAACTGCCCTTTCAGGAGTAAATAACACCCCACCTCTAAAATATTTTACTGATAGAAAAATCAATACGATAAATGTTGCTATTGTAACCACAAAATTACGATAATATAGATAATTATTCATTATTTTTCCTTTTTTTATCCTAGGCACTTGATATATTCTTTTAATAGTTTGTATTTACCGAATATTTTTCGTATACCTTAGCAATCGAGAATTCTTATTCACTTTTTTTATGGGTTAATATTTTACCATAATAAGTATCTCCAGATTTTTGATAAGTAAGATGCTGAATTTTTACATAATCCCCCTTTTTCATGCGATTCGAATACAAAATAATCTTTATTTCCTCACCATTTACTGTTTTTACAACTATCTTCTTTCTTGAAGGAGAAGCACCATAATTTGCATCCTTTAATAGTCTGCCTTCTACTTCTGGCAAATTTCCTGTAACAATATTCGGAATATCTCGTGCTACAGGAATAATTAGCGTCCACCATATATATGGGGAAAGAAATAAAAGTGCTAATTTCAGAAAAATATTAAGTTTGTGCATATTCTTTTTCTGTTGTTCTGTTGCCTTTTTCGTTGGATATAGCAGTTCTTTTCTTTGAGCTATTTTAATGTATCCTGATATAAATAATATTGAGAAGAAAAGTGAACTTAGTACAGATAGAATTATCATTATTCTAGACACTCCTCACTTTGCTCGTTCATTCTTTTAATTATTGATTCCTTTAGGTATTCGTATATATCCCCTACTGCTGAGTTACTAATTTCTTCTTGTAAACCATCTATAAAGTTGCCCAGTAATCCTTTAAAAATTGTTTTCCAGCTCATTTTGTGTCCGTGGTTAATCATTCTTGTAATACCACTTTTAAAAACAGCTACCATACTATTTCTTCCTTTGTTTATGCCGCTAATTTCTAACAAATATTTACTAGGAATAATCTTATCAAAGACACCTCCGAGTATCCCACCTATTCCACCAGAAATAAGTGAACTCTCAAAAATATCAGAGGAGCTATAGTCTGTGCCTTCATATTTGTTAGATACTAGCATAGAAGTAGCATTACTAGATATACCACCTACAACACCAGCTGTAATAGCAGTTACTGTTGTACTTGCAGCAAATAATATAGGAGCAGCTACAGTGGTTGCCCCAGCAAGTGCTCCACCAGTAACTGCTCCTATATAAGCAGATGGTTTTGACCACTCTAGTTTTTCACCTTTAACAACATTGTCTACATTTTTCACTACATCTACTGCAAGTTGAGATACTCCTCCAACAACTCCTCCAACAAGTGCTCCTATTCCAACGGCAGCTAAGAATCCTAAATTTCCATCTCTATCCACATATTTCATTGGTTGGTTCCAAACATACACATATGGATTTAATGTTTGAGGGGTCTCTGCAAATCCCTTAATATTATCCTCACTAATAAACCGCCCTTGCTCTTGATTATAATACCTCGCCTGTGCATAGTTCAGTCCGCTGATTTCATCCTGCTGATAACCAGTAAAACCAAAGACACCCGCTTGGCTTTGCTGCGCTACCCCAAACTCGTCATAGGCAAACAGCTCTTGGCTGCCACCAGCTGTCAATTGACGTAACGGACTGCCTAGCTCATCCAGCAGAAACTGCTCTTCCCCATCCATTGCCAATAATTGATTATCCCATAAATAGCTTTCTGTGTCTTCATTGACTTTTCGTTCCAATAGATTGTTGTAAGGCTTTGTCAAATCCAACACATACTGAATTTGCTTCAACGGCTCATCTGCTTTTACAATTGTCTGTCCTACACGATTCCGCAGTCCATTATAGTCATACGTGGCTTCTCCAACCGTTGGTTGAATGACCTTCGTCATCATATTTGTTGCATCGAACTCAAAAGATTTATGCAGGTGGTTATCTAATAATTCTTCCACTAGATTTCCCCGCTTATCATAACGCATAGTGCGACTTTGATTTGGCTGTTCTTGGTGTATCAATTGATTTAACGCATTGTACGTATAGTGTGTCGTTTGGTCTTTTTCACTTTTAGCAATGCGGTTGCCAAAGGCATCATACGTATATCTTCTGAGAGAATCTCCGTCTTTTTGAACCTCTGTCAATCGCTGTAAGGGGTCATAGTGATACAGGAACTGACCACTTTCCTCTAACAGTCCTTTTCTCTGCTTCTCAATGTGAGTTTTATTCCCTGCTTCATTGTAGTGATACTGATAATGCTCTAATACCTCGCCATGCTGCTGATGAACCAGCTCGGTCAATTGATACGCTGCATCATACTGATAAGAAGACGTAAGCCCAGCCGGCTGCTGCTTCTCAATCAGCTGACCACGTTCATTGTACCGATACGTATATTCTTGCTGGTCACTGCGTAATCTTGTTAGCTTACTTGAAGAATCATAGGTATAGGCGGCTTCTTTGCCGTCCGGATAGATAAGCTTGGTTCGATTCCCTAATGCGTCCCATTCATAGCGAAGCTGTTGGTCATCCGGGGTGGTCAGTTGTAAAATTCGGCCTAACGCATCCAGTTCCATCGTTGTTTTGCCCAGCCAGTCCTGCACTGCTACTAACTGCCGCAATTCATTGTATTGAAGCTGCACCTCTTTGCCGTCATCATAACGAATGGCGTTCATGCGTCCTGTCTCTGTGTAGGAAAGACGTGTATGGAACCCGTCCTTGTCAATCTTTTCAATTAAATGATTCTCTTCATCATAACGATAGCTTTCTTCGTTGCCGAGCGCATCAATAACTTGTGTCACATTCCCTAGAAGATCATAGTGATACATAGTTCTGCGATTCAATTGTTGAGCTTCTGTATAGTCTTTATCAATAGTCGGCTGTTCCATCTGAATCAGATTTCCTACTTCATCATAAGAATAGCTGGTAACATTTCCTAATGCATCCCTAACCTGTGCTAGCTCTCCCGTAGGAAGATAATCGTACTCAGTAATGGCTCCTGTCTCATCCTGAAACAGAACAACTCTGCCAGCTTCATCATAGCTGAATTTCTTCGTATGCCCAAGCGGGTTTGTAATAGCTGTTATTTGATTGAGTCGATCATAGCTGTAGTGGGTTGGACCTTGCATTCCTACTTGTTTTTCTATGACATTTTCATTGTTGTCATAGGTATACTGAATCGTCTCTCCCGCCGGGTACTGAACGGTTTTCAGCTTCCCACCTGGATAATAGTCGTAGGTCGTCACTCCACCGTTCGGATCCTCGACGGCTGCCACTTTTCCTAATGCGGTATACGTAAACCGCGTCTTGTGTCCTAATGGGTTCACTTGTTCCACTAGCTGTCCTATAGCATCATAACGAAAAGCGGTTGTCTGCCCTTTACTATCCATAATTGACGCGATTTTCCCAGAACGATCATACGTGTAGCGTGTTTCATGACCCGATGCATCGACTACTTTAGTTGGGCGATTTAATGCATCATAACGAAAGCTTCTTGTAGATTGACTAGGTCCAACAATTTCCAACGGATTACCCACTGCATCATAAGTAACCATAGTACTATGCCCGAGAGCATTAGTTGTTTTCACCAGCTGATTCAGTTGATTATATTGAAAAAGTGTTTCAGCCCCATTGGGCTGTCTAATCTTAGAAATATTCCACATCAAATCATACTCAAGCTCCGTTATTCCGCCACGTGAGTTGACAACTTTTTCAATTTTTCCTAAATTATTATATTCCTGTATAGTGAGTGTACCGTCAAAATCTTTTATCTGTGTGATTTTGTTGATTTCATTATAGGTGTATTCTCTAGTGGCTCCAGCGGCATTGGTAATCGTTAACAGATTTCCTTGCTCATCATAGCTATACTGGCTGTCATTTCCGTTCGGATCAGTGGTTTGGATGACTTGATTGCGTTCATCGTACACATAATGTGCCAGACTGCCATTCGGTTGCCCAATAGTCTGGATATTCCCTCGTTCATCGTAGGTAAAGGTTAACTGACTGCCATCTGGCTGTCGTACTTCAATCGGTCGTTTCTGCTCATCGTAACGGATACTGGAGGTATGATTTAACGGATTTTTTACCTCGACCAGTTGGTTGTCTTCATAGCAGAAGCGGAATGTTCCGCCATTCGCTTGTCTGATTTGGATTGGATGGTTCTGTTCATCGTACGTAAGGGTGACCGTTTCGCCCAAAGCGTTGGTGATATTCGTTTGATTGCCTCGTTCGTCATAACTGTATTGCGTCTTGTTCCCCCGCTTATCCGTAAAGGCTACTAACTGATTCTGTCCGTTATAGACACTGACTTCTTCCCCATCTGCATAAACCGCTCGAGTGTTTCGATACTGCTTATCCCGATAATAGGTGACTTGGTTGCCGTTTTGTTCTGTCACAGTAATGGTTTTCTGTTCATCCTCATACGCATACGTCATCACGCCCCCGTCAGGAAAGACCTGTCGAGTGGTTCGTCCCAGATAATCGTACGTATTTTGAACCAAGTCAATTCCCCGCGGGTTCGTCAGCGTGAGCAACTCCTTCTTATCATTGTACTGATAACGCAGAGTCTCTTTCGTCACACCGGTTACTTTAATTAAACAGTTATTGGCATAGGAAAACTGAAGCTTCCGATTCGTTTGGTCCTTCACCATACTCAAATAGCCGTCTGGATGATAGCGAAAACGCAGATATCCTGACAAGCTGCTGACTTTTTTCAGTTGGTTTTGGCTGTTGTAGGATAGAAGGATTTTCTGACCATTCTCCATCTCTTTTTGAATCCATTGTCCTTGTAGGTTAAACGAATAGACCGTTTGGTCTTCTAACGTTAACTGATAGCCTGCCGCTGTCTTCACTAATTGATGGGCAGGAAACATGGGAGCGACGTAGTGATTTTCTTCCCGTTCCTCATAAAAGACCGCATTGCCATCTTCCATCATGACTTTGAGCTGACCTTCTTTTTTCTTCGGATACAGCTGTACTTCGAAGCTATGTACCCAATGTTCTCCTAACGCCCCACGATACTCATCCATAGCATTATACGTGCGCTTGAATACTAAGGGTACCTCGCCGTGAACAGTCAGGTCTTCTTTATCTGCACTGAAATTACCTGTGGTTAAGTTTACTGGATCTTTACTGTAATAAGCACTGACCACCGCCAACCCTTTCGATGTGTCTAATACGCGCTGCAGCGTCTTATCAATATCTGACATGCGCATGCCGTTTTGCATCCGCATTTTAGAGAGTGATTTTTTAAAAGAATTCACATCCTGAGCAGTAAAGCCGCCCTTGATAAAGGACTGGTATTCTTTAAATAGACTAGCCAGCTGATCTGCGGCACTTTGTAAATCATTCACATTAGCAGCTGCTGCCTGATCCAAAGCAGGCAGGTCATTCTGCAGTTTTTCTACATCACGCGTTAACTTATCCAGCAGCTCCTGAAATTCGTCCTTTTCCAATTTCAAACCGGAAATACTTCCAGAGAGCTGACTGCTTTTTGCCTCAGAAGGAACTTGGCCAAGTAAAGACTGAAGGCCTTTAGCCTTACTTTCTGCTTCTGTACTAAATTCTTTGGCCGCCTGAAACAATTGCTCATAGGCCGTTTTTAACTCTGCGATAGCAGATAATAAAAATACGCGATCTTTTCCAACACTCATACTTGATTCTCCTACTCTTTTTATTTTTCGTCCTTTTACGACACAATCTGATCTCTACTCCGTGATAGTTTCTGGTCTTGTTCCTCGTACACATCGACTGCATTCAACAAGGATTGACACACCTCATTAAAAAAAGCTTCAGAAGCGGTTACAATCGCTTCTTCAGATTGAAATTGCTGTTTTAAAGCATCTACAAAGGCTCCTTCAGATTCTTGTAATATGCCGTTCATTTGACTCATACTACTTTTAGCACTTTGTAAACTTCCACTTATCTGTGCCTGAATTCCTTGTATCTCACTTCTAGCCTGGCTATGGTTAATATTAATCTTACCCATTGATTGTTTGCCTCCTTTTAGCAGCTTGTATCTACATTGATAATTACGGTTTCATATTCTTGAATCACCGTTTTGGTTTGGGTAAATAGTTCCTTTAGTCGGGCAATCACATCCGAACTAACCCCTTCCATTAATCCATCAATTTTCGGGGTTAATGCATCTGTATTTAATGCTCCTGCACTCAAACTCTTGGTAAGCTCAATAATTTTTTCATAGGCGTCAAGCAACTCTTGATGGCTTCGTTCTAAATCGGCTGCCACCTGTGTGAATTCCTGATCAATTACGGCAATTTTTCCACTCATTTTTTTCTTCTCCTTTGTTCTATAAGCTGGCCAGCTGACTCATGATACCTGATAAAATACCCTCTTGCGTCTGTTGGTAATTGGAAAGTTTACTGATCTGATCACTAATTCCTTCGATAACCTTTTCAACCTTTTTAATATTTTCTTCTAAGGTAGTCACGCCTTCTGGTAGTCTAGAGGCCTGCATCTCAGCAATCACTCCCTCAAATACTTTGGAGACACGTACCTCTTTCGCAATTTGACTAGATAAAGCACTATTTTTTTTCGCTGTTATTTGAGTCACGTCACTGGTTAGCTCGCTTTGTTTTGCTTGAAAACTAGCTTTTAACTCAGATGCTTGATTAATTTTCTTACGTACTTTTACCGCCCGTTCATTCAACTCGCGCCGTTTTCGTTCCTTGGCAGCTCGTTTGGCTCTTTCCAACGCTTCCTTTTCTTTATCACTCATTTTCTGTGCTCCTTCCTCACTACAATATTTCTTTTTATACAATATAGTTTACCACAATAAACAAAAATTTTTTTCAATTTTTTCTTAAAACTAAACATTTTTTGGTAAAAGTAACAATAACATGCTATTTGATTCTTTAAATTAATAACGAAAAAAAGACAAAGAATGCTTTTTATAACATTCTTTGTCTCTCGCTCTATTTTCTGTTTATCGTTTTAACTCTTCAATCATTTCTTTTTGCACAGATAAGGCTCTTTGAGCAAGAGCTTCATAGCGTTCCTTTTTATCTTTAATACGTGCAGGCAGCTCTGGAAACAGACCAAAGTTGGCGTTCATCGGTTGAAAGTGTTTACCTTCTGCATGGGTGATGTAATATGCCATACTCCCCATCGCTGTTTCTCTTGGAAAAATAACCGGCTCAGCTTCTTTCGCTAGACGCGCAGCATTGATGCCGGCAAGAAGACCACTGGCCGCACTCTCTACATAACCTTCTACTCCAGTCATTTGTCCTGCAAAGAACAAATCAGAACGTTTCTTTGTTTGATAGGTTGGCTCTAGTAATTCAGGAGAATTCATAAAACTATTTCGATGCATCACACCATAACGGACAAATTCAGCATTTTCCAACCCTGGAATCATTTGGAAAACACGCTTTTGTTCGCCCCATTTTAGATGTGTCTGAAATCCAACGATATTATAAAGTGAAGCAGCTGCATTATCCTGTCTCAGCTGAATTACTGCATAAGGACGTTTCCCTGTTTTAGGATCTTCCAGCCCAACAGGCTTCATTGGACCAAAAAGCATCGTTTTAATCCCACGTTTAGCCATTACTTCAATTGGCATACAGCCTTCAAAAAACTTCTCTTTTTCAAAGGTTTTCAGCGGAACTACTTCTGCTTCAACTAATGCCTGATGAAACTGATTAAATTCTTCTTTAGTCATCGGACAATTTAAATAGGCTGCTTCTCCCTTGTCGTACCGGGATTTTAAATAGACCTTATCCATATCAATCGTTGACTGATCAATAATTGGCGCCGCAGCATCGTAAAAATAAAAGCCTTCAGAACCATTAAATTCTTTAATTTTATCTGAAAGTCCTTCTGAAGTTAGCGGACCTGTTGCAATAATTGTAATCCCTTCAGGAATATCCGTAATTTCTTCATTTTTAACCGTAATCAGCGGATGATTCTTGATTCGCTCTGTGATTAACTTTGAAAAATTATCACGATCCACAGCTAGTGCTCCTCCTGCCGGCACAGCAGTTTCATCAGCTGAATGGATAATCACTGAGTCCAGCTGACGCATTTCTTCCTTCAAAACACCGACAGCATTTGTCAGGTTGTTCCCTCTCAAAGAATTAGAACATACTAGTTCGGCGAAGTCTTCTGTTTGATGGGCAGGAGTATTCTTTACAGGGCGCATCTCATAAAGCGTTACCGGAACGCCAGCCTGAGCGACTTGCCAAGCTGCCTCACTTCCTGCAAGACCTGCGCCAATCACCGTTACTGTTTTAGTCATTTATATCCTCTTTTCTTCAAAAATGAGTGAGACAGTGCTAGCCTCACTCATTGATATATAGTTTATTTCTATCTTGAAACAACAGCTGAATCTGCTGCTAAGCGGCTATTTCTGAACATTTTCTTCATAATCGCCATTAATACAAACCACTTGCTTTCCGCCTTTAACCTTCTTCTCAACGAGATACTGATCACATTTTGGGCAGTTTCTGCCAATTGGTTTATCCCATGATGTAAAGTCACAATCAGGATAGCGGCTGCAGCCATAGAACAGACGGTTCTTTTTCGATTTGCGTTCAATTACTTGACCTTCATGACAGACTGGACACACTACACCGATTTCCTTCACAATTGGCTTAGTATTTCGACAATCCGGAAAGTTGCTGCAGGCATAGAATTTTCCATAACGTCCTAACTTGATGACCATCGGATGACCACATACATCACAATCAAAACCAGCTGGTTCATCTTTGATTTGGATTTTTTCAATTTTTTCCTCTGCAGTTGCCAATTCTTTTTCAAAAGGTTTATAAAATTGATCAATTATCTTGATCCACTCTTCTTTTCCTTCTTCAATGTTATCCAAATCCTCTTCCATTGACGCAGTGAAATGAACGTCCACAATTTTAGGGAAGAACTCAACGATTAGCGAATTAACAATTTCACCAAGCTCTGTTGGTTCAAAGCGCTTATTCGTTAGCTTCACATAATAGCGCCGTTGAATCGTTTCCAGCGTTGGTGCATAAGTAGAAGGGCGACCTACACCGTTTTCCTCCAGCGTACGGATTAATGTCGCTTCGCTGAAACGTGCCGGCGGTTGTGTGAAGTGTTGTTTTGGTTCGATATCTACAGACTGGACTTTTTCTCCTGCTGTCATATCAGGAAGAATATTTTCTTTGTCTTCCTTCCCATCATCACGACCTTCAACGTACACCTGCATAAAACCTTTAAATTTCACCTTGGAACCATTTGCTATGAAAATCACGCCATTTTGCTCAAGGGTAACCTTCATAGTATCCAGGACAGCCGGTGTCATTTGACTGGCAACCATTCTTGACCAAATTAGCGTGTAAAGCTTCAGCTGATCCTTATCAAGATACTGTTTAATCTCATCAGGTGTTCTTAACACGCTGGATGGGCGGATTGCTTCATGGGCATCCTGTGCTCCCTGTGCATTTTTCGCTTTGCGTCCGCCGTGAGCAGAGTATTCTTTACCATAAGTTTCTTCAATGTATGATGCAGCTTCAATTTTCGCTGAATCCGCCAGTCGAGTGGAGTCTGTACGCATGTAAGTAATGAGACCCACAGTTCCTTGCTTGCCTAGTGCAATCCCTTCATACAGCTGTTGAGCAACCATCATGGTTTTTCTAGTACGAAAATTCAATTTTCTGGCAGCTTCCTGTTGTAGGCTACTAGTTGTAAACGGCAACGCAGGGTTGCGTTTTCGCTCTTTCTTCTCAACCTTTGTAATATCATAATCTTTACCTTTGATACGACTGGTCACTTCTTTTACTGCTTCCGGATTCGGCAGTTTTTTCTTTTTGCCGTCTAATCCCCAAAAGTTCGCTTTAAACTTCTTTTTCCCTTTTTGGAAATTCCCGTCAATACTCCAGTATTCTTCTGGAACAAATTTTCTAATTTCCTGTTCACGGTCTATAATAATTTTCAAAGCAACAGACTGTACTCGACCTGCGCTAAGTCCTTTTTTCACTTTACGCCAAAGAATCGGACTGATAGAATAGCCAACGATGCGATCCAATACGCGGCGTGCCTGCTGGGCATCCACTAAATCAACGTCAATTGCCCGTGGTTCTTTGAAGGCTGCCTTAACAGCTTCTTTAGTGATTTCGTTAAATACGACCCGGTTTTTATCATTAATATCCAAATTTAATAAGTGAGATAGATGCCAGGCAATAGCTTCTCCCTCTCTATCCGGATCGGCTGCAAGATAAACTTTATCTGCTTTTTTTGCGGCTGCTTTAAGTCCTTTAATCACATCGCCTTTTCCGCGAATTGAGATGTAATGCGGTTCATAATTATTTTCAAAATCGATACCCATTTTACTTTTTGGCAAATCACGAATATGCCCAACACTGGCAACGACTTTATAGTTTCTTCCTAAATATTTTTCAATCGTTTTGGCTTTTGCTGGTGATTCTACAATAACTAAGTATTTATACGCCATTAAACGTGCGGCTCCTTTCAGATTTCCTGTTCCTACTATTATATACAGTGAAAATATACAGTGAAAAACTTACAAATCGTAGTTCATCATATCGATTCATTTTGAGTTTGTCAAGGATTGATATAGCAATCTAACAAAAAAATCTCATTTCATTCAAAATATCTTCGGGAGAAAAAACACTATTTGCCCCTTCGTAAAGTAAGGTATGACAGCCTTCTGAATGAGGTAAAAAAATATTTCCCGGAACCACAAAAACTTCTCTGCCATATTCAAGGGCAGACTGTGCTGTAATGAGAGAACCACTGTTTTTACGTGCTTCAATCAGGCATGTGCCTCTGGCAAGCCCTGCAATAATTCGGTTTCGCATGGGGAAATGATGCTTCCGCGGCGGAGTGCCGTTGGGGTATTCACTAATAATCAGTTGTTCTTCTGCCATTCTTCTATGTAAAACAGCTGTTTCTTTAGGGTAGCAGCAGTCTAAGCCAGTGCCAACAACACCAATTGTTTTGCCTTCATGATTCATGGCAGCTTCATGACTTTTGCTATCAATTCCTTTAGCTAAGCCGCTGACAATGACCCAGCCGGCTGCAGCAATCGGCGGTATAAACTCTCTTACCACTTTTATTCCATAAGCAGAAGCATCGCGAGCACCAACAACTGCCAGTGCTTTTTCTTGAAGCAGGTTAATATTTCCTTTGTAAAAAAGAACTGCTGGACAATTGTATATTTCTTTTAAAAGAACCGGAAACTGAGCATCTAGAATAGTGAGAAACTGATGCTCTGATTGGAACTGTTTTACTTTCTCACCTAATTGATTTAATCGTTCCCAGGAGGCTAAAAACTGAGGTGCATATTTTTTTATTTCTGCAATTTGAAGCAATTCATTCTTGCTCAAATTTACATAGTCATTTTCTATTATAAAGCTTAGAATCTTCAATATGCCTATGTTCCCGATTCCCTGACAGTTCACTAAACGAAATAATAATTCTCTCAACTCTTTATCCATAAAAAAAGCCTTCCTCTCAAATACTCAATCATTTATAAACCCTGTACCTTACAACGTTTTTTCACAAGATTTACATAGATAGTATTTGCATAAGAAAGCTGTTTTCATTTTATTGGCATAAATCTTTAACTGGTGCAAATGTTCGCCGATGAATTGCACAAATCCCCTGTTTCTTCATTCCTTCAAGATGCTCTTTTGTCCCATATCCTGCATTTCTCTCAAAGCCGTATCCAGGAAAAACCTTAGAGTAATCCTCCATCAACCGATCCCGGCAAACCTTGGCAACAATACTGGCTGCAGCAATCGAAACTGAACGGGCATCCCCTTTAATCAGCTTTTTCTGCGGAATGGATAACTCTAGCTCCATTGCATCAATTAATAAATAATCTGGTGTAAAATCAAGGTCCTTTACAGCCATTTTCATAGCTTTTTTGCTTGCCTGATAGATATTTATCTCATCGATTTCTTTATGATCAACCATTCCGATACCAATTGCAATTGCTTGACTTTGAATCTGATCATATAAAGCTTCTCTCTTCTTAATAGAAAGCTGTTTTGAATCATTCAGACCAAGCAGCTCACACTTTTCTGGTAAAATGACAGCTGCAGCCACCACTGGTCCAGCCAAAGGACCTCTGCCAACCTCATCGATGCCGGCAATTAAGCGGTGTCCTGCTTTTTTTGCTTCTTCTTCAAAAATAGAGAGCTGCTTAAATTGAGCAATTTCACTCTCCTGTTTGACCATACTTCTTTCCCATTGAGCTAAGGCCTGCTGTACACCAAGTCTCTCATCATCCTTCCAAACAGTTAACCGTTGATCGTCTCGACGGTCAATCGTTTTTAGTTCTTCTTTGATGTCTTTGATAGATTCCTTATTCATCCAGCCCTGCTCCTAACTCTTCCCATCGGTCTAATGTATATGCACCTAGCTTGCCGCTGCGGATTTCCTGAACAATCATCTCGCTTGCACGATCATAGTCGTCCTTGAAGCCTCTTTTTTTAGTAATCAGCATCAATAGTTCCGGAGCAGGTAAAAATAAATCTTCTTCGGTAAGCTGATAGCGTTCAAGTAAGCGCTCCGGATAGAAACGAGCAAAAAAGGTTAGCCCATAAATAGCTAAATCATCAAAATGAAGCAGCTGATCTTTAATTGCACCTGTTAATGCCAATTTTTTTCCAATCGCTGCATCTTCAAATTTTGGCCATAAAATCCCTGGAGTATCAAGTAATTCTAAATCCTTACCTGATTTTAGCCATTGCTGACCTTTAGTGACTCCCGGTTTGTTCCCCGTCTGAGCAATTTTCTTACCTACGAGCCGATTCATTAATGTCGATTTGCCTACATTGGGGATGCCTATACACATTGCTCGAATAGCCCGCGGCTTCAACCCGCGGCTTCGGTCCCGTTCGATTTTATTCTTCAGTGCCTTTTTTGCTTCTGGAACAATCTTGTTGATTCCCTGATTCTGTTGAGAATTGATTATCAGTGTGTGAAATCCTTTTTCTCTAAAATAATCCTGCCATTTTCTATTCTGATCCGGATCTGCCAAATCCCCCTTGTTTAGTAGAACCAAGCGAGGCTTTTGCTGCACAATCTGATCCATCATTGGATTTCTTGAAGAGATTGGTAATCGAGCGTCCACTAGTTCAAAAATAATATCTACAAATTTTATCTTTTCCGACACTTCTCTCCGGGCTTTCGCCATATGACCTGGAAACCATTGTATTGTCATGTTTTCACCTATCTAACTAATAATTTTTATATGATTAAATGGATAATATACAAACCTTGCTTTACCTAAGATGTACTTGCTTTCAACAGCCCCAAATGATCGGCTATCCTTTGACATTCTTCTATTATCACCCAAAACAAAATAACTATCCCCGCTCAAATTCTCCTGATTCATTAAATCAGCAAGATTAAAGTTCGTAGTATATGGTTCTGTATCCGACTTTGTTTTCCTTCCTTTTTTCAAGAAAGGTTCAGCTACTTTTTCGCCATTAATATAAAGCTGATCTTTTTCGTAGCGAATTTCATCTCCCGGAAGACCAATTACTCGTTTTACATAAATTTCGCCATCCGGCAATTGAAAGACAATCACATCAAACCGCTGAATAGCTGTGAATTTTTCCATCAGCACCATATCTCCCTGACTAAGATTCGGTTTCATAGAACTTCCGTCAATTGGCACAGGAATCAGGATAAAACCACGAACAATAAATAAAAGAACAAGCGATGGTATCAGCAGTTTTATAAATGAAATGAGATACCCTATATAACTTTTCCTTTTCTCCATAGATTTCGAACCTTCTTCCATTGTAATATAGCAGAAACCTAATAGCTGTTCAATGAAAAATTTACTTTTGTAATTGCTCAATAGCTGTGTTATAGGCTCCGTCATTATTTTGAATTTTTACTTTCAGCAGCCCTTCAATTTGTTCTGCTGTGGTTTCATCCACTTCTCCAGAAACCGGCAGCGCTTGATCCGTCTGAATAGATTCAACTGCTTGCTTCGTTTTCTCGTTAAAATCAGCTGTTTCATCTACATCAAAATCAAGAGCTTTCAGCATTTTATTCAGATTTGCGACAATTTCTGACTGATCCCCTTGTCTCAAAATACTACTTCTGGAGATGGGAGCCAGATAAGCATACTCTGGAAAATCTGCTTCAATAGTAGGGGCCAATCCCTTCTCATGAATCCAATTCCCCTCTGGTGTCAGCCATTTCAAAATAGACAGCTTGAGACTAGTCTCCTGTCCAACTCCTTTAACTGTTTGGACTGTCCCTTTACCAAAAGTCTTCGTTCCAATAACTTTCACCTTGCCCGATTCCTTCAGTGCTGCTGCAAAAATTTCCGATGCGCTTGCACTTCCGCCATCGACTAATACTACAACCGGTTCCTCCACTTTAAAACCACCGTCTAACTCAGAGGATGCTTTGCTTTCAATTATATTACCAGCTTTATCTTCAAACTGGACAATCTTCTGACCGTCCTTTAAAAACATACTTGACATTTTTTCCACTTGATCCAGTAAACCGCCCGGATTTTGTCGAAGATCAATAATGAATGATACGGCACCTTCTTTACGCAAATCCTTTACTGCGGTTTTCAGCTCTTCAAATGTCTTGCCGCCAAAAGAAGAAATGCGAATGTTTCCTATTGTTTTATCCGTTTCATCCAACGCTGCACTGACAGTGGTTAGAGGGATTGTATCTCTGGTAATCGTCAATTCAAACGTCGCTTCCCCTCGTGAAATTTCTAAGCGGACATCACTGCCTTTTTCTCCTCTAATTTTACTAACTGATTCAGACAATGTTGCTCCTTCTGTAGTATCCCCATCAATTTTCAGAATCTGATCCTCCATTTTCAAGCCGGCTTTCTCAGCAGGAGAGCCTTCAATCGGTGCCTGCATAACAGTAAGAATGTCATCTTCTAAACCAAGCGTTGCACCAATCCCTTCAAAGCTTCCGGAAACCTCTTCTTCCAAAGCAGTCGATTCCTCTTTTCCCAGATAGGAAGAGTAGGGATCATCTAAGGATTCCATCATTCCTTTTAATGCCCCTTCAACCAGCTCTTCTTTATCGACTTTTCCTACATAATCTTCCAGAATGCTGTTATACAGCTGACTTACTTCTCTTAGGTTTTCTTCTTCTGAGGGTTGATTAACTATGTAGCTCTGAAGAACACTTCTAAACAGAATAAAACTGCCCCCGCCGACAATAATTGCTGTACAAATAATTGAAATTATATATTGATAATAAGGCACCTGCCGTTGTTTTTTCATTGTCTCGCTCCCTTTTCCGGTTCTCTATATACTGCTGACCGATTCTTATAGTTTACCATGAAAAAGCGAATGAAAAAAGGGCACAACACAGAACTTCCTGATAAAACAACCGGCTTTTTCTTTCCCTCCCTACTCTAGCCCATCAAGCATTTTCATGAATAAGAAGTATTCAAGCGATGAAGTCCAACAAATGATACAACCTTTTCGCAATCAGGCTAGTCAAAAAGTAAATTTGCCCGAAACATAGGCAACACAGCAATGTTTACGTTGCATTTTTAGAATATAAAAAAGATGAAAAACTCCTATTTTTTTAGAAGAGCTTTTCATCCTTTTTCTTTATTTATTATTTTCCAAATATTTTTCCCACAGCTCATCAAAAACTGTCATTGTCGGCAAATAATTTACCTCCATTTCCAAATAGGAGGAAATTTCATGATAATCCTCTGAATGCTTTGGAAAGCGAATATCTTTAGCAGCTGCATTGGCAAATTGAGTTTCAGAATCTGCTGCCGGACCTTTTAGTGTAACCAAATAATGATAAAAGCTTCTTCTCATTCCAGTCCTCTTTTCCAATTTTCTTTTAAAAAGCTGCCGCGCCGTTCGTGGGAACGCTCATATCGCTCTGGTTCTTTTTTGTAAAAATCCTGATGATAATCTTCTGCAGGATAAAAAGTTTCAGCTGGTTCAATGGTTGTCACAATCGGTTTAGTAAAACGACCGCTGTTCTGCAGCCTTTCCTTGCTCTTTTCAGCAATCTGCCGTTGTTCTTCATTCCCGTAAAAAATCACCGGACGATAATTGTCGCCACGGTCTTCAAATTGACCCAGCGCATCTGTTGGATCTGTCTGCTGCCAGTAAATCTCAACCAGCTCAGCATACGAAATAATTTCTGGATCAAATAAAATCTCCACGGCTTCCGTATGACCAGTTGTGTGATTTTTTACCTGTTCATAGGTCGGATTAACTACATGTCCTCCTGTATAACCGGAAGTCACTGAATAAATCCCCGGCTGTTGATCAAAGGGCTGAATCATACACCAGAAACAACCGCCGGCAAAAATTGCTTTTTCGCTCATTTCTTTTCCTCCCCCTACTCTTCCGTTGTACTGTCTTCAGTACTTGTTTTATCTATTTCAGGAAGGTATACGCTTATTTGAATATCATCATCAATTAAATTAATTTTATCCGCCCGAATAAATAGACCATTTTGCATTTGGAATTTATCAAGCCGAAGCAAAATCGTTTTTTCATCCGGATTGACTTCCACCCACTCCGGCAGCTTATAATCCCGCTGAACAAATTGCAGAATATCTTTAATCGGCAGACCTAAAGTACCTACAGATAGACTTTTGGCTTTCAATTGAACATTTCCATCATCCATAACGTAAGGATCAAAATACAGGTTAAACTGAATCGGGTAACCCAATACCTTAAACGTTCCCGTCAGCATAGCTTCATTCTCCAAATAAAAATCATAGCTAATATCTGAGTCCTTTTGGAAATCTTCTAAAAAGAATTCAATCAGCTGATTAATCTGTTCTTTATTTGACTGAATACTTAAAATTGGTGAACCTGATCTCTCAACAGTCTTTGAAGATTTATAATCCGGTTCTCTTACCTGTGTCATTCTGATGCCAATAAATAGAAGGCAGCCGACTATGATTCCAACAATCGATAGAAAGGCCACTTTCCATGGGTTAATCTGTTTCTGTTTATTTTTCTTGTTCGTGTCTCTTTTTCTTCTAACCTGTGGTTCTTTTTCCTCAGTCATCCTTAGTTGTCACTCTCCTTAGGCAGCCATTGATCCTTTGTGTTGATCATTTCTTCCCGAACTGCATTCGCCATCAGCTGATAGCCAAGATTGTTCGGATGAAAATGATCTTCTTCATAGATTGCATCATTCGTTATTTCTGTATCACTGGTGTCGCCCTCTGCACCGGTTACACCTACATCGCCGTTTACGCCTTTATAAAGCAAATCATTAATTGGAATGAAATACATTGCTGAGTATCCGCTCACCGTTTCTTCTGTTCCAGCATTCCAGTTATTTACAATCTGCTGCATTTCGATAATCTCAGGGAAATATAGATAAAATGGATTATAAATCCCTAATACATAAATTGGTGCAGTCTCATTATATTTTCTGATTTCATCAAATAATGAGACCAGCTGATCCTGATATTTTTTCAGCGGTTTAGTAAAAGAATCCGTTGTTAGATTAAAAACATCTCCTTTGATAACCTTCATTAAATCATTACCGCCAACTGTTACTGTAATCATATCTGCGGCAGTCAACTGTTTTTGAATAGCCTCATTCTTTTTAATCCGTTTTAGAATTTGATCGCTGCGGTCACCGTTTTTACCAAAATTTTCCACCTCTACAGCATTTAATTTATAACGCTCCTCAATATCCCGCGCTACAATAGGTACAAAACCTCCTGAAGCAGTTGGATCACCAATCCCTTCAGTCAACGAGTCGCCAATTGCAACATATTTAACAAGTTCTTTGTTGTTCTTATTTGGATTCTCATTCGTTTTTTGATTAAAATACGGCTGGGCTTTTGGAACAAAAACTAAAAGCAGTATCAGCGTAAGAAAGGCCGCGCCGAACGGAAGTACCAGCAGCCCCCATTTTGTTTGAAAAAATCGCTTCATTTTATCCCTCTTTCATTGGAAAAAAGGGGCTGAGATCTAAAACAATCGCAGCCGCCTCATCAAACATTCATTTATAAAATTGTAGAACAAACTACTTTACTACGGATTGTTCAAAGGAACCGCTCTGATATAGAACCAATCGTTGTTCAATCCATAGTGTAACTGTTTAGCTTGTGTAATACATAATCGCAAAAGCACCTTTGCCTGTATGAGTAGCGATAACAGGATTAGTATGCAGAACAGGAATATCCATATCTGGAAACAGCTTTTGCAGTCCTTCTTTAAAATAATTAGCCAATTCTAATCCCTCAGCATGAGAAATACCAATCTGACGTACATTTGAAAGTTTTTCCAATTCCAGCTTCAACTCGTCAAACCACTTATTGAAAGTTTTAACTCCTCGTCCTTTAATGACAGGAATTAATTCTGTATGATCGAAATCCATGACTACCTTCATATTGAAAATATTTGACAACAACCCTGTCGCCCGGCTAATGCGGCCGCCTTTTACTAAATTATCCAGCGTTGATATTCCAATAAAAAGCTTTGTATTTTCCTTTACTCTTTCAATTTCAGCCAAAATTTCCGGTACACCAGCACCATTTGCGGCTAGTTTTGCGGCTTCAATTACTTGGAAAGATAATCCCTGATCAGTAAAATCACTGTCTATAACAGTTACCTTGCTTGATGTCAGATTGCCCGCCTGTCTTGCAGCTTCAACTGTTCCGCTCAATGCTTTGGTCATATGAATTGAAATTATTTCGCTTCCGTCACTTCCCAGCTCATCATAAAGCTCCACAAACTCTCCGATAGGCGGCTGACTGGTTTTTGGTAAAGCTTTTGCTTTATCCATCATAGTCATAAACTGGCTTCCTTCTAAATGATCATCATCTGGGTAGACAACACCATCTATCATTACAGATAGAGGAATCATATGGATATTCAAGGCTTCCCGGACTTCCTTTCTCATCGTACAGGAAGAATCAGTTACAATCTTTACATTTGTCATAAATTAACCACTCTTTCTTTAAAAACAACCTACATTCGTGTTAGAATGGATACAAGGTTTAGGTTATGGATATAGTATAACAGACCAAAAAAATTTTTTCATCAAATTAAAGTGAAGGAAGTTGATTTCTTGGAAAAAACTGAATTTTCTCGAAAGTATTTGATTTTGAACGAGGTGCTCAATGCAGTTACCCATGGTATCGGCTTTGGCTTAAGTATAGCAGGTTTAATCATTTTATTGGTTAAAGGAGCTCAGATAGGTTCCGCCCTTCGGGTCGTTTCATATGCCTTATACGGCTCTACATTGATTCTGCTATTTTTATCCTCCACATTGTTCCACAGTCTAATTTTCACAAAAGCGAAAAAAGTATTTCAGGTTTTTGATCACAGCTCTATTTTCCTGCTGATTGCTGGAAGCTATACACCTTTTTGCTTACTCAGCGTTCAAGGCTGGCTAGGCTGGACATTGTTTGGACTGATTTGGGCATTGGCAATTTTTGGTGTGATCTACAAATCTGTTACACTGCATAAACAGGATACTGTAAAAAATGCATCAACGATTATCTATATTATCATGGGCTGGCTCTGTTTAATTGCCGCTAAACCGCTCTATGAAAGTCTGAGCTTCACTGGTCTGGCTCTTTTAGTTGCCGGCGGTGTTTCTTACACATTAGGCGCTCTCTTCTATAGCTTGAAAGGTGTTCGCTTTATGCATGTTGTTTGGCACCTTTTTGTCATGGCTGGTGCAGGCTTTATGTATTTCTCAATTTTATTTTTTACCTAGTTGTTGCGAATTTTCTATTTAAGGGATAGCAGCTGCTTTGGTATATCTTTTACTTTAAGTTAACTGACTGAGTTATAGTCCATTGGACTAATGACTCAGTTTTTTTGTTTCTGCCGCCTATATCCTCAGCCAGCCGCTCACCTATTTCCTAAATATACAGATGCTTGTTTGCCTTCAATTATTTCACTGCAAATCAATAACATCCGTTCTTTAAAAACACCAAAAATAATTTTAAATATTTGAGCGTTCCCTCTTTACAAACCGAACAAACATTCGTATAATATTATTACGAACACTCGTTCGATTAATTTGTGAGGTGATGAAAATGAAAGCACTACGTCGTGGCGGCTTTATATTTTTTGTTTTATTGATTGGTATTTTTCTAGGTACATTGGGCTTACAGTCTGCGCTGCTTATCGTCAGCCCACTATTTATCATCTGGTTTATGCTTTGGGATGAGAAACGTTATGTTCAACATCGCAGAAGAGAAGAAGATCAGCACTATGTTTATCGAAAATATCATTAAGATAATTATATATAAATAACACTAGGATTCTCCCCCCCCCCCCTTTTTCCCAAACGGTGACTAGTCCGTACTCCTGCTAATTGACTAGTCTCCATTAAGGGAAATAATCTTTAAATAGTTTTCTTTGGATACACCTATCGTAAGGTAAAAAAGAAAGCAGCCTATGTTGAAGCTGCTTTCTTTTTTAGCTTTATTTTTGTGTTGGCAGACAATTCTTAAAGAAAATTTTCCGGCATTTTTTAGCTATTCAAATATTAAAACGGAACAGCTGACTGATACCATGCAGCAGGAAGGCTGCTCACCTAGATAATAATACCGAATTATATTTATAGATGAATCTCTTCCCCAAAAGAGGAAGGAACGTGATGTTTTTCATTTCTATAATATTTTGTTTTAGTAAAAAATCTACCAGCACTTTTTTGAGTGTTCAAGCACAAAAAAGAACACTCAGCAGATAAAATGAAAGCATCTAAAATCACAGATTAAAGGTAGCTCTGAGGGATTGAACAACAAAATGAAAGAACTTGAAACAGCAGCAGAGAGTTCCTGCATTTATTTCAAGCTCTTAGAGTTTATTCCGTTTTTGTCCTACCAACATGAATTTGAGGTAAAATTTTTTTATTAGTAATCCATTAATGTAACGATTTCATAGTTAGCAATTTTATCTCTACCATGTAGTTCTTTTAATTCAATCAGGAAGGCACAGCCGACAACGATTCCGCCTAAAGATTCAACTAAATCAGTTGTTGCTTTAATTGTTCCGCCAGTCGCTAGTAAATCATCACAAATCAGCACGCGCTGTCCTGGGGCAATCGCATCCTTATGAATGGTTAGTGTGTCTGTACCATATTCTAGATCGTAGGTTACTTCAATCGTTTCCCGAGGAAGTTTTCCTTTTTTTCTAACTGGAGCAAAGCCCACGCCTAATTCGTAGGCAACAGGACAGCCGACAATAAACCCACGGGCTTCCGGCCCTACAACCATATCAATTCTTTTTTCCTTTGCATAGTCAACGATTTGCTTTGTCGCTTCCCGATAAGCATCACCATTTGCCATCAGCGGAGATATGTCTCTGAAAACAATTCCTTTTTCCGGATAATCAGGTATGCTGGCAATATAATCTTTTAAATCCATGTTACTTTTCCTCCTCATTCAGCAGCCATTGAAGCAGCGTCTTACGATCACTGTATAGCAAGAATTCTTCCACCTTAATTTTTTTCAAGCGGTTTTGATAAACCTTGCTATCAGTCAATGGATGACTTTCAGGGTTATTTACGTTTCTCAAAACACCGTCTTCTATTGTAACAAATCCTAAATCAAAAAACACCTGAATCATAAAAATTAATAATTTTTCCTGAATATTTAAGTAGTTGGCGACTACTTGAAGCTTATAGCGAACATCAAGCGTTCCTTGCTTCTTAATTAGACTGTACAATCTAGAAAACTGTTCTCTAGTCCCAGTCCCGTTTAAGTAAGCTTCGTCACCAGACAATCCCATAATATATACACGGTTCACAGAGATTTGACGGATTAGCTGTTTAAGATCACCCATGTCATTAGGACAATCGACAATGACCAGCTGTTCAATCTTCATTGTCGCTGTCTCCACAACAAACTGCTCAATAGATTCAAAAATAACTTTTGCTGCTACTTCTTTCTGAAGCAGCTTAACACTTTCTTTCTGGAAAAAGACATACAGAGTAGAAAGCTCTGGAATTTCTTGAAGCTGTTTTGATTTTCCGCGAAAATCAAACAGCTGAAGCTCATCAATTAGGTAGTCTTCTGCCATCAGCTGCGGTTTTTTATTCCCGTTCCATTCATTGATTGAGAGTTTTCCAGCAATCGTACAGCGGCTGTCAGAAAACTCTTTTGCTTCGTTGCCCATTTGAAAAGCAATCACATCTAACGGTGTATCACTATTGTTCGTAATCTGAAGCTTCAAATGATTTTTCTTTGCCCCGATTTGTCGTACCTGAACAGCCTCAACCTGTCGATAAAGAAAAGTAGGCATCGGATTATCTGTTCCAAAAGGCGCCAACAGCTTTAACTGATTAATAAACGGAATAGTCGTCTCTTCAATAGTCAGCGCTTCATCAATAATCAGTTCCTGCCCCTGCGAAAGATCCAGTCCTTTTTTATCAATAGATTCGATTAAATGTGTACGAATACGATCAATATTTTCTACTAGTACAGTCATGCCAGCTGCCATATGATGACCGCCAAAATGAACAAAAAGCTCCCGTACCTCATTTAATGCCTCATACAAATTTAGTGTTGTCACACTGCGTCCAGAACCTTTTGCCCGTTTCCCAGCTTCATCAATTGTTAAAACAATCGTTGGCTTACCAGTCTCCTGCATAATACGTCCGGCAACAATCCCCAGCACACCTTCATGCCAGCCTTTTTTCGCCAAAAGATGAATCGGCATAGCTGGATCAATCATACTAAATGCTTCCTCAGTAATTGTATCCACAATCTTTTTACGTTCATTATTTGTTTCTTCAATGACAGCAGCAATGGACAACGCTTCTTCCTCATCAAAAGTTGTCAAAAGGGCTACACCCGGGGCTGCTTCTCCCAATCGTCCTAAAGCATTTAATCGGGGACCAATGGCAAAACCGACATTTTCTTCAGAAATTTCATCTTTCTTTAGTCCTGCTGACTGAATTAGTGCATCTAAACCAAGCCGATCACCAGTTTGAATCATCTTCAGCCCTAGCTGAACAAGCATACGGTTTTCTCCAGTTAATGAGACCAAATCCGCAATCGTTCCAATAGCAACTAAATCCAGAAATTCGGCTGGCACCTCATCAAGTAATGCAGTCGCAACTTTAAATGCTACACCCACTCCCGCTAAATCAGGGAAAGGATACATGCCTTCCGGATGTTTTGGATGGATAATAGCATAAGCAGCCGGCAGCTCCTCCGGCAATTCGTGGTGATCAGTCACAATCACATCTATTCCTTGTTCCTGAGCATAAGCCAAAGCTTCATGACCTGCTACTCCATTATCCACTGTGACAATTAACTGAATCCCTGCTTCAATTTTTTCTTTAAAAACCTCAAGGTTGGGACCATATCCGTGGACAAATCGATTAGGTAGAAAATATTCTACCTCGCCGCCAACCAGTTCAATCGCTTCCTTCATCACAGTTGTGCTGGTAATACCATCCGCATCATAATCCCCGTAAACAAGAATTTGTTCCCCTGCTTCGATTGCCTGCTGAATACGTTCTACAGCTTTCGGCATATCGTGGATTAAAAAAGGATCGTGAAGGGCTTCAATTGAAGGCGTCAAAAAAGCTTCCAACTGTTCCGCACTTCGTATATTCCGCTGCCATAAAAGTTTTCCAACTAATGGACTGATAGACCGCTCTTCTAAAACTTTAGAAAACACTTCAGAAAAAGCCGGTTCTTCCGGATAACGCCATATGTACTTTGATTTTTTCACGTCGTCACTCCTAACCAAGTAATTATACCAAAATAGAAATGAAAACTAAAGTTTAGATGATTGAAAAAATTTCAGCTGGAATATGTAAAAAAACAGAATACAGTTCTTCTTATACACTGTATCCTGTCTTATCTTATTTAATTATTAATTTACAGAAATTTCTCCTTTACCAGAACGATAGGTTATCACTACTTTTCCCTCTAAGTTGTTTGGGTAAGCCACATCCACCAGTACAATATCACCCTCTGTTTCAGATTCTTTCCCCAGCTGGTTCATGACCATATCGTCAACTACTTTGGTATCCAACGTCACTAAAAAGTCTTCATTTTCTCTAAGATAGCTGATATACTGCAATACCTCTTCTTTAGAAATACTGCCTGATTGGTAAGTAATTTCAGTTGTGCGTACACTATCTTTCACGCTGCTGTTTGTCCCAACAATTTTTTTCTCTCCCAGCACTTTATACACCGAAGGAATCTTATCTTTATTTACCTCAATCTCTTCTGCAGTACTTGAAGCACAACCAGTCAGCATAAAAATGCTCCCCAAAATAACAAGTTGAATTACCTTCTTCATCTGTTCTTCACTCCATTCTTGTTCATTTACTATAAAAGCCCTCTATAAAAGAAATTGCTGAATCTTTAAATTTATACAGCAGCTGCCGTATAAAAATCAATACCTTTTGTCTCAAACGTTTTCAGCACATAGGATTGAACTATGATTAAATCCCTTTATTTGCTTGGTTTTATTCTGTCTCCTACATCAGTATAATAATGAATTGTTACCTCTCCAACCGTTTCTTTCAGATATAGAATATCCACATAGACTGTAGTTTTCTGCTCTTCAGATTCTTTAGTGAGGCGTTGTAAAATTCTATGATTATTTTCAGTTTCCTGCGGAAGCATAGTAAATTCCTCTTCCTTTTTTAAATAATTCATATACTCAATAATTTCAGCTTCTGATATTGTTCCTTCTTTATAAGTGACTATTGTATCTTTAATATCCTTTTGTCCAATCACTTTAAAAAATGAAGCAATTTTATGACCATTTACCTCAAATTCCTCTGTTGTACTGGATGAACAACCACCTAAAAAGAACAGTCCCGCTAACAGAACTGTAATGAGCATGTTTTTCATATATCCCTGAAGCCTCCCCAACAATTCCTTTACAATAACGATTATGGCATACCCTTCTTTAATTTAAAAGAGGAATTTATAAAAATAAATCTCTCTGCTGCCTCTTTTTTGAGACAGCAGAGAGATTCAGTTTATCTGGCTCTATAATATTTTGTATTGGTGGATATTCTCCTTAAAGGGGGTTACTCCTCAAAATCATTCCAGGTCTTATTAAGAGGGGCATCACTTTCAGCAAAATCGCCCTTTTCTTCCAGAAGCTGCTGATATTTCTGCTGAAGTTCTGCCAGTTGGTTTTCATTGCTTCTTTGCGTCCGTTCAACGGCTTCTTGAATCAATTTGTCAGAGCCTTCTTTATAGGTTTCTTTCTCTGCAATAAGAGCCTTTATCTGCTTTTTCTGGTTCAATATTGTTGTAACAGAAGTAATTAGTCCGACTAGTACGCCAATTATTGCCGATCCTAAAATAATTAAAATTAACGGTCCGCTAATTTTAGCAATACCAAAATTGACTGGCACACTTTGATTATTTAAAACAGCAAATACAACAATAACCAGCACAAGTACCAGACCAACAATTACACGCCATTGATTTTTCATAGGCTTATCCCCCCGGACTATTTTTTATTAAAAATTGTTCCTGCCAATAAATCCCCTAAGTGAGGCATTACTGTATAAAATCTAGCTGCCGCTTCCATAATTCCGGGGCGGTTTATTTCTCGCCGAGTTGTTCCCATTGTTCGTGCAACTTCTGTACCAAGCTTCTTAGGATCCAGCACAAACAGACCCATTGACTCCAGATATTCTCCTGATGGATCAGCTTTATCGAAAAATTCTGTCGCAATAGGACCAGGATTTACAGTTGTCACAGCAATACCTAACGGCTTTAATTCCAAACGTAATGCATTGGAGAAGCCCAATACAGCAAACTTTGTCGCTGAATAAATGGTACTCTTCGGTGTGGCCATTTTACCTGCCATGGAGGCAATATTAATGATGTGACCACTGTTTGCTTCCGCCATCTGCAGCGCAATTTTTTGTGTAAAGACCATCATTCCCAGTACATTAACACGGAACATTTCATGAGCAATCGATAAATCTGTAGTTAGGAAGTCTTCAAAAATACCAAAGCCAGCATTATTGACTAATACATCAGGTCTGCCAACTTCTGATTGAATCCGCTCAATTACATGGTCAACATTTTCAGGATCAGATATGTCCAGTTGGAATGCAAAAGCTGGTTTCCCGCTCAGCTCTTCACAGGTTTCTTTCACCTTTCCAATGAGATTAATTCTTCGTGCACAGACAACTACTATAGCTCCTCTACGGGCGGCTCCATAACAAATTTGCTCACCTAAACCAGCAGATCCGCCTGTAACTACTACAATCTTATCGTTCAAATCCTGCCAAAATTTCATTTTTTGCCCCTCCTGCTTTTTCTTTAATTACCTTCTACAAATGGAATATCAATAACCTCCATGTCCTTAACTGCCTTCACAACAGGAAAAACTTCTTTTGCTTCATCTTCCAGCTGAATAATATCTTTGTTCAGATAGCGGGCACTGATATGGGTTAGTATCAGTTGCTTAACCTCCGCCATTTTGGCAGTTTCCGCCGCCTGATGACTCGTCGAATGATAATAAGAACGGGCCATTTGAGCTTCGTCCTTATTATAAGTGCTCTCATGCACGAGTACATCGGCTCCCCGAGCTAACGTGATGCTATTCTTGGTTTTCCTCGTATCACCCAAAATCGTCACAATTCTGCCGGCTTTCTTTTGCCCAACGAAGTCTTTGCCGTTAATTACCTGTCCATTTTCCAGAGTAACAGTTTCTCCCCGTTTTATCCGGCCATACATTGGTCCAGATGGGATACCCAGCTCCTTCAGTTTCTCAACCTGAAGTTCTCCTTCATGATCCGCTTCAGCAACTCGATAGCCATAGCTTAAAATACCATGATCCAACGGCAGATATTCCACCTTAAACTGTTTATCTTCAAAAGCTACACCACCATCAGATAATTCATGATAAACAATAGGATAAGAAACTCTTGTCTTTGACACACTAAAGGATGTTTCAATAAAGTTTTTAATTCCCTGAGGCCCATAAATATCCAGTTGCTCATTTCCCCCTTGAAAAGAACGGCTGCTTAATAGACCTGGTAATCCATAAATATGATCGCCATGAAGATGGGTAATGAATATCTTTTCAATTTTTCTGGGTCTGATATTACTTTTTAAAATTTGCAGTTGCGTGCCTTCTCCACAGTCAAATAGCCAGACGGCATTTCGCTCATCCAATAACTTTAATGCAATACTGCTTACATTGCGATGTTTGGCTGGTACTCCAGCTCCTGTACCTAAAAATTGTAATTCCATTGATTTCCTTACTTTCCATTAGATTTCTTCTTTATTTTAGAAGAAAGCTGCCTTATTAGCAAATAAAATTATTTTATGGGTAATACTACTGTAAAAGTTGTTCCCTTTGGCAAAGTATTTTCTACCGTTAATTTCCCATGATGAGCCTCTACAATCCATTTTCCAATAGCTAAGCCAATGCCATAACCACCAGTTTTACGATTACGTGACTGATCGCCTCTATAAAAGCGATCAAAAATTTCCTGTTTTTGTTCATCAGGAATACCTACGCCATGATCTATGACTTTGAAAATCCATTCATTTTTTTCAACTGTAGAAAAAATAACAATTTTTTCTTTCTCATGTGTATACTTTAATGCATTATCCAGCAAAATGATTAGCAATTGTTGTATTTTCTGACGATCAAACACAGCTTTTCCATCATTTTTCAATTCTAGCTGAACATCCTTATTTTCAGCTTCTCCAAGTTCAAGATATGGAGCAATAGCTTTTGAAAGAAACTCGTTAACAGCTATCGGCTCTTTATCAAGAACAACTGCATTGGAATCAGAACGGGCCAACAACAGGAGATCGCTAGTTAATTGACTAAGCCTCTGCACCTCTGTCAATGATGTCGCAATCGTTTCCGATTCTTCAAGAATCGTATGATTCGGCTTAGTAAAAAGCTTCTCCAGTTTTGCCTGAATAATTGTCAATGGCGTCCGCAGTTCATGGGAAGCATTTTCTACAAATTCCTGCTGTTTTTGCCATGAAACCATGATTGGTTTCATGGACCACTTCGACAGGAAGTAACTTAAAATTATAGACAACACACCAAAAATAACCATACATCCAATCAAAATTTGCTTAACGCGTTCTACCGTTCCTTTTATCGGATCAGTATTTGTCAAAATTTGAATATAGGCTACACTGCTGGATTGATCATCCATTACAGGAACCATAATCGAACGGAATTGAAGCTCGCGATTATTGCTGTCTGTCACCTGAACGCTGGTCACTGTGTCTAAGTGTTCAGTAGAAAATGGGATATTCTGCAAATCAGTATATCTTGAGCCAAGACTCTCTTCATTTGCTATCTTTCCCTCTTCAGTCCAAAGAATGACCTGCTGCTGAAAGTTATTGGGCGGCGGCAGTTTATCTCCTTTGCCGCTGCCTGAAAATCCTTCAATCTGAGGGAGTTGTCCAAAACGATTGCTTTCTAACGCTTTAAGCTGATTTGATAAAAACTGTTCATGGCTGGCTAATCGAGTTAGTTCTGTATCAACACTTTGGTAAATAGAGGTCTGCAGTAGTTGAAATACAATAACACCTAGAATCAGGAAAATACTAGCGAAGGATAGCAAGTTAACAATAAAGTAGCGAATCCGTTGATTTCTATTTCTCTGTACCTTCATTTACTCTCTTCCTCTTCCGGCTGAAATAGGTAGCCGACATTCCGCAGTGTTTTAATCCATTTATCCACACCAAATGGCTTCAGATGCTTTCTCAAGTTACTCATATAAACCTCTACTACTGTCAAGGTCGTATCCGATTGAAAACCCCAAATACGGTCAAACAGCTGATCTTTTGTAATAATTCGCTCTTTGTTCTGCATTAAATAAAGAAGTAAGTCAAATTCCTTGCCCTGCAGCTGGATATCATGTTCCTTGTACCTTACTTGACGATTGTCGATTTCCACGCAGAGATGGCTGACTGTCAGCTCATTCTTTGGATTCAAACCGAGTGATCTACGAATCAGCGCCTGAACCCGCATTAAAAGCTCTTCTCTATGGAATGGCTTTGTAAGATAATCATCTCCGCCGTTCTTAAACCCGTTGATTTTATCAGCCAGACCATCCTTCGCTGTTAATATCAACACAGGCGTGTAAATTTTCTTCTCTCTTAGCTTTGTTAACACTTGTTCACCTGGGAGACCTGGAAGCATCAAATCCAACACAATCAAATCATAGACTTCTCGTTCCCCTTCGTAAAGGGCTTCTTCTCCATCATATATCTGTTCTACCTCAGCAATTTCCGATAAAATATCAGAGATGCTGTCAGATAAAACTTCATCATCTTCAACCAAAAGTATTTTCAACATATCCTTTACCTTCATTCTTTCTAATGATTAGAAGGATGAAACAAAGCTCTATGCCAAATTGTCCCATCCTTAAAAATCAGTCTATTTTCTTATACCATTTTTCAGCCTGCAAGAAACTAAGAATCTGAAAATGATCGTTTACATTAAAATGTATAAATCTTTCAAAAAAACCTAGATAGGCTTAACCTTGCAACTAGCGATTATTTTTTCTGAGCAAAGTTTTTTTATAGAATTAAGCTTATGCGTTTTTATTGCTCTGATTGTCTGTATCTTTATTGTCCACCCAAGCATCATTGGCTGTTTCCTGCACTTTCTTTTCTACAGCTTTGGCCTTTTCTATCTCTTGGCTTACATCTTCGTAATCCAAGCGCGTAATTTCGCCGCCAAGCTCATTCATAATTAGATGATTCAGCGGTCGATTATCTTCTTCTTCTGCAATGAGAATCAGTCCAGTCTGACCATCGGAGATTTTCTCTGTCATGTGTTCAAATACTGTCTGCGCTCCCTGAATTTCTCGCGCATCCTGTGTTGCGCCAATCAAGCTGCCAGCAAACCAGCCTAATAAAATACCTAAAGGTCCGCCTAATATACCAATGACCATGCCAATAAAACTATTCTTTGACGTGTAATCATTTCCTGTAAAATCAAGAAAATCATTAATTTTAAATTGGTGGGCACCTTCATTCGTATGTGTAACGACCGCCATTTGCTCGCCTTTAATCTCTCTAGCCGTATAAAGCTTTTTGATTTCTGAAAATGCCTGATATGCTTGACTTTCTATTTCAAAATTCATGATGATAACCCGCTTTGACATTTTGATCACCTCATTTTATTTTTAACCTTATTTTATCAGTAATCACTCTGTTTAAGCAATGAAAATCATTTTCTTTCTGTTACCAGCGTCCGCCTCCTAGACCACCACCCATTTGGTTTTCGGAAACGGCAGAACCATCCTGTGAAACAGATGTCATTTGACCGCTTAACGTCAGTGTTCCGATTTGTGTGCCGCCTTCATAAGTTCCATCCTGATAAAGCCCAAATTCAGAGGTTCCTGAGCTTGTTCCACCAGAGTAAATTGTTAGTTCCTTACCAGAAGACAACTGAGGTGTACTTACAACTAGATGTGAAAATTCTTTGGTTGGCTGGAATGTTGCAAGCTGATTTCCTTCTGAATCCTGAAGATGAATAAGTGTATCTGCTGCTTGAGTTGTGTCAAAATAAATACTGACGGCCGCTTGTGAAGAGCTGTCGCTTGTTCCCAAAGCCATGCCTGAGCTTCCGCTAGCTAATAATGTCCCGCCTTCCATAGAAAACGTTCCTTCATAATCAAGGGCTCCGTTTCCGCCATTAACTGGACCGTTTACTAGTAATGTTCCGCCATTCATTCGAATATCACCATTACTATCCACCCCATCTCCTTCAGCTTCAACATAAATCGTTCCACCATTGATTTCAAGGTAGTAACTGCTGTCTCCTCCGCTGTTTGGATCGCCTCCGCTAAACTGATCACCGCCAAATGCTCCGGAGTCACCTTCACTACCACCAGCCGAGTTGATACCATCATCTGTCGCATGAACTTCAATTATTCCGTCGTTGATCGTTACAGTCGCTCCCTCCAAGCCCTCATAAGACTCTGCTACCTTAATCGTTCCGTTGTTAATCGTTAAATCCGTGTCTGCATGTATTCCGTCATCTCCGCTGGACAGCTCAAAGCTGCCGTTATTAATTATTACATCAGCGTTACTATGAATACTGTCATCAGCTGTTGTCAGCTTGTAGGTTCCTTCATCAATCACAATTGTTCCAGAAGCTTTCAATCCTTTGTAGCTGGCAATTTCATCAAATGTCTCTCCAGTGCCGGTCTGAATAGACATCGTGCTTGTCTTAATAGAAAGAGTCGTTTCTGCCTGAATACCGTCATTAGCGGCGTTAAGCTCAAAGTTTCCCCCGTCAATACCAACCCAGCCTTTTTCAGCTTCTGTGGCATTATCCGCTTGAATACCATCACCCTCTGCAGTCTCTATAATAAACGTGCCGCCCGCAATTGAAACTGAGTCTTTTCCTTTTATGCCATTATTTTTGGCAGTTACCTTTATCGTTCCGTTTGTAATAACGAGATCATCCTTACTTTGGATGCCATTATTGTAGTTTCCTGAAACAGTCAGCGTACCTGAACCATTAATAGTTAAATCATCCTTACTGAAAAAAGCGGCATTCGGATCAGTTTCATCAGCTGTTCCATAAATATACTCAGATCCGTCAGTTAAACGATTTTGTGTACCTTCAGCAAGTGTTGTAATAACTTTTTCAGCCTGCTCTACATAGATTGCTGCAGAAGTATCATTAGTGATTGTTACACCATTTAATACTAATTTTACTGTTCCCTGATTGGCGGAAACTTTGATTTGACCAGTGTATTCGCCAGAAAGAATATACGTTCCGCCAGCGCTGATTGTGATAACCTGATTACTTTCAGAAGCCCCAGATCCTGTAATTGTACTTTGTGTGCCTGTCATTTTAATCATCGTTGCATTTGCTTCACTGTAGCTTTCATCAAAATCTTCTTCACTGTATTTTCCATACTTTGTCTCACTAATTGTTGCATTAGTCATTTCAGTGATATCTGCGCTGTTTTGCGTGTTCTCTTGCTCGGTCTCTGACGAAATGGTATTGGCTTGACTGATTGTCTGGCTTGTTTCTATTTCATTTTTCTGACAGCCAGCAAACAAGACCAGCAAGCCTGTCAGGACAGAGAGTTTTGTTGCTATTTTTTTCATAATTGTCACCTACAATTCATCTTTGTTTGTTGAAACTTTTCCAGAAGCGATTGTCAAATTGCCATTTCGAACTCTTAAAGCATCTAAAAGTGTTTTTTCTTCCTGCGCATCTTTTAGTGTCACATGATAACGTAATTCATAGAGACTGCCCATATTTGTTGTCTTCACTGAATCCAGATTAAAATTATGAGTAAACTGAGCAAACAGGTCATCAAAAAGTCCTGGATAATCGAGATCCTCAGGGATTGTAATTTTAATTTCCCGTTCTGCTACTTTATTTTTCTCACCAAAATGACTACCGTTTAGAAGAAACAGAACAACGGCAATAACTAATGAAAAGATAATGACGTAACTGATATAGCCCATACCTGTCGCTAAACCAATTCCCATTGACCAGAAAACACTAGTAATCTCTCTAGCCCCACCAGCAACTGAACGAAAACGAATCAGGCTAAAGGCTCCCATAATTGCTACTCCTGTACCTAAATTCCCATTCACCAGCATAATAACCAGCTGAACCAAAATTGGCAGAATTACCAAGGTAATAATAAAATTTTTAGAATAGCTGCTGCGGTACATATGAACCGCAGCCACTAAAAGTCCTAGGGCGACTGAGGTTCCCATACATAAAATCAAACTCAAAAGATCAAGCTCCACCGAGCTTTCTGCGAATAAACTAGACAACATAACTAAAGTCCTCCTTGATAAATAGATAACGCTGATAGGTTTGTGCGTATTTTGAGAAAGAAGCTGGATAAATCTTCAATTCTCCTAGTATTTCAGAAAACCAGATTGGGTATGCGCCTAACGCTTTAACTTCCATCAAAATATCAATCTCCGGCGCCACCGGTTTTCCATAATCTCCTTTGGAAATATCCAGTTCTTCTGTCCGGTAACGAATATTAAAGTCAAAAGTAATGCGAAAATCTTCATCCTGCGGATTGTAATATGCCCGTCTGTCATAAGCAATCATCACTTTCGGCTTTAATGCTTTTCTTAAAACCAGCCAGTCAATTTCCTTTTTTATCTGCTGATCCTTTTGGCGTTCAAAACTGTGATTATCTTGACTTAGTTCAAAGAAACTTGTTGCTTGTTCATATGGAAGGTTCACCCGTCGTTTGTATACTACTCCCTTAACCTTTTTTTTGATTTCCATAAATACATCACTATCCTGCTGTGGTATACCATAGCTTCTCAAACGAAATTTTTCTTTATAAACCGGCTTATTAATAGAATGCCGAATCATTTCATAATCATTGGTGTCAAAATAAACAGATATAATAGTATGCAGTCCATATTCATCTTCATACATATGTTTTTCCAGCCTCTTCAACAGCTGCTCATATACCTCATAGGATAGCTTATATTTTTTCTCTCTCCGTTGAAAACAGTTCTTTAATTTCAACATAATCCCTCCCTTGCAAATTAAAGTATAGAATAACTAACATAAATTAAGCTTAAAAAAACACAACTGACAAACTGCTGCTAAATTTTACTTTCTATCATTAGATTATTGATGGAAAAATGTCATTTGGCTCACGAGCAGCAAGGCGAGTCAGACACAGGATAAAGAGCATCTTGTATCTGACTCGCCTTGTTGTTAAAGATAACTTGCTCATAAAGCTAAACATTAGACAGATGACACCCTCACTAGCCCTTTATCAATAAAAAAAAGGGGCTGTGACATTAGTATGCCTCAGTCCCTTAAACCCGGATAAACGGTGTTTCAGAATTAACTTCTTCGACAATAAGGCGGAAATTCGCAAAAATTTGTAGAACAATTTTCGGAATTTCCGCCTTATTGCTTGAAGCTGAACACTTCTGTCACAACCTCATTATTTTGCTAAATCTGCACAAAGATGTCATCATTAAAACTTACAGCGCCGTTCATAAGTGTTAGCAGCTATGAGAAAATTCTATAAACACTATTAATGAATAGCCATTAAATATTGACTACAAAGCGCCCGCTGTCTGAAATTAACTAGTTAATTATATTAGAAAAAAACTTTATTCAACAAACTCAAATTCAAAGCCGCCAATTCGGACAATGTCTCCATCCTTCGCGCCCCGTGCACGCAGCGCTTCATCAACACCCATTCCTCTTAATTGTCGAGCAAAACGCATCACTGTTTCATCGTGCTCGAAGTTCGTCATCTTAAACAGCTTCTCCAATGCTTCACCGGTTAATACCCAAGCTGCATCAGAATCACGCTCAATTGTGAACTGAGGACCCTCAGACTGGAAGCCGTAACGAACAGTTTCTTCTTCTACTTCTTCATTATATAGAGGGAACTCAGGAGTAACATCAAGTAAATCAGCTGTAGCATTCAATAGCGGCTCCAGCCCTCGCTTCGTAACTCCAGAGATTGGAAAAATAGGCAAGGCATCTGCATATTCGTCTGTCCGTTCCTTCTCAATCTTTTCTCTAAACTCTTTGAGGTTTTCTTCAGCTTCCGGCATATCCATCTTATTAGCAACAATAATTTGAGGCCGTTCCAGCAATCTCAGATTGTGAGAAGCCAATTCTTTATTGATAGCCAGATAGTCCTCATATGGATCTCTGCCTTCCATTCCGCTCATGTCAATTACATGAAGAATAACCCTTGTCCGTTCAATATGACGTAAAAATTGAGTACCCAGTCCCACGCCCTGAGAGGCACCCTCAATCAATCCAGGTAAGTCCGCTGCAGCAAAGCTGCGGCCATCTCCGGTTGTAACCATTCCAAGATTAGGCACTAGCGTTGTAAAATGATAAGCGCCAATTTTAGGTCTTGCTGCTGAAATAACAGAAAGCAATGTGGATTTTCCTACTGAAGGGAAACCGACAAGTCCCACATCTGCTAAAACCTTCAATTCCAATTCAATTTTTCTTTCTTGACCCGGCTCGCCGTTTTCAGCTATTTCCGGTGCAGGATTTCTTGCAGAGGCAAATCGGGTATTTCCCCGACCGCCGCGACCGCCATGAGCAACAACCAGCTGCTGCCCATTCTCAACCAAATCACCAATTAGAGCACCAGTTTCTGCGTCGCGTACCGTTGTGCCTGGTGGTACTTTTACTAGTAAATCTTCTGCTCCTCTGCCGTGCATCCCTTTGCTCATGCCATTTTCACCTAAAGGGGCTTTAAAATGACGGTTAAAACGGAAATCCATCAGTGTCCGCAGACCTTCTTCAACAACTAGAATTACATCCCCGCCATTTCCGCCATCCCCGCCAGCGGGTCCGCCGTCAGGCACATACTTTTCTCTTCTAAAAGCGACCATTCCGTCGCCGCCTTTACCAGCCTTGACATCGATCACTACTTGATCTAAAAACATGGACATTTTATCGTCCTCCTATTTTAGTAAATTATCTATATAAATCTGGTTAAAGTTTCTACTACACTTTACTTAAACTAGCAGTAAAAATAACAGCAACAGAACCATTTTCTTTAAACACGATTTACAACTAAACACTTGTCAATAAATTCTTAACAAATATAACCTTTAATAAGAAACACAGCTGTTTATACTAGCACGATTTTTTCGCCTCTGCAAGAATCAAATTATATTTTTCAATAATAACAGCTAGTGAATAAAGGACTATTCCAAATGCTAGTGTTAGTATAGCACAAATAGCAGCGGATAAAAAACTACTTTTAACCTATGAATCATCTTAACAAAAACTCAACAGCTTTCTAGGTATTTTTCATAGAAGTAATTTTCCGTTTACTGTCGTAAAACAGCAGTCTTTTGTTTTTGCTACAGCGATGAATGGAATGACAAGTGTTTTGAAGCTCTATGAACTCATTAGACATTGTTCCGTTTTCTTTAGAAATTTCATCATGTGATTGTATATTACAGCAAAAATAGTTCAATTGTTTCTTGAAAAACTAGATTTTTCACTGTAATAAACGTCAGATTTTATTATTTATTCTACAATATCTAGCTTATATTTGCATGCAGAATTATATTTAAAAGAAGAATAATTTATATGAGAATCGCTTCGAATCTAAGCCTGAATTCAAAATATTTTTTTGATACTAAGCTTTTTCAGCTGAAATTAAAACTGTAGGTTCTGTCAGCCTAAGTACCATTTTAGCGATTTTAAGAGGTACATATTTCAACACTACTCTATGTTGAAGGATATATTTTTGTATTTTCCTTTGTTGAATTGAGTTTGACTGCTTTGACTATCCTACCAGCTAATTAATATTTTGCTTCAGTTAATTAGGTTGCTCTATCGAAACCAGATTGAATAGAGAACTCCCTACACGGATAGATTTCTCTGTTCTTTTGATTTTCCTCTAATTTTTAGTTTAAAGAACTGATTTTTCCTTTTTATTTCAAGGTGTATCTTTTGACAAAAAATCCGTTCGGTTGCAAACTATGAAGTGTAAACATAAGTAGAAGAATCTATTCTGCTTAATTAATGAAGGGGGAATTAGCACTATGACAGTAAAAGTAGGTATTAATGGTTTTGGACGAATTGGTCGACTGGCTTTTCGACGTATAAAAGAAGTATCAGATGATATTGAAGTGGTAGCAATCAACGATTTAACCAGCCCAACAATGTTGGCGCAGTTATTACAATTCGACTCCACACATGGTACGTACCCAGGTACTGTTACCGCAACTGATAATGCCATTGTAGTGGATGGCGAAGAAACTCGTGTCTATGCAGAACCCGATGCTAGTAAAATTCCATGGGCAAAAGAAAACGGTGTAGACATCGTTTTGGAATGTACAGGTTTCTACACTTCAGAAGAAAAAGCACAAGCTCACTTAGACGCAGGCGTAAAACGAGTAGTTATTTCTGCTCCAGCAGGTGCCATGAAAACAATTGTATATAACGTGAATGATGATACATTAACCAGCGATGACAAAATCATTTCTGCAGGTTCTTGTACAACGAACTGTCTAGCTCCAATGGCCTACTTCCTAAATAATGAATTTGGGATTGAAGTTGGAACAATGACAACTGTTCACGCCTATACCTCAACACAAATGCTGCTGGATGGTCCAGTTAAAGGCGGTAATCTAAGAGCTGCACGTTCTGCTGCCGACAATACAATTCCACATTCAACAGGTGCTGCTAAAGCAATCGGCTTGGTAATTCCTGAACTAAACGGTAAATTACAAGGTCATGCACAACGTGTTCCTGTAGTTGATGGTTCTTTAACTGAGCTGGTTTCTATTCTTAAAAAGAAAGTAACAGCAGATGAAATCAACGAAGCGATTAAAAAACATACTGTTGATAATCCTTCTTTCGGTTATGATGACCGTGAAATCGTTTCTGGCGATGTGATTGGTACTACTGAAGGTTCTATTTTTGACCCAACACAAACAGAAGTAACAACTGCGGGAGACTTCCAGTTAGTTAAAACAGTCGCTTGGTATGACAACGAATATGGCTTTACTTGCCAAATGATTCGTTTGTTGGAAAAATTTGCCAACTTGTAATTTCTAAAGTAAAACACAAAACCGGACAGCTGCCTTCCTTTGAACGGCTGTCCGGTTTTTTTACTCAAAAAACATAAAACAAGAAGCATTTACCAATACTAAAAGAAGCAGTTTTAAGCTTTTTTATAATTGCTTCTTTATACTATAGACTACTCAACATCAGCAAGCTTTTGCTTATTTCGCTCACTCTTTTCAAGACGCAAATGAGTAAGATATAAATCACTATTTTTTGATACAATTCTAGAAAGTATGAATAGTCTAACTAGTACTGAGAGTATCTCAGCTTTACCAAAGGTAAGTAATTCCAGCACAGGAAAGACCAGTGTTAGAATAATTAACACCTTCGTCAAGTGATAGCCAATAATACTTCCTCTTATTAAAAAAATACCAGTTAATCCATTTACCACATTAAAGCTTAATACAATAACTAAATAAATCAGGACATCACTTACATACATAACTATTTCAAAAACTTGAATTAACTGATAGAACTGTATAACCGAACCAATACAAAGTAACCAACCTATCCACTTCCAACCTTTTGGAACACTCACAACAAATTTCCCCTTTTTATTAATATTTTAAAAATAAATGAACTATTCTCCTTTTTTCTCAGCAGCTTCTTTTTGCTGACATTCTTGACAAATACCATGAAATGTTAGACGGTGATCTTTTACAACAAAATGATACCGTTGCTCTACGATTTCTTCTACTTCACCTAAAAGATCCTCTTCAACCTCTTCTATGTTACCACATTCTAGACACAAAAGATGATGATGAAAGTGCTTAGCACCTTCTTTTCTAAGATCATAGCGAGCCAAACCATCATTAAAGCTGACCTTATCAATCACTTTAATATCCGTCAAAATTTCCAACGTCCGATAAACAGTTGCTAAGCCAATCTCCGGACTTTTTCTTTTAACTAAAAAATAGATTTCTTCAGCCGAAAGATGGTCCTTTTCATTCTCCAGCAATACAAGTAGTGTTGCTTCTCTTTGAGGCGTTAATTTGAATCCTGATTCATGTAATTGCTTCTTAATTTTTTTTAATGCTGCCATTGAGTTCATAAAGAAAACCCCTTATTTATAATAATTATAATCTGATAATCGAATTCTCACTTCCAAATTATAATAAGTATAAATTAACTCCAAAACAATTGCAAGTGATTCTCAATTAGAATCATTATTTTTTTAACACTTTCCCAATATAAGTATTTTTCACGGTTTCACTGTAATCTAAACTACAATAAAATTGTGAAACCATCTTCCTGCTTTATCTTTTTGTCTTTCAACAGATGGCCGATTGCCCGTTTAAATTGACCTTTGCTAATGCCAAAGGCCTGCTTTATTTCTTCGGGGGCTGATTTATCTGTATACGGAATTCTTCCATCAGCAGAACGTTCAAGGAAGGTCAACAACATTGCTGCATCGTCATTAATTGCTTCGTGGGCTCTTGGCTTCAACGAAAGGTTTAATATACCGTCTGGCCTCACACCGATAACACGACCAGAAATCTTTTCACCTAAGCGGGGTTCCTGGTATCGTTCAGAAGGATGAATAAACCCAAGATGTAGTTCCTCAGTTAAAACATAAGTACCAGCCATTTTCAGACGAAACACTGTACCTGTAATATTCTTGTTTTTCATTGCTTCATCTGCCGGCTGTGCCATGGCCTGAAATTCTTTTTCATCCGCCAATTGTCCCCAAATACGGTTTTTATCATCGGTTTTCAATGATATCATCAGACGGTCCTCTTTTTTAGGCCAAAGCTCTTTCATAACAGGAAGCTCATCCATGGAAACCACAACGTCCTTATCTTTTAATCCGATATCTACAAAGACACCTAAATCTCTCCGTACACCTGTAACTACGCCGAAACCACACTTATCTAAACGAATACTTGGAATAACTGTTGTCATGGCAGGCTCCTGCTTTTGATTCACATATCCAAAGCCTTCTACAGCTTCTCCCAGCTGATGCTCTCCTTCTTCTTTTGATAAACGAAAAGTAACCCCGTTTTTTTGCAAAAAGTAGCTGCTGTCATTTTGATCAATAACTAGTGCTGTAAATATATTTCCTAATAATTCGTACATTGCCTTCTTCCTCTCTATGTGTTAAAAAATGAATCGCAGAATAGCGATAGTGATGATTCCGGTAATGACTGTCCGCATCAAATCTTTCGTTCGAACAGCAACCAGTAATGTAGGAATACAGCTGACTGCTTCCAGCAGCTTGAGTCCTGGAAATTCCCCTTCTCTATAAATTAAGATACTTTGGAATAAAAGTGCTGTTAATATGCAAATCGGAATATAGGATAGAAAATTTAATAGCCAATCAGGAAATGACAGCTTCTTTGTTAGAACAAAAGGAATAATCCGAGGCAGCCAGGTAACAATGGCACAGCCAACAATGGTAAGCAGTATATAACTATTCGTCATGAGAAACCGTCACCCCCACTCCACAGCCAATCAGAGTTGCAATAAGCACTGCAAGTTCTGATGAAAAAAATTTCATTGATATAAAGATAGAAATACAGACAGAAAAAATAACTAGCAGTCTCTGTTTTGTTTTCTTCTTGATTGCTGTATCTACCTGAAGTACAAAAAGCCCAGCGAACATTGCTACCAATGCAAAATCCAGCCCCAGCATATACGGATCAGGAATCCAGTTCCCTAACAAGGCGCCGCCCACTGTGGAGAGAATCCAGGCAAGATATGCTGTAATATTTAAGCCGTGTGTCCAATTCGAACTGATTTTATGTTCATTTGAAATAGCTGTCATCAGTACGCCGTAGGATTCATCTGTTAAAAGGCTGCCAATACCAATATTTGTAATCAATGACTCTTTCTTGAAAAAGCTAGCTACTGACATGCTCATCAGAAAATGACGTAAATTAATCAAAAATGTTGTTAATATAATAGCTGAAACAGGTGCCTGAATTGCCAGCATCCCGCAAATAATAAATTGTGCACTGCCTGCATAAATCAGTATCGACATCATCGCCACATGAAAAACAGATAAGCCTACACTTTTACCAACAATTCCAGCTGCAATACCAATTCCTGCATACCCAAGTACAGTGGGCAGACAAGCCTGAACCCCTTCCCGAAATGTTTCGTACTTAACCTTCTCCATCCAAAGAATTCCTCCCTACTATAACTATATTTCATTTCTATCATCTATGCTATCTCATGAGCAGACGGAAAATAGACTGATTTCCCTTGGCTGATATATAATTAAGAACCCCAAGTGAGCTGCATAACAAGAGCTATAATAGAACAAGAGTCTGGAATACTGCATTCCAAACTCTTTGTTTGATAAATAAATACAATCATTCTTCACTGGCAGAATTTGGGACATAAGTAAATACCTGAACTCTTATTTCTCGGAGCTAAACACTTTTGTCTCGACCTCTTAATTTATCCTATTGTTTAATTAATCAGCCGTATCTGTATCAATTAACGTCCCGCATTTCTTGAAGCATTTCCTTTGAACCAGCCAGTCTGAGCGTTGATAGTTACAAGGTACGTACCATCGGTTTTATATAAATTGTAATATCCTTGACCATTAACAATTTGAGCTGGCTGCAGGTAATAGCCATCTGCTGTCATATAGCCTCGAGCAATACAGGTAGCAATTACTTTTTCCTGAATACCAGGTGCCCATATCCAGGCAGGGTTACTGCTATCAGCAACATCTGTTGGGTTTTCAGGGTAAACAGGGGCTGTGTAAACTCCATTGCTGTCTGGTGCAGAGAAGCCGTTAGCGTCTACTGCGCCAGCAGCAGCAGTTCCAGTGCTTCCAACAGCTCCCGCAGAGCCAGCTGCTGCTTGATTATTCGCAGAACCCTCTACAGCAACAGATTCCTGCGCTTGATTTTGTTCTGCAGTAATCGCCGCTAGCTGGGTATCTAACGCTGCCTTAGCCTTCTTCAAAGTTGCTGTTAATGGTTCTTTTAAAGTTGAATTTTTGATTTTATTCACTTCTGTTTCGGCTGTTGCATAGGTCTGCTGCGACAGCGCTTCTGTTGCTTTATCCTCTTTATAGATATTCGCAACAGCGGCTTTAGCCGTTTGCAGCTGATCGTACTGCCCTTTAGCATTATCAATTGCTTGATTTATCAGCTTTGAAAAACCGTCGTCGCCTGTTTCTTTTGATAATGAAACAGCTTTGTCAGCAACAATTGGCTGTTCTTTAAAGGTATCCCCAGCAATAACAGATGAAGTGTAAAGCTCATTGACTTTGTTAATTACGGTCTGCTTTTCCTTCACTTTATCCAACGATTCCGAAAGCGTCTGATACTCTTTTTCATCCTTGAGTTTTTCCAAATCTGCTTCTACAGAATCTGTACTCACATTGACCATTTCTGATTTAAGAAAAACTTGTTCATCATTAAGAAAATAACTATTAATTGAAGCTTTTGTCTTCTTCAACAGCTCTTTTTGTGCATTCGTGACAGCTGCTTCTTTTTCTTTTGCCTGATTTTGGCTGTGTACATAGTACCAGCCTCCACCCCCTAAAGCTAAAGCAGCCACTGCTGCTAAAATCAGCGGTGTTTTTTTTCTTTTTTTATTTCTTTCTGATGTTGACTGCTTAGGCGGCTGATTTGAATTGGTTTTTGGCCGTTCAGCCTGATCCAGATTGGCAAACTGAGAAGTTTTCTTCCTTGGGCCCAATTCAGACGGCAAAACATCCTTCTCTTTGAAAAAGATTGGTGCTGCATCCATTTCAATTTCTTCCGGTTTCTTACTCTTTGAATCAATGACAAGTGGTTCTTCCTTTGCCTCTGTTCCATCTGTATCATTTCCAACCGGCGGGATTGAATGAGTTTCTTCCAGCTGCTCGTTTGATTCCTCTGTTTCAGGAATAACGGGGGCTTCAGTTTTTTCCTGTTCCACTGTGTCTTCTTTTTGAATCGTTTGATTTGTGTCCACTTCAGATTCTTCTTCTATCTCTAAAGGTTCATTCACTGGATTAGATTCAGGAGACTTTGTTTTCGCGGTTTCCTTTTTATGTGCTTCAATATACTCTTTTAACGTTGCTTCACTATCATTTTCTTGTTCGGCATCCGCTTCATCTTGTTCCATTTCAGCAACTGGCTCTCCTACTATGGTTTCGTCAGGTGTATCCATTTCGGCAGCTTCGGATTCCTGAACCTGTTGTTCCTCTTGCTCAGCTACAGTCTCAGGTGCCTCTGCACTTTCAGATGGAGGAATTATTTCATCAGAATCAGTTGATGTACTTTCTGTCTCTCCTTCTTCAGTTAAAGGTTCTACTGATTCATTTTCTTCTTCTGCTGTCTTTTGCTGTTCATTAAACATATCCATCACATGTCCAATACTTAAATCCTTCAAGTCGGCCCATTCAATCGATTCATTTTCTTCATTACCGGAAAAATGAGAGGAAGATCCATCGGACTGCTCCTGTTTATTATCTTCAGAGGAGTTGTTTTCATCCGCTTTATTCTTTTCATCATCTGAAAACACAAAACCGCATGCTGAACATATTTTTTCATTATCATCTCGTTCATTTCCACAATTAGGGCAATGCTTCGTCATTTTTTCGCCTCACATTCTACTCTACCAAGTAAATCTAATCTATCACAAAACTACTTTTGTTCCAATATGTACTAGGTAACTTTTATGTTACGATTCCGTAAAGAAATTTAAAAACAGCTCTCTTCGACTTGTTCGAAAAGAGCTGTTACATAGGAATGACCCTCCTAATAAAGGTTCAGGTCCAAACTTCTTTCAAAAATCGACTATTCCAGAAAATCCTTCAATTGTTTTGAACGTGACGGGTGTCTCAGCTTCCGTAAAGCTTTCGCTTCAATCTGACGGATACGCTCTCTTGTAACACCAAAAACTTTCCCAACCTCTTCCAGTGTCCGCGTACGTCCATCATCAAGGCCAAAACGCAGTCTTAAAACGTTCTCTTCCCTGTCAGTCAATGTATCCAGAACATCTTCCAGTTGCTCTTTAAGCAGCTCATAAGCAGCATGTTCTGCCGGACTTGTTGCATCCTGATCTTCAATGAAATCACCAAGATGAGAATCATCTTCTTCACCAATCGGTGTTTCCAATGATACAGGCTCTTGAGCAATCTTCAGAATTTCCCGTACCTTTTCTGTAGGCAAGTCCATTTCAGCACCAATTTCTTCGGGCGTTGGTTCTCTGCCTAAATCTTGTAAGAGCTGACGCTGAATACGAATTAATTTATTAATCGTTTCAACCATATGCACTGGGATACGAATTGTTCTAGCTTGATCGGCAATTGCTCTAGTAATCGCCTGACGAATCCACCAGGTTGCATAAGTTGAGAATTTAAATCCTTTGCGGTAATCAAATTTCTCTACGGCCTTCATCAGACCCATATTTCCTTCTTGAATTAAATCTAAAAACTGCATACCGCGGCCAACATACCGTTTTGCAATTGAAACAACCAGACGCAGGTTTGCTTCAGCCAGACGCTGTTTAGCTTCCTGATCGCCCTCTTCAATCTTCAACGCTAAGTCCACTTCTTCTTCCGCTGTCAAAAGCTGAACTCGACCAATTTCTTTCAAATACATACGTACTGGATCATTAATCTTAACACCAGTTGGGGCAGATAAATCTTCCATTTGAGCTTTAGTCGCTACTTTTTCATCTTTTTTCAGGCTGTGCTCACTTGGATCACCATTTTCATCGACAACACTGATTCCAGCGTCCTCAATTTTTTGAATCAGTTTTTCCATTTCGTCAGCATTTAGTGTAAAAGGTGTTGCCAGTTTATTTGCCAAATCATCATAGACAACTGTACCTTTCGGCTTATTCTCTTTGATAAAGCCTGCAACAGCCTCAGCATATTTCTTTTCTGTTTCTTTTTCCATGAAAGAAGGCCCCCTTCATATTTACATACCTATCTATTATATAACAACTGTTTATGTTTTGTTAATCTTTTTCTGTTGGAATTACCGAGTTTTTTGTCTTTTCTGCGCAAGTTTGATCAATTCCATTGAAAGTTCATCCACCCTAGGCTGATTTCCCAAGCGCTGCGCTTCTTGTTTTTCCCTATTTAATTCTTCAATCCGAGTTTCAATATCTGAATACATAACGACATTTAGTAAATCGTCCAGCTCTCTCTGAGAGCTTTCTTCAGACATTTCCTGATAAGAAATGGTAATCACCAATTCTTTTAGTTTTTCATCTTGCAAGTATTCTAAAAACTGAGCTAGATTGAAATCTGGATAGACAGATAAGAAATCGGCCAGACACATATAGAGCTCCTCGTACTTTGTATGAACAAATGAGAAATTCTGCTGCTGCAGTGCTGCCCGTACATTTCCTTCATTCATCAACCGATAAAGCAGCATACGCTCTGCTTTTTCCACACGGGACAATCGCTCTTGGCTTTCTCTTGGTGGTGCTGCTGTCTCTATTGGTTCTTCTTCCATATAGGGAGGAACATAAGAAGCTGCAGCATCTGAAGGATATTGTCTTTGGTCTCTGGTGTTCTGTCTCTTCTCTGTTTCAATCAAGCGTAGCTGTTCTTCTAAGCTATGCTGAGACATTAGGAACTCTTCTGAGAGTTGTCCTAGATAATGGTCTCTTTCCAACGGAGAATCAACCAAGACTAACTCTTGGAGCATCGTATTGACATAATCCAGCCGTTCCTTCTCATTATTCATGTTTCGAGAAAGACGATGATACCTCATTTTAAAGGTGAAAACTGTTTCTCTACCATGAAGTGCTAGTTCCTTAAAAGCTTCTTTTCCGTATTTTCGTAAATAATCATCTGGATCAAGCTTTTCAGGAATATTAACGATACTTAGGTTGAATCGGCTATGTTCGGTTAATAAGGAGATGGCTCGTTTGGTTGCTTCGATTCCGGCAGTGTCTCCGTCATAACATAAAACCAGCTCTTCCGCTGCCCGCTCAAGCTGTCGGATTTGTTCATTTGTCAAACTAGTTCCCATTGAAGCCACGCCACTTTTAATCCCTGACTGCCAGGCAGCAATCACATCCATGAAGCCTTCAAAAAGAAATACTGTATTCTCTTTTCGAATCTCTTTCCGTGCAAGATTAAAATTGAACAGCGTATCCCGCTTGTTGAACAAACTCGTCTCTGGGCTGTTTAAGTATTTAGGCATATCTTCTCCGGAAAAATTGTCTGTCTTTAATAGACGTCCGGAAAAAGCAATGATTTTTCCTTGTGCATCACTAATTGGAAACATAATTCTTTGATAAAAACGATCAAGAAATTCTCCACTATCCCTTTGAATAAACAAACCGGATTCCTGAAAAAAAGAATCATCAATTTTTTCATTGGCAAACACTTGGCTAAGGAAATCTCTTTTCTGAGGGGCAAACCCTATTTGAAATTCTTCAATGATTTCTCTGGTCAATCCTCGTTCCAACAGATAGTTTAGCGCTGTTTCGCCAATTTGAGTATTCATTAACACGTGGTGGTAAAGTTCCGATGCTTTTTTGTGCATCTCCAGAAGCTGTCTTCGCTTCGGATCGCCGGTATTGCTTTGGTCCATATGATTGGATAAATCAATCTGCAAAGGGATATTTTCCATCTCTGCAATCTTCTGAACAGATTCTGGAAAGCTGATACCTTCGATTTCCTGTACAAAATTAAAAACAGTTCCACCTTTTCCACAACCAAAACAATGAAATATTTGCTTGTCTTCAGCTACTGAAAAGGACGGGGAACGTTCTTCATGAAACGGACATAACCCCATATAGTTCTTGCCTGATTTCTTTAGCTGAACATACTGACCAACAATCTCAACAATATTCGTCCGCTGACGCACCTCATCAATAACTTCCTGAGGGATTCTTTGTGCCACTATTCTCACCTCCAAAGAGCAAAATCACTGATTCATGTGAATGTGAACAGTCGGTAAAAAGACGCACTGATCTGCATTTGCTTTCAGTACGTCTTCAAATGACACAATTACACATAGTTATTGTACCACAAAATCGATTTAATTCAAGTTATCTACACTTTGAGAAACCCATTGTCATTTTTCGTGATAATCACATAGATGCGCTTGGATATTCCCAATGTAATTCGTTGCATTTTTAATTCGTTTTACTTTATCAGCAAAATCGTCTTTCCATCACTTAGGAAAAACCAGCCATTATTCATCGCCATTGTGGTCTTAAAGTTTTCAGTATTCGGAATCGGCTCTTTAATAAGCACGCTTTCTTTCATATGATATCGTGCCCAATTACTTTGAAAGTCTTGGGCAATAAAGTAATGATTATTTGCAGGTGTTGCTGTTTCATTAGGAATTTTCAAGGAATGATTACTATGCAAAAAAACCTCAGAATCATCAAAAAGGAAATATTCTTTTTGATTTGCTAAATCCAAAGCAGTTACTATCTCCAATGCATTTTCTTCGCCACTCATTTCATCGCTATAATATTGATGGTTTTGCAATAAAATATTATCACCTAATCGTTGGCCAACATCTTTAGCATTTGTTTCAGTCAAAAGAGTTGCCTCTCCTGTTTTCATGTCCCAAGAAAAAATCCCTTCTCCTTCGATTGAATGGTAATGTGAATAATCAAAACTGTAACCATTTTCCCAACTATTCATGCGCTGCTTGATTTCCTCAAATTGAGCATTTGATTTTTCATAACTGGTCTTTTTTTCCATAGTTAAGAAATCAAATTCTTGAATTTTCTCATCATTTTGTGATTCCAGTGTAAAAATTCTCTTGCCAATAATAACAAAATCTTCCCAATCACCCATTGGTAATTTTCCAACGATTTTATCAGTTTCTGTATTGAGCTCTACTAATCCCAATTGCATATCTGTTGAATTATATTTTCTAATATAGATTTTGCTATCTTCAACATACTCAAACGAGATACTAACATCCTCATCTTTTGATATTATCGTCTGATAGTCTTTAGTTTCTAGATCATAACTAAATAATGTCATTGTTTCATAGCTTAAATTATTAGATAAATCTTGACCTGTGATAATGTATAGCTTATTTCCAACACTCTTCACATCAATGTAATCATTTTTTGATATTTCAAAATCATTTGGTATCTCTAATTTTTCTGGGATAAGTTCCTCAGACGTTTCAGTATTTAACCGTTTCATTTCAAATGTTTTTAAAAATTCAGATGTCGTGGCTTCTTCGTTCACACTAGTATTTGCTAAATTACATCCCGAAAGAGATATAATAGCTATCAATAAAATTAATAGATATCTTTGGTTTTTGCTCCATTTTTTACCATTTCCATTGATAATCATCTTATTTTTCAGTCGGCTTCATTCTCCTTACCTTTTCTATTCAGATTTCAATCAACATACTTTTTAACGTATAAAGGTTCGATTGTGGTTTGTGTTTGGTCTTTAGAATAGCTTAGTCCTGTATCTTTTTTGATAGCTTGCTTAAATTCTTTTTCTGAAACATCTTTTGCTAAAAAGGCTGACGTTTCAAAGATTACATAGTCTATTTCAACTTCTCCATTGGTTGTAGTTGAACGAGTGATGTACCAGAAATCCTTTTTTTCACTTTTTTTCGTATAAATTTCCGTGTCATCGCCACTTTCGTTAATAGCTAAATAATACAAAAGGCTATAATCTGTTGCACTCATAGAATAGCCATCCGTATTAGTATAGACACCATCTTCTTTTCTCAACAGGAAATCCGCTTCTTTTTTTGATAAATGTTCCCAAATCTTTTTTTCTTCATTGAAACTATAAAGAGAAAATAGAAATATTGCACCAATAATAATTGTAGAAGCTAAACTGCTTATAAGTACTATTTTTTTAACAGTCATATCTAATTTTCCTTTTCCATCAAGTTATACGCTCATTTTATCAGCAAAATCGTCTTTCCATCACTTAGGAAAAACCAGCCATTATTCATCGCCATTGTGGTCTTAAAGTTTTCAGTATTCGGAATTAGCTCTTTAATTAGCACATTTTCTTCAATATGATATCGTGCCCAATCTCCTTTGAAGTCTTTAATTAAAAAATGGGTTTGGTTTGCTGGAGTTGTGTAGCTGTTCTGAAATTCCTTTGTTCTGTTTATATATAAATCGTCGTACAAAAGAACCTGCTCTTGTTCAGGCAAATTATACAAGGTTAAAAAATGCATCGGCGGATCCTCACCACTTCTACCTCCTGGGTAAAAATCGATTATTTCTAAAAACTTTTCATCAGCCAATCTTTGACCAGCTTCTAAACTATTTGCTTTAAACAATGTATTTTTCTCTCCTGATTCCATGGTCCAACTGGTGTAGTTTCCATCTTCTATGGCATTAAAGAAAGTATAATCATAAGAATAGCCCGCTTTGGATTTATCCATCATTGATTTTAGTTTGCTGAATTCCGAATCGCTTTTTTCAAATTCCTGTTCCATATTCATAGACTCAAAATCTGATTTTTGAATGATAGCTTCCTCATTCTTCTCATCGTTATAAAGTTGATAAATATCATTCCCGACAATAACAAAATCTTTAAGCTTGGAATTTAATTTTATTTTGTCGACTGTTTTGTTTGTTGCGGGATTTAATTCGAGAAGACCTAACTGTTCAGTATTTTCTTTATAGCTTCCGGATTGATAACGTAAATAAACAGTATCCTTAAGAATACATTCGAATGAAATAGTATTATCTGTATTACCGATTTGCACTTCTTCAAAAGACTGCTTCTGAAAGTCATAGGTCATCAACTTGGACTTTTGATAACGCTTCTCTTTAGAAATAGTCTCAGAATCCACTTTTTCACTCGCCAAAATAATATATAGCTGATTATTTATCACTTTAGCATCTACATATTCGTAACTGAAATCTTTTTCATTGATAGGCAAACTAATTTTTTCCGGCAACAGCTTTTCGGCATCTTCTGTTTTTAGTTGTTTCATTTGAAATGTTTTTAGAAAGTCATTTTTTTCTGTTTTGTAACTTTTTTCAGTAGTTTTTATTGTACAAGCCGAAAAAAGTAGGATAATTACTAGTGAAATCAATAAACTACTTTTTCTTTTTAGTTCAGCTTTTGTCTGCTTCATTTTTTATTCGTACCCTTTTTCCTTTTTCTCCACTTCATCTGAATCTTTCTCATAGTTTCTCATGTCTTTTTTTACTTCTCTCATCATTGAATCAAATTTTTGAGCTGAAATATACGTAATTTCAAAATTCATATACTCAGTCTCTTCTTTTACATAAGAGGTAATTTTATTAGGCCGATATTTCTCGTCAAATGTAATCACTATTTTATCAATTGTAGCCAACGGATTTTCTTCAAACATTAAATTTCCTTGGCTGGTAAATAACTTCATTTCCTCTTCATCTGTCAATTCAAGTCTCTTATTGTTTTTTTCAATTTGTTTCTTTTCTAGCTTTAAAGACATCAATGCTTGAAAATAATACTTTTTATTCAATTTCAAAAACAGCTCGCCATCTATCTTGTAGCGGTCATAAACAAGCTCACCATCGTAATACGGCAGCTTTTCATCTTCTAAATAAAATGCGTGCTCTGGACTGCTATCTACACCACGATTACTTTCAGGATCAACCATCACACTTTCAACATAATAATCTGAAGAGTAAACTTGAAAATAATTTATTTCTTCAATAGTATTATTTACACTTCCAGCACATGCAGATAACAACGTAATTAAAAAAATAAAATTTGTAAAAATGATAATTTTGCTGTTCATAAATATGCCTCAACTATCTAGCTATGTTAAAAACAAAACTATTTTATCAGAAAGATTGACTTTCCATCACTTAGGAAAAACCAGCCATTATTCATCGCCATTGTGGTCTTAAAGTTTTCAGTATTCGGAATTGGCTCTTTAATAAGCACGCTTTCTTTCATATGATAGCGTGCCCAATCCCCTTTAAAATCTTTAAACAGGAAAAAATTTGTATTAGTAGGAGTAAGAACTTCATTCTGAAATTTCGCGCTAAACAAGGAGTTCACCATCTCACCATCAAATAAAAGATATTCCTGGTTATCCTCATAATTCATTAGTGTTAGAAAATTTATAGGATTTTCTTCGCCACTCAAATGTTTAGGATAAAAACTCTTAACCATAATCATATCCGCAGTATTAAGTTTTTGACCAATTGGATTGCTATCTGTTTTGAAAAGAATTTCTTCTTCTTTTGTTTTGATGTTCATAGTAATAAACATTCCGTTTTCTATCCGATTAAAATAACTATAGTCATAATTATAGCAAGATTCACTTTTAATCATCCAATTACTCATATTGTTATTGTTTTCTATTTCCTTATTCGTTATTGAAACTAGACTGGATTTTTTTATTTTGTCCTCTGTCAGATAATGTGTATAAACATCTTCTCCCAAAATAACAAAATCCTTTATTTCACTGCTCATTGCTATTTTTTCAATAAGATCATCGGTTTTAGCGTCTAGTTCAAGAAGCCCAAGTTGTTCATTATTATTTTCAGAGTTTCCAGTTTGTTTACGTAGATAAATCTTATCATTGAAACAATATTCAAAAGATATACTAGTATCTCCATCACTTTCTATTAGCTGCTCATATTTTTTTGTCTGAAAATCATATACTAAGAGTTTCATATTTTTGTAACGTATACCTGTAGAAATAGTTGTAGTAACAGTTACATCACTGCCAAGAATAATGAATATTTTTTTGTTTATTATTTTCATGTCAATATAATCAGTCTTTGATTGTCTATATTCAGTTGGTATCTCTAATTTTTCTGGGATAAGTTCCTCAGTCGTTTTAGTATTTAACCGTTTCATTTCAAAAGTTTTTAAAAATTCAGATGTATCTTTACTTTCTTTTGATTTATTAAAACAACCACTAATTATTAGACTAATAAGTAAAAAAATTAATAACTTAATTCTCTTTTTCAACCTCTTCATCCTTATCTTTCTTTGAATTTTTGACCATTTTCTGCTTTCTTTCTAATTTCTTTATAGTTTCCATCATTCTCCGGATATCTCCACTCATTCTTTATGTTTTTTCTAGCCTCTGTGTCAAAAAAAGCAGGTGAATCTACATCTAACAATTGATGACTATCATTTATCTCTGGTTTTTCTCCATAGTTAAAAGATTCCCCATTCATTAACCCCATCCGATGCCCATATTCTGAATCATTTAAAGTCCATTGACTTACCAAATTCCCATCTTCATTTACAATAAACTCAGTATGATAATCTGAAGATAATATTTTCCGATTAAATCCAGTCGCTTTTAACTTTTCTTCAAAGCCTTCAACTGTCAGATTATTTCCAACAACATTTTCTAATGATATATCCACACCAACCCAGCCTCTATTATGAAAACGAGAATCTCTGTACATCCAGCCATCTTCACCTAGAATTGCTTTGATTGCCTCTTCATCAGTGCTTAATCCATGCTCTTTTTTATAGCGCTGAACATAAGCAATGTTGTTCTGATCCAGAGTGTTTCTAAATTGATGGAGCATTGTTTCTAACGAGTATTTTTTCTTTAGTTCAACTGAGCTTAATTTCTTATCCTCATCCTTAACAGTCAATCCCTCTGGGAAAGCATTTTGAACAGTTTTTGAAAACTTATCTAAGAAACTGCCGCCTGGCGGCATATTCGGATCAAATTTGAATCGGCAAGGTTCTTTAAAAGCCAAGTCGCCATTTTCATCTAAATAACCACCCATCTGCTTCAGCACCAATTCGATTTTCTTTTTATCAGGCAGCTCTGATTCATCAAACAATATTTCATAGACATCTGATCCTACTAAATAGGTTTCTTCAAGAATTCCATTTAGCTTCTGAATAAGCTCCTCCCCACTTAATCCCTTTGTTTTCTCGTTTAAATACTCTTTAAATTTCTCAATAGCCGGATTATCCCAGCCCTCTTTTTTTAATTGCCGGATAATTCTTGTTTCACTTGTACTCCATTTATTTTCCAGCTGTTTTTGCCACATACTATCCTTTGGCAATGAAAATCCACTACCAGTCCAGCTGTTGCCTAAAGCAGTCATTCCTTGCTGGGATAAGTCATACAGCGACATTGCCTCTCCATACAGCCCAGAAGTGGCACTTTCCATTTCGTACAGAGTTTCCAGTTTTTTCTGCAGCTTTTCAATCGCTTCTTTATTCAAGTCAATCAGCTTTTTTGTACTGCTGATTTGCTGACTATAGTAATTCTTTAAGCCCTCATTTAGTGTCCCCATACCAATTGACTGGTAAGACAAATTTCTTATTTTCTGCTGATAAGAAGCAATTGATGTACTGTAGGAAGCATTATTCTTCTCCAGCTTTTCTATCTCTTTTTGAAGCTTATCTTCATCCAGTTCTTCATCTCCAACAGCTCCTGCCAAAGATTCGCTATCGGACATCATACTTTCCATTGCTAAAATCAATCCCTGAATTACTGCGCAGTGGCCTGAAAGCTGCGCCTTCATCCCTTCCCAGGCACCACCGCCTAAAGCTGGATTTCCTGAAAATTCTTCTATAGACGGCAGCACCTGATCGATTGAATCAGCATCCTTTTGCAGAGCCGTAATCATGCTTGTCGTTTGCCGTTTGACTTCACTAGGTTTTACCAACAACCCCATTAGTTTTCCTCCTTTATTTCCCCTTGTCTTTCCTTGTAAAGCTTCTCTGTACAGTGGTCTTCTTGATCTGAAAGCTTTTGCTTATATGTCTTCATCTCTGTTACCCAGGTATCCATAAAGTCCTGACGGTTCTGTTGTACTTGCCGCAATAAATCAGCCTGTTCTTCAAATAGATACCCCATCATCGGGTCTTGTCCCCACTGTTCCTGGCTTTCATAAACACTATGAACACGCTGAGTCATGTCTTCAAAAAAATATTCTTCTTCTGAGAGCACTTCACTCTCCAGCTTTTCCGCCTGATAGCGTTCTTCCTCTATTTCCTGCAGCTCCTTTTTTAACAGTTGTTCACTATCCATTATAATTTCCTCCTAAAAAGACTAGTTCATTTTTCCAGCTAATGCCTGATCCAAACCAGCAAATTCCTGTCCTAAAGATGAAATTTTTTGTGCATCGCCAACTAACAACGTACGGTAGGAAGCAACTGCCTGTCCAGCCGATTCTCCGCGTTCTTTTCCTGTTCCGACAGCGGTTAAATTACTTTCTTCTGCATATTGAATGACCCCTTTATCGCTAATTGCTTTGCTGGCAAGTGCGCCGCCGATTGCTGCTGCAGCTCCTGCATCATTTTTAATCGTCATTGTATCTCCTCCATCTGTAATTTCCTGCCTTAGAAACAGAATTCTGTTTCTAAGATTACCTATACTAAAAGGCAAACTGGTATAAACCCAGCTACTCATATTGCAGAGCGCATTTTCCTCTGTAACCAGTTTCGTTTTTCGCTAGCTATCATCATATTGTCTTCTAATCAGAACTTAGTAAATAAAACCGTCAAAAACAGTTTAATTTTGATTCGCTTATCCTTCTTTTACAATAGACTAAGCTAACTTCTTTATATGCAATCCCTATTTAAAAATAGCGCTTACTACTTAACTAACTGTGCTAACCTATGTTAGTTATCTCACCATTAAGGTACTGAATTTCAGTAAATTTAGTTAATTTTCGTTTCGCTTGCTCTATCACTTTACTGATACAGCGATAATAATTCGCTTTTTTTATCTAACAATTTAATTATATAGTATTAAATCTTTGAAAACTAGATGTCTTTAGCCACATAAAGTAAAAAATAAGCGTATCCTTTCGTAAGTAAAGCAAAAAAGAACCCTGCAGAAGAATAGTTAATTCCTGCAGAGTTCTCTTTTTCTAGTTATTCTTTTAACAATTTTATAAATCTTTAATCGCTAAATTATTCTTCTTCATTGTATATACGCCGATTAATGCCCGAACAACAATATTCGCCAGCATCATCACAGCAAAAATTGGTAAGGTTGCACTTGTTAGGAAACCAACCTCCAAAATATGATGGAACAGCATAGCTGCTACATAAATTCCTCCAATAGTTGTTACAATCAGGAAGATGCGCAAAGGATTCAGAGGCAGGCAGGCACGTACAACAGCCATACAGCTAATACCAATCAAAAGATAGTACATTAATGTTGTCGTATCCAAATGATTAAAGCCTTGATTTTCCGCTATTAGATAGACTGCAACAATATTCACCACAACCAGTACTGCATTTACAGCTGCATTTTTCAGAGCTGTTGGTAAGAATTTACCTTTAATTCGTCTCTTATCTTCTTCAAAGGAAAGGAAGAACGCCGGATATCCCTCAATGGCCAAATCAATCAAAGTAATTTGAATTGGAATAAACGGAAAAGCAATTGCTGTAACTGCACAAATAAGCGATAAAATCAGCGAGTAAATCGTCTTAATGAAAAAGACACTGGCAACACGAGTGACATTATTCACTACCCGGCGTCCTTCGAATAGGACATCCGGCAATGTTGTGAAATCAGAATCCAGTAGTACCAAATTAGAAATCTGGCGGGTAGCGCCATCTCCTTCAGCCATAGCAATACTGCAATCGGCTTCCCGAAGAGCCAGCACATCATTTACACCATCCCCAGTCATTGCCACAACACGACCATTGTCTTTCAGTTCTCTGACAATTGTCCGCTTCTGCTGCGGCGAAACACGACCAAAGACTGTATACTCATGAACAGCCTGACGAACTTCCTCTTCTGTCTGTTTCGTAGACAAGTCAATATAAGATTCATATCCGTACAGTCCTGCGCGACGAGCAATATTAGAAACAGTTACGGGATTATCTCCGGAAATCACCTTGAGATCAACCCCTTCCTCACGCAGATAAGCAAGTGTTTCATTAGCGTTCTGACGAATCGGATCATCGATTTCAAACAATGCCAGCTGTTCCAGATATGGCAGCTGTTCGTTCTCATCCAGCACACCATGTTCAGAAATTCCCATCATTAAAACCCGGTATCCCTGTTCCTGCGCCTCAAATACTTCCTGGGGCAAACGGTCTTCACTAAAAAGCTTTTCCGGCGCACCTAAAACGACTGTCCCAATTTCATTGAACTGAATTGCTCCCCATTTTCTTTCAGAAGAAAACGGCAGAACATTAACCGCACCATAGCGGTTGGATAATTCAAAATGATCTCTAATCGCCTGCATCGTAATATTATTGTCTGTACTCTCAGCCAAGTAACTGCCAATGATTAAAGGAAAATTCTCTTTAAACAGCGGATTTAAAATCGCTGTATGCTGTACTTTCATTTTTCCTTCTGTTATTGTCCCTGTTTTATCCAAGCATAATGTATTTACGTGAGCTAACGTTTCCATTGCATACATATCCTGTACAAGAATTCGTTTCTTCGCCAGTTTAATAACACCCGTAGTCAGGGCAATACTAATCAGAAGAACCAATCCTTTAGGGAGCATACCAAGCAAGGCAGCAGCAGATGCAACTACAGAACCCTTCATCCCAGATTCACGGATAAAATAGCCCTCTACAAATAGAATAATACCTAATGGAATAATGACAAAACTAGTGAATTTTGATACCTTCCGAATTGATTGAATCAGTTCAGAACGAATCGGCTTGTGCACTTTTGCTTCAGAGGTAATCTTTACCGCATAATTTTCCGCGCCCACATGAATAACCTGAGCATATACCTGACCGCTAGACAAAAAGCTTCCAGAAAGCAGTGTATCGCCTTCTGTTTTTTCAATTAAATCAGATTCTCCTGTCAATAGCGCTTCGTTTGCCTCAGCTTTACCATCAATTACCTGCATATCAGAAGGAACCTGCTCACCGGCAGAAATTACAACAATATCATCCATAACCAACTCTTTGGTATTAATGGACTGCTGTATACCATCCCGGATAACTGTAACTTCTTCTTTAGCGACAATAGAAAGCTTTTGCACTAAGTTCCGAGCATGAATTTCCTGATAAATCCCCATACTCATATTTACTAAAATAATTGCTAGAAAAGCCAGATTGGAGTATGCTCCTACTGCTAATAAACAAAGGGCTATTCCAAAGTTCAAAAAGTTAAACAGCGTCATGACATTATCATAGATAATATCCTTAGTTGATTTCGCTACGTTTTCCTCATAGTCATTTTGCAGCCCCTGCTGCATCCGACTGTTAACCTCCTGAGCAGTTAACCCTTTTTTCAGCTCTAATTTATTTAATGACACAGAATCCCTACTTTCCTCACTCAAGTTTAAAATCACACCTTCTCTAGTTTACTTGTTCAAGAAAAGAACTGCAAGAAATTATTAAAAAACAAGTGCATTCCTTAAACTTTCCTTTACGGTCTTGTCTAATTATTTAGCAATCCATCAGCTTAACTCTTCCTGCGATACTATGATATGATAATGTCTGATACTAACAAGGATACTTTAAGAGAGGCTGAAAATAACTATGAATAAATTTGAACAAATAGCAAATCACTACGACTCACCAGAACGATTACAGATTGCAGAACAAATCGCTGACAAAATTCGCCAAACAGTTAAAATCGGCGAATACGACACTGCATTAGACTTTGGCAGCGGAACTGGCTTGGTAGGACTACAGCTTATTGACTTATTCAGTCAAATGATTTTTGTTGATACATCCGGAAACATGCTGGAAATTGCCCGCAAGAAAATTGATCAGCAAAAAATCGACTCAATTACCCTGCTCCATCAGGATTTATTTTTAGATTCAAAAGGTATATCAGCCGACTTTGTATACTTATCTCAGGTATTGCTGCATATCCCTGATACAGCTGCTGTTTTTTCACTTCTAAAAAGCTTAATTAACCCAGGCGGCAAATTGATTATCGTTGATTTTGACAAAGAGGAAAGCATTCAGCACCCAGATGTTCACAACGGCTTTTCTCATAGGGAATTGATTCACATTGCAGAGCAAGCTGGCTTCAAGAATATACAAATGGAAACATTCTATCATGGAAAAAATATGTTTATGAACAAGGATGCCTCGCTGTTTATTTTGCAGGCTGAAAACTAATCATTCTTAGACAACAGTTTCCGTTTTTGTACGCTCGATACTGTTCTGTGCTGCTGAAAATTCCTTAAAGAATTTTCGGCAGTATTTTTTAGTAGGTCTCATGTAGAGTTTTATACATATCAAAATGTCTAAATCACCGAGAAGCTCATCCTCCAAAAAAAAGAACCTGAAACAAAACCAGAAATTCTCTGCTTTTGATTCCAAGCTCTAAGCGTTTATTTAGTTTTTATCTTGCCATTCCTTGCGTAGAAGCCGTTTGTAAAAAGACACTATTGTTGTCTAATGATACTATCCATTCAAATCTGTTCGACTAAAATTCGGCTTTTCTAACTTAGCTTGTTGTTGAGTACCTATCAAACTAGCTGCATATGCTTCCTGGTATTTCTCAGAAAAAACTACAACACTTCCCAAGCTTCTTCCTTTCACTAGCCAAACCATTTAATAAAATTCTGATTCATTTTTACAATTTCAGCATAAAACATATTACCGCCATTTTTATAAAGAAATCCACCATTGTGAAAAATTGATTGAAAGCGATAATAGCTATACGTTTCTCCGCTATCATTTCCAAGCAGTGGAGATAAAAAATCCTTTGAATATTCTTCTGAAAGAGCCACCGTATTCCTACCGCCGTTTTGACTAACAAAACGAATATATTCCAAGCCAAAATTGTACGCCTGTACTGCTGTCCAAAGATCATTCCCAGCCTCTTTGTTCTGCTGAATTGCTTCTGCTAGAAACTTAACACCATACTTTATACTTTCGATTGGATCATCAATTACCTCCTGCTGACCATAGACGCTTTCACTGCTCTGCATTAAATCAGCTGAACGTCCTTTCGACTCTGTATAAATAATTGCCAGAATCAGATTTTTATATTCTGGTATGCCGTTCTCCTCGGCTGCTGCTTCTACCTGACTCTCATAGCGAATAACCTGCTGTACATTTCCCCGAATCTTGTAACCCATATATAATGAAATAATTACGATCAAACTAAGAATAACAATTGCTGCTCTTTTTAAGATTTTCATAATTGGTCAGTTGAATCCTCCAAACTACTGGAAATATTTACTATCATACTTTACCTATCAAAAAAAAGCTGAAAGAAGATCTATTCTTTAAAATTCTTTAACATTATCAAAACGATTCGGCTTATATCCATATTATTTCTCAAATAATGAAAAACTGACTATACTGTTACTGACAGGTGATGAATAAAATGACGAAAAAAAACACTGTAACAACCGCAGACGGAAGTCAAATCTTTTATGAAACAACAGGTACTGGCACACCGCTTTTTCTTCTTCATGGAAATGGGGGAAGCAGCGATTATTTCAGCTATCAGGTACCTGTTTTAAGCCGTTATTTCAAAGTCTATACAATTGATCTCCGCGGACACGGTCGTTCAACCAATACACAAGACAAGCTTTCTTTTGATTTGTTATCTGATGACCTTTATCTTATCACAGCCCAGGAGAATATTCACTCTCTAAATATTCTAGGCTTTAGCGACGGAGCTAATCTAGCAATCTACTTTGCTGCCAGCCATCCGGCAATGGTCAAACATTTAATTTTAAATGCTGGAAATACTGAATTTCAAGGATTAACTCCTTTTAGTCAAATCAGCGTCTATCTAGAATACTTTTGGTTTCGGCTACTAGGCATTTACTCCTCTAAATGGCGAAAACGAGCAGTTATTACGCATTTAATGCTAAGGGATATCGGTATCACGGAGCGCGACTTGGAACGCATCTCAGCTAAGACTTTGGTAATTGTTGGAAAAAAAGATGTCATTAAACTAACTCACTCGATGTATTTAGCAGAGAAGATTCCCAAGGCTTCTTTTGTTTTGATTCCTGGTCAAGGCCATCTATTCGCGCGAAAAGATCCCAACCTTTTTAACAAAAACGTACTTTCATTTCTATTAGAAAAGCAGGTGGATTTATGAAGTCAATTATACAATGGTTCAAGAAGCGTTTAGGTCTTATTAAAATGATTTTTATTATTTCTGTTTTATTTATTGTAGTCAGTGAGCTATTGGCTATTGGTAAAACCATATCTTTTGAGCAATTAGGAGCTATTTTTCAGACGCTGCCTTTTTGGAAGCTTCTATTGATGCTGGGGATTGGTTTACTCGCTGTGGTTCCGATGTTTGGGTATGATATTGTACTTAATCGGACACTGGAGCAAAAAGTTGCCCCCGCCTACCTATTGGAAACAAGCTGGATGATTAATTCAATCAACAATATTGCTGGCTTTGGCGGTTTGGTTAGTATCGGTCTGCGTTCCGAATTTTACGGCAAAGAAACAGATGGAAAAAAAGTAGTAAAAGCTTTATCAAAAATTTTGATTTTTCTTTTGGCAGGTTTATCAATTTACAGTTTGATTTCTTTTCTTTTAGTCACACTTGGCGGAAAAAATCCTTATTTAGAACAGTATAGTATTTGGCTAATTGGCGGGGGCTTATATTTTCCAATTGTGCTGCTGCTGACAATGGTTAGAAAAGATGAATACATTGGCGATATCCCTATGTCTTCCCGCCTTCAGTTGATTTTGACTTCATTTCTAGAATGGACAGGAGTGCTGCTAAGCTTTCTGCTCATTGGTTCGCTTATGGGTATATCTTTCCATCCTTCACAAGTTATTCCATTATTTATCGCTGCTTCTGTTATCGGAATTGTCTCTATGATTCCTGGTGAACTAGGCAGCTTTGATATTATGATGATTCTCGGTCTGTCTTCATTAGGGATTCCCCGTGAGACAGTCATTGTTTGGCTCTTGTTGTTCCGTCTATTTTATTACATTATCCCATTTTTAATCGGCGTCGTGTTTTTCGTAAAAAATCTAAGTCACACGCTTAATCATCGCTATTCTGGTGTTCCCAGGGAGCTGGCTATTGAAGTAAGTCATAAGCTGCTGGTCGTTCTTGTCTATTTTTCCGGCATTATGATTGTTCTTTCAGCTACAATTCCGGAAGCATTTACACAATTTCACTGGCTCAAGCAGCTAAATCCTTGGTCTTCTCATTTATTAACACAATTTCCTGCCATTATATTAGGCTTTTCTCTACTGATTATTGGCCGTGGACTCGCTGCAAGAGTCAGTCGGGCGTATATTCCCGCAATTGCGTTAATTCTTATCACCTTGTTATATACTTTGTTTAAAGATTTAAGCTGGAGCGTGATTATCCTTTTATCTCTGTTGCTTATTTTTGTTATTTTCTCAAAAAAAGAACTTTACAGAAAACAATTTGTTTATTCTTGGGAAATGAGAACCTTTGACGGGATTCTCTTTGCTGTACTTGCCTTGCTCTATGCTGTGATTGGGGTATACAATCTACCGTCTTTTCCCCATCATCATCGGCGGTTTATTTCATTTTTCTTATTCCCATCAGAAAAAATCTGGTTTTCTGGTCTGCTAGGAATTTTGCTTGTTACTTTTTTCATTTTCATCTTTATTCGTTATCTTCAAGGAAACAAGCACCAAATTGGTGAACCCTTGGATAAAAAGCGAGCCTTGGCTCTCCTGAATAATTATGGAGGTAATACGGACAGCCAGCTGGTTTTTCTGAATGACAAAAATATGTACATTTATTCAAATACTGCTGGTGAAGAAACCGTCCTACTTCAATTCAAAACCTACAATAATAAGTGTGTCGTAATGGGCGATCCTTCAGGTAACTCAGAGGATTTTCCTGAAGCAATTCAGCAGTTCATTCATGAGGCTGATTTGTGGGGCTATTTACCAGTATTCTACGAGGTATCTGAGTCATTAGTCATGCTGCTTCATGAATATGGCTATGACTTTATCAAAATGGGGGAAGAGGCTCACGTTGACTTAGTGTCCTTTAGTTTATCCGGAAAAAAAAGGCGCGCCGACCGAGCTGTAATGAATCGTTTTGAAAAAGAAATGTATCGCTTAGACATTCTATCTCCGCCTTTTCTTCCTGAAACAATAGCTGAATTACGCTCTGTTTCTGATGAGTGGCTGGGAAACCGAAAAGAGAAAGGATTTTCTCTAGGATTCTTTTCAGAGGAGTACCTGCAGTTGTCAGATATTGCTGTTGTTAAAAACCAAAAAGATGAGATCATCGCCTTTGCGAATATTATGCCGACATATACTAAAAAAGAAGGAACCATTGATTTAATGCGCTACAGACAAGATGCGCCTTCAGGCGTTATGGACTTTCTGTTCATTTCAATTTTCAACGATATGAAAAACAACGGCATTGAATATTTTAATATGGGGATGGCTCCCTTAGCCAATGTTGGTACGTCGAGAAAAAGCTTTATTCAGGAGCGCATCGCCTTTCTTGTCTATAATTTTGGCTCTACCTTCTACTCATTTCAAGGTCTACGTGCCTACAAAAATAAGTATGCCTCTGATTGGGTTCCACGCTATACTCTGTATTCACGAGATAGTTCCATCATCTATGTGATGATTGCTCTGCTAATTATTGATAATGCACCAATTGACGGAAATCAGAAAAAAATTCACGGAATTAAACGTATATTGAAAAACCGATATCAACGTTAAGTATTAACGACGGTTTGTATCGGTGAACATACGACTTATTTTCGCAGAAGCTAAAACACTTGTCCGCTACGTCTCAGTCCGGATAAGTGTTTTGGCTCTACTATTTATCCGAATTTTAGCAAAAATAAAAAGCAGACTGTGATTATTAACTGCCCTCTGCTTTTTCTTCCAGCTTTCCTTTGCTATAATCAAGGAAACCAAATGCTTATTAAGGTGGTTACTATGATACATATCAGACATGTACAAAAAGAAGATCAGCTTTTCTGGTTCAAATTAGATCAGCACTTGTCAGAAACTGAATTTGAAAGGAAAATCAGAGATAAACGAGGCTATGTTTTATTAGATAATAATCAACCGGTTGGATTGTTGCGCTATAATCTTTTTTGGGATGATACACCTTTTTGTACACTACTTTTTATTGATCAATCGTATCAGCGCAGCGGCTATGGAAAAATGCTGATGGACTACTGGGAAAGTGAAATGCAGCGATATGGCTATGCATTCATTATGACATCTACACGAGCAGATGAAGAAGCCCAGCATTTTTATCGAAGGCTAGGCTATTCCGATGCCGGCGGGTTACTTATTACAGTACCTGGTCATGAACAACCTACAGAATTATTTTTTATTAAAGAAATAACAAAAAAATAAGTAGTTAATCATCTTACTCAACTAAAAATACCCTATCTTATCTAACAACGATAGGGTATTTTAAATTCTATTTTCAGCAATTACAAGGAGATTGTCATTTCTTTATTTCGACAGGCAGTTCCAGTAATGGAAACATGATATACATTATCACCTTCTTGTTCAGCCAGGACCGTTAACTGTCCTTCTCGCCCCACATGCTTCCCTTGTACAACAGTAATCATCTGCTGCTTTTTAAGCGGCCGATCATACGCCAGCAAATACGCGCCCATCACCCCAGAAGCTGTTCCAGTCACAGAATCTTCAATCGTTCCGGAAAACGGTGAAGAGAAATGGCGGGCAACATAAGTCCCTTCATTTTTAGAAGCCGCAAATGGATGAATTGATGATTTTGGCATTTCTTCCAGAACAGTTGGAAATGCTGCGGTCTGCGGAATCATTTGATCTAAAACTGCGCCTTCCTTTACAGGAACAATCAATGTCCATGAACCTGTATTGCCATAGACAATCGGCAAATCTTCAACTAAGCTGTCACTACTTATCCCCATTACTCTACATAAGCTTTCTTTATCTCCGTTAAACGGTATAAACTGTGCATCAGCCTGCTGCATAGTCATCTCTTGTGTCGTAGTTTCATAATCAACCTGAATAACACCCGCCAGAGTTTCTACAGACCACTGATAATCTTCTTGTTTTTGTTCAGATAATAAAAACATGGCTCCCATAGTTGCATGACCACACAAGGGTGTTTCATGCCCAGGGGTGAAATAACGAAGCCGCACGTCTGCTTTGTCGCTGCTGCAGACAAATACACACTCATTAAACCCTACTTCCTTTGCGATTTTCTGCATCTCTTCTTCAGTATAGTCATCGCCGTTCAAAATCACACCAGCAGGATTACCCTGACCTGGTTTTCTGGTAAAGGCATCCACCTGTATCACTTTACATTCCATATGAACTCCTCCGCTACATTTTTTGAAATTATAGCATAGAAATTTAGTAAAAGACATTTACAATTTTCAAAATATATAACTTTATTGTAAAAACAGGAGTACCACTATACATTTTTTCAGCACTACAAATAATAAAAAACAGAGTAATCTATTCGTTTGTATTGCAGAAAAAAGCTTTGAAAAGCTAGAATATTTTTTTATTAAGAGAGAAAAATATTACATATATTTTTTTAATCGATGTTGAACATTGACAGCTACCTTTTAAAAAAATACAAGACTATCAGTACACAAGCTAAAAATTTGTTATACTGACTAAAAAGCTCGCGAGGTGATAGTTATTCAGTATGCAGCAAATATTCTAACTAGTTTAAGATTTTTCCTAACATTTTTTATTTTGTTTACTAATCCATTTTCAGTCTCATTTTTTATTTTATACGCAGCCTGCGGGATTAGTGATATGCTTGACGGCTATGTTGCAAGAGCAACAAATACAGCTACTTCAACCGGTGCACTGTTAGACAGTCTTGCCGATATTTTCTTTTTAGTCATTGTTTGCTTCAAGGTTATTCCTGCAGTAACCCTTCCACCTTACTTTCTTTACTGGGGGATTTTAATTATCATTATTCGAATGAGTGCCTATCTTGTCGGTTTTAAAAAGTATCGAAAATTTTCAAGTCTACATACTTGGCTCAATAAGCTTAGCGGATTATTGTTATTTTGTGCTCCTCTTCTTTATCTAACATTGGGCATAGAAAAGGTTGGGCTGTTATTGATAGGAGTTACCTTTATTTCGGCGCTGGAAGAACTGCTGCTGACGATTCGCTCAGAAAGCTTGGATAGGAATCAGAAAGGGTTATTTTTTTAAGACAAATACTTCGGTTTAAATACAGTAAAAACTTAAAATGAGCTATTTCCTTTGACTAGCTTCCAAATCAAAATACAATAGAAAACATATGCATAGAAAATGCTTATTATTAAATAACAAAACCAAGCAAGTACTGAAATTAGTACCTGCTTGGTTTTTTATGAATTGAAGCTTCTGTTATAACCTTTTGCTTAAATTCGTTATTTTTCGATTTCAGTGACAATACCTGAACCGACAGTTCGGCCGCCTTCTCGAATAGAGAAGGTTGTTCCTTGTTCAACAGCGATAGGATGAATTAGTTCAACGTCAATCGTTACGTTGTCACCCGGCATAACCATCTCAACTGCTTCCGGAAGCTCTACAACCCCAGTTACATCTGTCGTGCGGAAGTAAAATTGTGGACGATAGTTTGTGAAGAACGGCGTATGACGACCACCTTCATCCTTCGTCAATACATACACTTCTGCTTTGAATTTGGTATGGGGAGTGATAGAGCCCGGTTTTGCAATAACTTGACCACGCTCAATTTCATCCCGAGTTATTCCGCGCAGGAGAATACCAACATTGTCCCCAGCTTCTCCGTAATCTAGTGTTTTACGAAACATTTCAATACCAGTAACTACAGCTTTTTGAGTTTCAGGCTTAATACCAACGATTTCGATTTCATCGCCAACCTTTACTTGACCACGGTCGATACGACCGGAAGCAACAGTTCCCCGGCCAGTAATAGAAAATACATCTTCAACCGGCAATAATAACGGCTTGTCTGTGTCTCTTTTCGGAGTCGGTATATAGCTGTCAACTGTATCCATCAATTCAAGAATTGCGGCTTCAGCAGCAGGATCTCCTTCAATTGCTTTCAAAGCAGAACCCTTAATAATCGGTGTATCATCACCTGGAAAATTATACTCATTTAATAACTCACGGACTTCCATCTCTACTAGATCTATCAACTCGTCGTCATCGACCAGGTCTGTTTTATTCAAAAATACGATTAAGTATTTTACGCCAACCTGACGTGAAAGTAGAATATGCTCTCTAGTCTGAGGCATTGGTCCATCTGTTGCAGAAACAACCAAAATCGCTCCATCCATTTGAGCAGCGCCAGTAATCATATTTTTCACATAATCTGCGTGCCCTGGTGCATCAATATGGGCATAATGCCGTTTTTCAGTTTCATATTCGACATGGGCAGTATTAATGGTAATACCACGTTCACGTTCTTCAGGAGCTGCATCAATACTTGCATAATCCTGGGGGTTTGCCAGGCCTTTTTTCCCTAATACTGTAGTGATTGCAGCGGTTAATGTTGTTTTCCCATGATCGACGTGACCAATAGTCCCGATATTTACATGGAGTTTACTTCTGTCATAATGTTCTTTTGCCATAATTACAAACCTCCTATATTCATTTGAAAGGCAGCTCCCTATCTTCTTTGACGTTCACTGACCTTTGCAAAATAAATTATAAGCTTTTTTTATAAAATGACAACAAATATGCTTACTAATAATAAGCGTATTTATTTCTTAATTTAAAATGACTGCCATTACTGGATTCATACCAGCTATTGATTAAAAAAACGAGTCTGGGACAGAACTAAATTCCCAGACTTTTCGTACGCTTAAATCCGAATAAACGGTGAGATAGAAACAACTTCTTTGGCAATAAGCCGGAATTTAGCAAAAATTTGTGGAGCAATTTCCGTAAATCCCGGCTTATTGCTTGAAGCTAACCGTTTCGGCACTGACCCCCAAAAGTGAGAGGGCAAAAGAGAGGCGATTAAACGGTCTGTTTTCGATAGGCTATCGGTGATAGATAACCCAACTTCCGTTGAATTCTATGGGTATTATAATTCTTAATGTAATTTGTGACAATATCTATTACAGTAGTGGTAGAGTATTTTGGCTCTATGT